>NZ_QFDQ01000225.1 GCF_003270085.1 Streptomyces triticisoli | reverse complement strand
AGGCGCCCTTGGCGGGCCGGCGGCGGCGCATGGGCGGCTCGACGCCGTCCGCGAGGCGGCGGGCGGTGAGCAGGAAGCCGGTGTGGCCGATCATGCGGTGGTCGGGGCGGACGGCCAGGCCCTCGATGTGCCAGTTGCGGATCATCGTCTCCCAGGCGGTCGGCTCGTTGAAGCAGCCGATCTCGCGGATGGACTCCACGGTCCTCGCGAGCTGGGTGGTGGTGGCGACGTAGCAGCACAGGATGCCGCCGGGGACGAGTGCCTTGGAGACGGCCTCCAGGCACTCCCAGGGGGCGAGCATGTCGAGGATGACGCGGTCGACGTCGGTGTCGGACAGGTTGTCCTGGAGGTCGCCGACGGTGAGCTGCCAGGCGGGGTGCGGGCCGCCGAAGTAGCGCTCGACGTTGGCCTGGGCGATCTCGGCGAAGTCGGCGCGGCGCTCGTAGCTGTGCAGCATGCCCTGGTCGCCGATGGCGCGCAGCAGGAAGCTGCTGAGCGAGCCGGAGCCGACGCCGGCCTCCACGACGCGGGCGCCGGGGAAGATGTCGGCGAAGGCGAGGATCTGCCCCGCGTCCTTGGGGTAGACGACGGCTGCCCCGCGGGGCATGGACAGGACGTAGTCGGGGAGCAGGGGGCGCAGCGCGAGGTAGGCGACGTTGCCGGTGGTGCGGACAACGCTGCCCTCGGGTGCGCCGATCAGCTCGTCGTGCGGGAAGGATCCCTTGTGGGTGTGGAAGTTCTTCCCGGCCTCGAGCGTGAACGTGTAGTGGCGGCCCTTGGGGTCGGTCAGCTGTACCTGGTCCCCGACCTTGAAGGGCCCGCGACGGCGGGCGGCACCGGTCGGTTCGGACATGTGACCAGCCTACCGGTCCCGGACGGGCCCGCCGACCACGCGGAGGCGGGCCGGGGCAGGGCCTAGGAGGCGGACGGACGGGCCATGGCCTTGACGAAGGCGCGTTCCACGTCGGCTGCGGAGAGCACACCGTAGATCTCGCCGGTCTCCTCCACGACGAGGTATTCGGTGGCCGGGGTGGCGCGCAGGGCGTCCAGGAGGTCCTCGCCGGCGAGTTCGGCGGAGACGCGCATGCCGTCGGTGAGTTCCTGGGCGAGTTCGCTGGCGCTGACCCAGGGGCGGCGGTGTTCGGGTACGCCGGCGATGGCGGACTCGCGGACCAGGGAGAGGGGCTCGCCCTGGCCGTCGACGACGACCAAGGCGCGGGCGCCGGCGGCGTTGGCGCGGCGCAGGGCCTCGGCGAGGGAGGTGTGGGTCTCGACCGGGACGGCGCGGCGGGTGAGGGTGCGGGCGCGCAGCTCGGGGAGGTGTTCGCGCAGCCGGGCCATGCGCAGGCTGTTGCCGGCGCCGGTCCAGATGATCGCGGCGAGGATGGCGGCGAGCAGGGCGTTGGTGACGGTGCCGACGCCGATGGTGTCCTCGGCGGTGGGGTCGACGCCGGACTGGGTGAACAGGGGCAGGCCGATCAGGACGGAGACGGCGAGCGCGCGGCCGACCCAGGCGGCGGCGACGGTGCCGCTCATGGGTCTGCCGGTGATCTTCCAGACGACGGCGCGGAGCATGCGGCCGCCGTCGAGGGGCAGGCCGGGCAGCAGGTTGAAGGCGGCGACGATGAGGTTGGAGATCATCAGGCCGGCCAGCAGGACGCCGGGGACCGTGCCGGGTTCGAAGGGGCGCAGAGCGAGGTAGAAGACGCCCGCGAGGACCAGGGAGAGCAGCGGGCCGACGAAGGCGAGGACGAACTCGCGGCCGGGGGTCTCGGCTTCCTTCTCGATCTCGGAGACGCCGCCGAAGAACTGCAGCTGGATGCGGCGGACGGGGAGCTTGAAGCGGAGGGCGGCGATGGTGTGGGCGAGCTCGTGGACGAGGACGGAGGCGTAGAAGGCGACCGCGAAGAACAGGGACACCAGGTAGCGGGCGGCGCCGAGCTCGGGCAGTACGCGCTCGAGCTGTCCGCCGAACACCCAGGTGATCAGCGCGGCCACGAGGAACCAGCTGGGCGCCACGTACACGGGCACCCCGAAGGGCCGCCCCATGAGCAGCCCGCCCCCGGGTCCCTTCGGCCGCGCGGGCGGGGACGACTTCCCGGAGCGCGCGAGAGCGCGGTCGGGGTGGGTGTCGCCGAAGGGCCGTCCGCGGTCGTCGGGGGTCTGCACGGGTCCCTCGGTACCGTGGGCGTGTCCGTGCTCGGGGTGGGTGTCGGCGCGTGAGGCCTCGCCGTCCCCCGGCTCCCGGCCCCCCGCGCCGCGTGCGGCCGGGGCCGCGCCGGTGTCGCCGGAGCGGTTCTGTTCCGCCGCGGTGCCGGCAGGCGTCCGGGGCGTTGCCTCGTGCGCCGAGGACTCGGCGGGGCTCTGCTCCTGGGCGGCCTCGGCCTGCTGGGCCGACTCGTCGTTGCCGGAACGCGGCTGCCCGCTCCCGCCGCTCACGTCCACGGTGTCCCCTCGTTCGAAGCGCGTCTTCCGTACCTGTCGGCCGGAAGGTCTCGGGTCGATGGTATGCGGCCGTGGCAAACGGTTCCGCCCGGCACCCCTGTGTTTTCCCCGCCTCGCGCACATCATGACCGTGGCCGGGTCACTGTCGGTGGTGGGCCGTAGGGTTTGTGGCATGGAGACGAGCACGGAGGGCGAGGCGGTCGCCCACGACAGCGGCCCGGTGGCGGGGGCGCCGGCGCAGGAGTCCGCGGAGGCGGTGACCGCGGCGGCGGTGGAAGCGGACTCGCAGACCGCTCCCCGCCTCGCCGTACCGCCCTCCTCCCTGTCCCCCTCCCGTGCCGGGGACTTCATGCGGTGCCCGTTGCTGTACCGGTTCCGGGTGATCGACCGGTTGCCCGAGAAGCCGAGCGAAGCGGCGACGAGGGGCACGCTGGTGCATGCCGTGCTCGAGCGACTGTTTGACGCTCCGGCCGCCGAGCGGACCGCGCCGCGGGCGAAGGCGCTGGTCCCGGGGCAGTGGGAGCGGTTGCGCGAGGTCAGGCCGGAGTTGATGGAGCTGTTCGCCGACGACCCGGACGGGGAGCGGTCGGCGCGCTGGCTGGCGGAGGCCGAGCGGCTGGTGGAGCGCTGGTTCACGCTGGAGGACCCGACGCGGCTGGAGCCGGCCGAGCGGGAGCTGTTCGTGGAGGCGGAGCTGGACTCGGGGCTCAGGCTGCGCGGGATCATCGACCGGGTGGACGTGGCGCCCACGGGCGAGGTGCGGATCGTCGACTACAAGACGGGCAAGGCGCCCCGCCCCGAGTACGCCGAGGACGCGCTGTTCCAGATGAAGTTCTACGCCCTGGTGGTGTGGCGGCTGAAGAAGATCGTGCCCCGGCGGCTGCAGCTCGTCTATCTCGGCAGCGGTGACGTGCTGACGTACGACCCGGTCCCCGCCGATCTGGAGCGGGTGGAACGCAAGCTGCTGGCCCTGTGGGAGGCGATCCGGCTGGCCACCGAGACCGGTGACTGGCGGCCGCGCCCCACGAAGCTGTGCGGCTGGTGCGACCACCGGGCCCACTGCCCGGAGTTCGGTGGTACTCCCCCGCCCTACCCTTTGCCCCTGGGACAAACCGTGGCGTCGGCGCAGGGCAGAATGGGCGCGGACTAGCGAAGGAGACTCACGTGGCCATCCGCGTCCTACTGGTCGACGACCAGCCGCTGCTGCGCACCGGGTTCCGGATGATCCTGGAGGCCGAGCAGGACATCGCGGTCGTGGGCGAGGCCGGAGACGGTCTGCAGGCCCTGGACCAGGTGCGGGCCCTGCAGCCCGATGTGGTGCTGATGGACATCCGCATGCCGCGGATGGACGGCGTGGAGGCGACCCGGAAGATCACCGGTCCGGAGCGGAACGGCCCGGCGAAGGTACTGGTGCTGACCACCTTCGACCTCGACGAGTACGTGGTGGAGGCGCTGCGCGCCGGCGCGAGCGGCTTCCTGCTCAAGGACGCGCCCGCGGGCGAGCTGGTGCAGGCGATCCGGGTGGTCGCGGCCGGCGAGGCGATGCTGGCGCCGAGCATCACGCGCCGGCTGCTGGACAAGTACGCCACGCACCTGCCCTCCGGTGAGGAGACGGTGCCGGACACCCTGCACACCCTCACCGACCGCGAGGTCGAGGTGCTGAAGCTGGTGGCGCGCGGGCTGTCGAACGCGGAGATCGCCGCCGATCTGTTCGTCAGCGAGACGACCGTGAAGACCCATGTCGGGCACGTGCTGACCAAGTTGGGCCTGCGCGACCGCGTGCAGGCCGCGGTGTACGCGTACGAGAGCGGCCTGGTGCGCCCCGGCGCCCAGTAGGGGCCCCGTGCACCAAGAGGGCGCCCCCTCCCGGAAGGCCGGTGAGGGGGCGCCCTCTTGGTGCACGGGGGTGGTTCAGCCCCTTCTGTGCTCCCGGAGAGAGACCTCAGCCGCTGACACCTCGGCCGAGCTCCCACAGCTGGAGGGTCGCGGAGGAGTTGATGGCGTACGCGGTGCCCGTGATGGTGTCGCGGGCGGCCACGTACTGCTTGCCCTGCCACAGGGGCAGCAGCGGAACGTCGTCGGCGACGATGTCCTGAATGCTGGTCAGGCTGGTGGATGCGGAGAGCCGGTCGGCCTGTCGGCGGGACTGCGGGATCAGGGTGTTGCGGATCTCGCTGTTGGCGTACGGGGAGTTGAGGGTGTTGCCCTTGTCGAGGAACGGCGCCAGGTAGTTGTCGGCGTCCGGGAAGTCCGGGAACCAGCCCATGCCGTAGACGTCGTACTGGCCCTTCAGCTCGGCCGGCCGGAAGGCGGACCAGGGGGTGCCCTTGATGCTGACGTCGAACAGGCCGCTGGCGTTGAGCTGCTGCTGGAGGACCTCGAACTCCTTCTTGGTGGCCGCGCCGTAGTGGTCGGTCGTGTAGTGCAGCGTCAGCTTCACCGGAGTGGTGATGTCGGCCTTGGCCAGCAGGGAGCGGGCCTTGTCCGGGTTCGGGTCGCCGTACTTGTTGAAGAAGGCGTTGGAGTGGCCGGTGATGGTGGCCGGGACGATCGAGTACAGCGGCTCGGCCTGGGTGCCGTAGACCTCGGCGACGAGTTCGCTGCGGTTGACGATCTGGGCCATGGCCTCGCGCACGGCCTTGTCCTTCACCGACGGCGCGTCGGTGTTGAAGCCCAGGTAGCGGATCTCCAGGCCGGGCGTCTCGACGATGTCGATGTTGTCCTTGGAGTCGGCGGAGAGATTGCGGATCTGCTCGGGCGTCATGCTGCGGGTCATGACGTCGATGTCACCCTTGCCCAGCGCGTCGCCCATGGCCTCCGCGTCCGGGAAGGAGCGCATCTGCACGTTGTCGTTGTTGAGCTTCAACGTCCCCTTGTAGTGGGGGTTCTTGGTGAAGAGGGCGTCGACCATCTCGTCGCCCTTGACATTGGCCTTCATGGTGTACGGGCCGGAGCCGTCCACGTCGAAGCCGTCGCGCAGCTTGTCCTTCTCGTACTTCTTGGGGCTGACGATGCCCGCGACGGGCGTCGACAGCTTGTACGGGAAGGTGGCGTCGGCGGTGTTGAGGTGGAAGATGACCTCGCGGTCGCCCTGGGTCTCCACGGTGTCGATGGTGGACAGCAGGCCGGCCACGCCGCTGTCGGAGTTGATGGCGCGGGCGCGGTCGATGGAGAACTTCACGTCGGCCGCGCTGATGGAGTCGCCGTCGGCGAACTTGAGGTCTTGGCGCAGGGTGCAGACGTAGCGCTCGTTGCCGCTGTCGGTGAAGCCGCACTTCTCGGCGGCCTCGGGGACGGGGTCGCCGTCGCCCTTGGGCTGGATCATCAGGGTCTGCACGGTCTGGCGCAGGATGTTCCAGGAGCCGACGTCGTAGGCGTACGCCGGGTCGACGGGCGCGGGGGCGTCTTCCGAGGCGGTGAACCGGTCCGTGGTGCCGACGACGATGGCGTCACCGCTCTTGCTGCTGCTGCCGGAGCCGCCGCACGCGGCGAGTACCGGCGCGAGCAGACCGGCTACGGCCGGCAGCACCAAAGTCTTGCGGTTCATGCTCGAGTTTCTCCAGGACTGTTCAGTCCGTGTATCCGGCATGCAGGGGTGTCGCGGCGGATCACGGGGGCGGGGGGATGTTCTCTCGATGAGATTAGTCGGCCCTCGCAGGAAGGTTCGCTACCACGGGAGTTGAGTTCCCATCACGCAGCGGAACCGGGTGCGGACGTTCCGGAAACCCGTGACCGGAAGGATTCGTGCAGGGTTCCACCAATCGGGACACAAGGGTGCGCGCACGACCTCCGAAAAGGGGTGAACAGCACACCTCTAGCCCCTTGTCGACCCCCGAAGGGGTGGGAAACCTCACACGATCAACCAGTGCGACGGCCATCGGAATTCAGCCGTCCGACGGGGTGCGAATTCCCGTGGATGCCCGCCGCGGGGCTTTTCCCGCGGGGATTGGCACACTGGGTGAACAGTTAGCGCATTTCTGTCATCAGGCCGTGCAGAAATGACAGGTTCACGTCTTCCAGGGAAGGAACGACGGTGCGCCGGGGGGCCGGGGCGATGGGGGCGACGGAGGGTACGGCGATCACCTGGCAGCCGGCGGCCTCCGCCGCGGCGACTCCGGTCGCGGTGTCCTCGACCACCGCGCACCGGGCCGGGTCGGCGCCCAGACCGGCGGCGGCCAGCAGGTAGGGGTCGGGGTGGGGCTTGGTGCGGGAGACCTCGTCGCCGGCCACGGACAGGGCGAAGTGGTGGTGGCCGAGGGAGGTCAGGACACGGTCGATGATGCGGCGGTGGGAGGCCGAGACCAGGGCGGTGGGGATCCGGTGCGCGGACAGCTCGGCCAGCAGCCGTGCGGCGCCCGGCATCAGCGGCAGCGCGCCGTCGATACGGGCCTCGAACGCCTCGTTCAGCTGTGTGGTGATCTCGGCGAGGGTGATGGCGGCGCCGGTGGCCTCGATCAGGAAGCCGGCGCTGCGGGTCATGGGGCCGCCGACCACGACGTGTCTCCAGGAGTCGTCGAGCGTGTGTCCGAGTGCGGCGAAGACCTCCACCTCGACGTCCCACCAGAAGCCCTCGGTGTCCACCAGGGTCCCGTCCATGTCGAGGAGCACGGCCTGCAGGGCCGGCCCTTCTGCCCTGGGGGTCTGCCCTGCTCGAACGGAACCGGGAGCCTGGGGAAAGGTGCCGAGCGCGGGGACGGTACTGGTCATCCGGCGTACCTCCTTGAGGGACGACCAGGCCGGTTCCCCGCGGGGAACCGGCCTGCAATGGACCGACCATTTTACGTCGCCCACGACCAGAACGCGTTGTGGGCGACGCGGCGTCCCCTGCCCGGGCGCCGGTCCCTGGGCGCCGGTCCCTGGGGGCAGGGCCCGCACAGGGCACCCGGAGCACGGGGCAGGCGCGTACCCGGCCGGACGGAACGGAGCGGACGGGGTCAGCGGGCGTTGAAGTACTTGGCTTCCGGGTGGTGGATGACGATGGCGTCGGTGGACTGTTCGGGGTGGAGCTGGAACTCCTCCGACAGGTGGACGCCGATGCGCTCCGGCTGGAGGAGGTCGGCGATCTTGGCGCGGTCCTCCAAGTCGGGGCAGGCGCCGTAGCCGAGGGAGAAGCGGGCGCCGCGGTACTTCAGCTCGAACATGCCCTGGATCTCGTCCGGGTCCTCGCCGCCGAAGCCCAGTTCGGCGCGCACGCGCGCGTGCCAGTACTCGGCCAGGGCCTCGGCCAGCTGCACGGACAGGCCGTGCAGCTCCAGGTAGTCGCGGTAGGCGTCGGCCGCGAAGAGGCGGGCGGTCTCCTCACCGATCCTCGAGCCGACGGTGACCACCTGGAAGCCCACCACGTCCGTCTGGCCCGACTCCTCCGGGCGGAAGAAGTCGGCCAGGCACAGCCGGCGGCCGCGGCGCTGGCGCGGGAAGGTGAAGCGGGTGCGCTCGTTGCCCTGCTCGTCCAGGACGATCAGGTCGTCGTCCTTGGAGACGCAGGGGAAGTAGCCGTGGACCACCGCGGCCTGGAGGAGGTTCTCCGTCTGCAGGCGGTCCAGCAGGCCGCGCAGCCGGGGGCGGCCCTCGGTCTCGGCCAGCTCCTCGTAGGTCGGCCCGTCGCCGGTGCGGGCCTGCCTCAGCCCCCACTGGCCCTTGAACAGGGCGCCCTCGTCCAGCCAGGACGCGTACTCCTTGAGCTGGATGCCCTTGATCACCCGGGTGCCCCAGAACGGCGGGGTGGGGACCGGGTTGTCCGTGGCGACGTCCGAGCGGACGTGTCCCTCCTCCGGGCGCTGATCGATCTCCACCGTGGCCGCCCGCACCCGGCGCTGCCGCAGCTCGGGCAGTTTCGCCCCGGGCACGCCCCGCTTGACCCCGATCAGCGCGTCCATCAGGCGCAGGCCCTCGAAGGCGTCGCGGGCGTAGCGGACCTCGCCCCCGTACAGCTCGTGCAGGTCCTGCTCGACGTAGGCGCGGGTCAGGGCCGCGCCGCCGAGGATCACCGGATAGGTCGTCGCCAGGCCGCGGGTGTTGAGCTCCTCCAGGTTCTCCTTCATGACCACCGTGGACTTCACCAGCAGCCCGGACATGCCGATCACGTCGGCCCGGTGCTCCTCGGCGGCGTCCAGGATCGCGGAGACCGGCTGCTTGATGCCGAGGTTGACCACGTTGTAGCCGTTGTTGGACAGGATGATGTCGACGAGGTTCTTGCCGATGTCGTGCACGTCCCCGCGCACGGTGGCCAGCACGATCGTGCCCTTGCCGGCCTCGTCGGTCTTCTCCATGTACGGCTCGAGATGGGCGACGGCCGCCTTCATCACCTCGGCGGACTGCAGCACGAACGGCAGCTGCATCTGCCCGGAGCCGAACAGCTCACCGACCACCTTCATGCCGTCCAGCAGGGTGTCGTTGACGATGTCCAGCGCGGGACGGGTCCGCAGCGCCTCGTCCAGGTCGGCCTCCAGGCCGTTGCGCTCGCCGTCGATGATCCGCCGCTTCAGCCGCTCCTCCAGGGGCAGCGCGGCCAGCTCCTCGGCCTTGCCCGCCTTCAGCGACTTCGCCGTGGCGCCCTCGAACAGCTGCATGAGCTTCTGCAGTGGGTCGTAGCCCTCGCGCCGCCGGTCGTGGATCAGGTCCAGGGCCGTTTGCACCTGTTCCTCGTCGAAGCGGGCGATCGGCAGGATCTTGGAGGCGTGCACGATCGCCGAGTCCAGGCCCGCCTTGACGCACTCGTCCAGGAAGACGGAGTTCAAAAGGATCCGGGCGGCCGGGTTCAGACCGAAGGAGATGTTGGACAGGCCCAGGGTGGTCTGCACCTTCGGGTGGCGCCGCTTCAGCTCGCGGATGCCCTCGATGGTGGCCACACCGTCCCCGCGGGACTCCTCCTGGCCGGTGCAGATGGTGAAGGTCAGGCAGTCGACGAGGATGTCCTCCTCGCGGATGCCCCAGTTGCCGGTCAGGTCGGCGATCAGCCGTTCGGCGATCTCCACCTTCCGCTCGGCGGTGCGGGCCTGGCCCTCCTCGTCGATGGTCAGCGCGACCAGCGCCGCCCCGTGCTCCCGCGCCAGCGCGGTGACCCGCGCGAACCGCGACTCGGGCCCGTCGCCGTCCTCGTAGTTCACCGAGTTGATCACCGCACGGCCGCCCAGCTTCTCCAGGCCGGCCCGGATGACGTCGACCTCGGTGGAGTCCAGCACGATCGGCAGCGTCGAGGCCGTGGCGAACCGCCCGGCCAGCTCCTCCATGTCCGCCACGCCGTCCCGGCCGACGTAGTCCACGCACAGGTCCAGCATGTGCGCGCCCTCGCGGATCTGTTCCCGCGCCAGCTCCACGCAGTCGTCCCAGCGGCCCTCCAGCATGGCCGCACGGAACTTCTTCGACCCGTTGGCGTTCGTCCGCTCGCCGATCGCCAGGTAGGAGGTGTCCTGGCGGAACGGGACGGTCTGGTACAGGGAAGCCGCACCCGGCTCGGGGCGCGGGCTGCGCTCCACCGGCGTCAGGTCCCGCACCCGCTCCACCACCTGGCGCAGGTGCTCCGGCGTCGTACCGCAGCAGCCGCCCACCAGGGACAGCCCGTAGTCGCGGACGAAGTGCTCCTGCGCGTCCGCCAGCTCGGGCGCGGTCAGCGGGTAGTGCGCGCCGTCCTTGGTCAGCACCGGCAGGCCGGCGTTGGGCATGCAGGACAGCGGCACGCGCGCGTGCCGGGACAGGTAGCGCAGGTGCTCGCTCATCTCGGCCGGCCCGGTCGCGCAGTTCAGGCCGATCATGTCCACGCCCAGCGGCTCCAGCGCGGTCAGCGCCGCACCGATCTCCGAGCCCAGCAGCATGGTGCCGGTCGTCTCCACCGTCACCGACACGATCAGCGGGACCTCCAGGCCGACCCGCTCCATCGCACGGCGGGCGGCGATGACGGAGGCCTTGGTCTGCAGCAGGTCCTGCGTGGTCTCCACCAGCAGCGCGTCCGCGCCGCCCGCGAGCAGGCCCTCGGCGTTCTGCTGGTAGGCGTCGCGGATGGCGGTGAACGTGGTGTGCCCGAGGGTGGGCAGCTTGGTGCCGGGCCCCATCGAGCCCAGCACCCAGCGGGGCCGGCCGTCCCGGCCGGTGAACTCGTCCGCCGTCTCGCGGGCGAGGCGGGCGCCCGCCTCGGACAGCTCGGTGACGCGCTCGGCGATGTCGTACTCGGCCAGAGCGGTGAGGTTGACGCCGAAGGTGTTGGTCTCCACGCAGTCCACGCCCACGGCGAAGTAGGCCTCGTGGACCGACCGGACGATGTCCGGCCGGGTGAGGTTCAGGATCTCGTTGCAGCCCTCGAGGTTCTGGAAGTCCTCGAGGGTCGGGTCGTGGGCCTGGAGCATGGTGCCCATCGCTCCGTCGGCGACCACCACACGGGTGGCGAGCGCCTCACGGAGAGCGGACACACGGGTCCGGCTGTCGGCGGAAGGGGTCAGCGGCAACGAGGCCATGAAAGGGCTCCCTCAGGTGCGACGGCTGTCGGCTTTGCGTCTCTCCCCCCGGGCGGCGCGCACGGTTCCGGGAACCGGGCGCACAGCTTCCCGAGGGGAGCGCACGCCGCCAGGGTAGCCGGGACCGGACCCCGACGAGCGTGGCGTCCACCAAGCGGACGAGGATGACCGGCGGATCATCCCGGGGTCGGGCCGTGCAACAGGTGTCGACCGAACCATTGGCGGTGAGTCGGCATGGACCGGTAGTGTTCGGCATTGCCGAACGGGCGGCACGAAGGCCGTCCGCCGACGGTCGAAGGGGACGGAGGCAGGACGGCGATGGCACGGAACATCCAGTCGCTCGAAAGGGCGGCCGCGATGCTGCGGTTGCTGGCAGGCGGCGAGCGGCGACTGGGCCTGTCGGACATCGCCTCCTCACTGGGTCTGGCCAAGGGCACCGCCCACGGCATACTGCGCACCCTCCAGCACGAGGGCTTCGTCGAACAGGACGAGGCCTCCGGGCGCTATCAGCTGGGCGCGGAGCTGCTGCGCCTGGGCACCACCTATCTCGACGTGCACGAGCTGAGGGCGCGCGCCCTGGTCTGGACGGACGACCTGGCCCGCTCCAGCGGGGAGAGCGTCTACCTGGGCGTACTGCACCACCACGGCGTGCTGATCGTGCACCACGTCTTCCGCCCGGACGACAGCCGGCAGGTGCTGGAGATCGGCGCGATGCAGCCGCTGCACTCCACGGCCCTGGGCAAAGTGCTCTCGGCCTACGACCCCGTCGCGCACAGCGAGGCGGTCGAGGCCGACCGCAAGGCGTTCACCGGCCGCACCGTGTGCGACCTGGACGGCTTCGAGCGCATCCTCGACGTCACGCGCGCGCGTGGCTACGCCGCCGACGTGGAGGAGACCTGGGAGGGCGTCGCCTCCATCGCCGCGCCCATCCACGACCGGCGGCGGATGCCGGTCGGCGCGGTCGGCATCACCGGCGCCGTGGAGCGGGTGTGCCCGGAGGGCGAGCTGCGCCACGAGCTCATCGCGTCGGTGCGGGACTGCGCCCGAGCGGTCTCGCGGGACCTGGGCGCCAGGCGGTTCTGAGCGCCGTACAACCCATGCCGAACCGCACACCACAGGCCGGTACGTCACCGACGTACCGGCCTTTCGCATACCCGCGACAGGCCCGGCCGCCCGGCGATCAGTAACGATCGCACTTTCGACAGCAGCACTCTTGACGCCCACCTGACCGTGCGGTGAGACTCCCGTCCATCGGTCGGCATTGTCGAACACCTTCCGGAAATACACGTTAGGGTGTGGCAACGCCAGGGCCGGCATCGCTCTCACCCCCCGAGGGCGCCAGACCCCCGGTGGGACCCGGGGTTCGGCTACCCCGGACGAAGGACAAAGGAGTCGCGGGTGTCCAGCTCCGACATCTTCATCGGCGAGACCATCGGTACCGCCGTACTCATCCTGCTCGGCGGCGGAGTCTGCGCCGCCGTGACCCTGAAGGCCTCCAAGGCCCGTAACGCCGGCTGGCTCGCCATCGCCTTCGGGTGGGGTTTCGCCGTGATGACGGCGGTGTACGTCTCGGGCCCGGTCTCCGGCGCCCACCTCAACCCGGCCGTGACGGTCGCCCTCGCCATCAAGGACGGCGACTGGGCGAACGTTCCGGCCTATGTCGCCGGCCAGCTGCTCGGCGCCATGATCGGCGCGGCTCTGGTCTGGGTCGCCTACTACGGCCAGTTCCAGGCGCACCTCACCGACCGGGAGATCGTCGGCGGTCCGGGCGCCCAGGCCACCGCCGCCAAGGCGGTCGAGGCGCAGGAAAAGGGCGCCGGTCCGGTCCTCGGCGTCTTCTCCACCGGTCCCGAGATCCGCAACGCGGTGCAGAACCTCGCCACGGAGATCATCGGCACGATCGTGCTGATCCTCGCGGTCCTCACCCAGGGCCTGAACGACCAGGGCAACGGCCTCGGTGTCCTCGGCGGCCTGATCGTCGCACTCGTCGTCGTCTCCATCGGCCTGTCCCTCGGCGGCCCCACGGGCTACGCGATCAACCCCGCCCGTGACCTCGGCCCCCGTATCGTCCACGCCCTGCTGCCCCTGCCCAACAAGGGCGGCTCCGACTGGAGCTACGCCTGGGTCCCGGTGGTCGGCCCGCTCGTCGGCGGCGCCATCGCCGCGGGCATCTACAACGTGGCCTTCGCCTGATGAGCCCGGCGCCCCACTCCTTCGCGCCCCGCGCACCGCGCCGCACCGCACGCGCCGCAACCACCGCCCCATCGATCACGGACCTCAGGAGCACACAGTGACCGACGCCCACACCGCCGGCCCGTTCATCGCGGCCATCGACCAGGGCACCACCTCTTCCCGCTGCATCGTCTTCGACCGGGACGGCCGGATCGTCTCCGTCGACCAGAAGGAGCACGAGCAGATCTTCCCCAAGCCGGGCTGGGTCGAGCACGACGCCACCGAGATCTGGACCAACGTCCAGGAGGTCGTCGCCGGAGCCATCGAGAAGGCCGGCATCACCCGCGACGACATCAAGGCCATCGGCATCACCAACCAGCGCGAGACCACCGTGCTGTGGGACAGGAACACCGGTGAGCCCGTCCACAACGCCATCGTCTGGCAGGACACCCGCACCGACGCCCTGTGCAGGGAGCTCGGCCGCAACGTCGGCCAGGACCGCTTCCGCCGCGAGACCGGCCTTCCCCTCGCCTCCTACTTCGCCGGTCCCAAGGCCCGCTGGCTGCTCGACAACGTCGAGGGCCTGCGCGAGCGCGCCGAGGCGGGCGACCTGCTCTTCGGCACCATGGACACCTGGGTCATCTGGAACCTGACGGGCGGCACGGACGGCGGCAGGCACGTCACCGACGTCACCAACGCCTCCCGCACCCTCCTGATGAACCTGCACACCATGGAGTGGGACGAGAAGATCTGCGAGTCGATCGGCGTGCCCCAGCGGATCCTGCCCGAGATCCGCTCCTCCGCCGAGGTCTACGGCGAGATCAGGGGCGGCAAGCTGGGCGAGCTGCTCGGCGGCATCCCGGTCGCCTCCGCGCTCGGCGACCAGCAGGCGGCCCTGTTCGGCCAGACCTGCTTCTCCGAGGGCGAGACCAAGTCGACGTACGGCACCGGCACCTTCATGGTGATGAACACCGGCGACAAGATCATCAACTCCTACAGCGGTCTGCTGACCACCGTCGGCTACCGGATCGGCGACGACAAGCCGGTCTACGCCCTGGAGGGCTCGATCGCCGTCACCGGCTCCCTGGTGCAGTGGATGCGCGACCAGATGGGCCTGATCTCCACCGCCCCCGAGATCGAGACGCTGGCGCTCTCGGTCGAGGACAACGGCGGCGCCTACTTCGTGCCGGCCTTCTCCGGCCTGTTCGCACCGTACTGGCGCTCCGACGCCCGCGGTGTGATCGCCGGCCTGACCCGGTACGTCACCAAGGCGCACCTCGCGCGCGCCGTCCTGGAGGCCACCGCCTGGCAGACGCGGGAGATCGCGGACGCCATGACCAAGGACTCCGGGGTGGAACTCGCCGCCCTCAAGGTCGACGGCGGCATGACCTCCAACAACCTGCTGATGCAGATGCTCTCGGACTTCCTGGACGCCCCCGTGGTGCGTCCGATGGTCGCCGAGACCACCTGCCTCGGCGCCGCCTACGCCGCCGGTCTCGCCGTCGGCTTCTGGAACAGCACCGACGACCTGCGCGCCAACTGGCGCCGGGCCGCCGAGTGGACCCCCCGCATGGACGCGGACCTCCGCGACCGTGAGTACAAGAACTGGCTCAAGGCCGTCGAGCGGACCATGGGCTGGCTCGAGGACGAGGAGTAAGAAACCGCAATGACCCGTCAGTCCACCCTGCAGACCGTGCCTGCCCTGGGGACGCACCCGGCCTCCGGCTCGAACCCGGGCCGCGCCGAGACCCGGGAGCAGCTCTCCAAGGCGACGTACGACCTCCTCGTGATCGGCGGCGGCATCCTGGGCATCTCCACCGCCTGGCACGCCGCGCAGTCCGGCCTCAGGGTGGCTCTGGTCGACGCCGGCGACTTCGCCGGCGCCACCTCCTCCGCCTCCTCCAAGCTGCTCCACGGCGGTCTGCGCTATCTGCAGACCGGCGCGGTGAAGCTCGTGGCGGAGAACCACTTCGAGCGCCGTGCGGTTTCCCGCCAGGTGGCCCCCCACCTGGCGAATCCGCTGACCTTCTACCTTCCCGTGTACAAGGGCGGCCCGCACGGCGCGGCGAAGCTCGGGGCGGGCGTGTTCGCCTACTCCGCGCTGTCCGCCTTCGGTGACGGCGTGGGCCACCTGCTCAGCCCGGCGAAGGCCGCGCAGGACGTGCCCGAGCTGCGCACCGAGAACCTCAGGGCCGTGGCCGTCTACGGCGACGACCAGATGAACGACGCGCGCATGGCGCTGATGACGGTCCGCGCGGCCGTCGAGTCGGGCGCGGTCGTCCTCAACCACGCCGAGGTGACCGGGCTGCGCTTCACCCGGGGCCGGGTCACCGGCGCCGAGCTGAGGGACCGGCTGTCCGGCGACGAGTTCGGCGTGGACGCCCGGCTGGTGCTGAACGCGACCGGGCCGTGGGTGGACCACCTGCGCAGGATGGAGGACCCGAACGCGGCGCCCTCCATCCGCCTGTCCAAGGGCGCGCACCTGGTCCTCAGGCGCACCTCACCGTGGAAGGCGGCGCTGGCCACCCCGATCGACAAGTACCGCATCACCTTCGCCCTCCCCTGGGAGGACATGCTGCTGCTCGGCACCACCGACGAGGAGTACGAGGGCGACCCGGCCGATGTCGCGGTCGACGACAAGGACATCACGCAGATACTCGACGAGGCCGCGTTCTCCATCCGCGGCCGGCAGCTCGACCGCGACCTGATCACGTACGCCTTCGCCGGGCTGCGGGTGCTGCCGGGCGGGCCCGGCAACACATCCAAGGCCAGGCGCGAGACGGTGGTGACCGAGGGCAGGGGCGGCATGCTGTCGGTGGCGGGCGGCAAGTGGACCACCTTCCGGCACATCGGCCGTACGGTGATGAAGAAGCTCCAGACACTGCCGGGCGCCCCGCTGGGCGAGGACTTCGAGCCGGTCTCAGCGCTGCCGAGGAAGCTGCCGCTGCCGGGCATCGCCAACCCGCGCGCGGTCGCCCACCGGCTGCTGGTGGACCGTCCGGCGCCCGGCCCGCGCATGGCCGCCGACACCGCCCGGCACCTGGCCACCCACTACGGCTCGCTGGCCTTCGACATCGCCCGGCTGGCGAACGAGCACCCGGAGCTGGGCGAGCGGATCCACCCGGACGCCCCGGAGATCTGGGCGCAGGTCGTCTGGGCCCGCGACCACGAGTGGGCCCAGACGCCGGAGGACGTGCTGCGCCGGCGTACGACGCTGACCGTCCGCGGTCTGGCCACGGACGAGGTCCGGGCGAAGGTGCGGGACCTGCTCGACGGGAAGTGACCGTCGGGCGGTGCCGAGCGGCCGGCTCCCACCGCGCTGGGGGCCGGCCGTTCTTCGCACGGGGGACCAGCCGCTTTTCCGCCTCCATGTTGTGCTCGGACATCCGATGTCCGAGCGACGGGGAGGCCGGGCAGGGCGGTGACCGACGAGGCGATCGAGAAGATCAAGAGCATGATCGCCTCCGGTGCGCTGCGCCCCGGCGACCGGCTGCCCAAGGAGAGCGGACCCACCGCCGGACTGGACCTGTCGCGCAACCCCCTGCGGGAGGCGGTGCGCCACATCCTGGAGCCGGCCGCGACCGGGACGCGGAGGCGGCGCGGAGGCGGCGCGGAAGCGGCGACGTTGCACATCGCGAGCGTCGAGCGGTGGCCGCGCTCCACTCTCCGGTCCGGTGGTGATCTCCGGGTGTTCGGTCACGGGGAACGGGGCAGTCATCCGTTCACTCCCTCGTGCAAGGGGGCTGCGAGCGCCCCCGCCGCACGCCGTAAGGTTGGTGGGTCAGGCGAGGGCACGTCGGAAGGAGGCGCTGGGTGATCGAGCTCGAGGGGGTTCCCGAGCTGATCGACCCGGTCATGGTGGCCGCGTTCGAGGGCTGGAACGATGCCGGCGACGCCGCCTCCACCGCGGTCGCGCATCTGGACAGGGAGTGGAAGGGCGAGGTGTTCGCGGCGCTGGACGCCGAGGACTACTACGACTTCCAGGTGAACCGCCCCACGGTGTTCATGGACGGCGGCGTACGCAAGATCACCTGGCCGACGACGAGACTGTCGGTGGTCCGGGTCGGCGGGGAGAAGCCGCGCGACCTGGTGCTGGTCCGCGGCATCGAACCGTCCATGCGCTGGCGCTCGTTCTGCAACGAGCTGCTCGGCTTCGCGCACGAGCTGGGCGTGGAGCTGGTGGTCATCCTGGGCGCGTTGCTCGGCGACACCCCGCACACACGTCCGGTTCCGATCAGCGGGACCACGTCGGACGCCGACCTGGCCCGCCGGATGGACGTGGAGGAGAGCAAGTACGAGGGGCCGACGGGCATCGTGGGTGTACTGCAGGAGGCCTGCACGCACGCCGGTGTCCCGGCGGTCTCCCTGTGGGCGGCGGTGCCGCACTACGTCTCGCAGCCGCCGAACCCGAAGGCCACGCTGGCCCTGCTCAACCGGCTGGAGGACCTGCTCGACCTGCGCATTCCGCTGGGCGAGCTGCCGGAGGACGCGCGGGCCTGGCAGGTGGGGGTGGACCAGCTGGCCGCCGAGGACAGCGAGGTCTCGGAGTACGTGCAGACGCTGGAGGAGGCCCGGGACACCGCGGAGCTGCCGGAGGCGTCGGGCGAGGCGATCGCCCGCGAGTTCGAGCGGTATCTGCGACGCCGGGACGGCGGTGGCCCGTCGTCGGGCGGGCACGCCACGGCGGACGGCGGAGAGGGCGGCTCGTACCGGCGGGAGGGGCCCGGGGGCCGTACACGGCCTTCGAAGCCTCCGAAGCCGGAGGCCGGCGAGACGGACGAGGCGGACGGCGAGGACTCCTCGGAGGCGTGAACGGACGTCAGGGGCGGTGCGTGTGACGCGCACCGCCCCTGACGCTGTGTCGCGCCCGGGTCAGAGAGCCACGCCCAGCAGGGCGTCCACGGCGCGCGAGACGAGGCCGGGGGCGCCGATGTCCTCGCCGCCCCGCTCCTGCTGGAGGGCCGCCCAGCGGTCGACCGCGGCGAGGGCGGCGGGGGCGTTCAGGTCGTCGGCGAGGGCGTCGCGGATCTCCTCGACCAGCGCGTCGGCGGACGGGCCGTCGGGCCGGGAGACGGCCGAGCGCCAGCGGCCGAGGCGTGCCACGGCGTCCTGGAGGACCTGGTCGGTCCACTCCCAGTCGGAGCGGTAGTGGTGGGCGAGGAGCGCGAGCCGGACGGCGGCCGGGTCCACGCCGTCGCGCCGCAGCCGCGACACGAAGACCAGGTTGCCCTTGGACTTGGACATCTTCTCGCCGTCGAGGGCCACCATGCCGGCGTGCACGTAGGTCTTGGCCATCGGGAACTCGCCGGTGAGCACCTGGGCGTGCGAGGCGCCCATCTCGTGGTGCGGGAAGGCGAGGTCGGAGCCACCGCCCTGGACGTCGAAGCCCATGCCGAGGTGGTCCAGGGCGATCGCCACGCACTCGATGTGCCAGCCGGGTCGGCCGCGGCCGAGGGAGCCGCCGTCCCAGCTGGGCTCTCCGTCCCGGGCCGCCAGCCACAGGACCGGGTCGAGCGGGTTCTTCTTGCCGGAGCGGTCGGGGTCGCCGCCGCGCTCGGCGGACAGCAGCCGCATCGCCGCGGCGTCCAGGTGGGAGACCTCGCCGAAGTGGGGGTCGGACTCGACGGAGAAGTACACGTCCCCGTCGAGCTCGTACGCCGCGCCCAGGTCCCGCAGCCGCTCGACCAGCGGGACGATGCCGGGTATCGCCTCCACGGCGCCGATGTAGTGCCGGGGCGGCAGCATCCGCAGGGCGGTCATGTCCTCGCGGAACAGGGCCGTCTCCCGCTCGGCCAGCTTCACCCAGTCGACGTCGTCGCGCTGGGCCCGCTCCAGCAGCGGATCGTCGATGTCGGTCACGTTCTGGACGTAGTGGACCTGCCGCTTGGTGTCGAGCCACACGCGTTGCACGAGGTCGAACGCGTTGTAGGTCGCCGCGTGACCCATGTGGGTCGCGTCGTACGGCGTGATGCCGCAGACGTAGATACGGGCGACGGGACCGGGCTGGAGGGTGACCAGACCTCCGGTCGCGGTGTCGTGGATCCTCAGATCGCGGCCCTGACCTGGCAGGGCGGGGACCTCGGAAGCGGGCCAGGCATGCATGTCATGAGCGTAACCGGACCGCGGTCCCGTATACGAACCGGACCGGACCGGATGACCGGGAAGACGCTCTTGCGTGATCCCGCCGGGTGTGCTGACACCCACTCCCGGCGGGGCGGCGCCCCCACCCCTGCCGACAGCTCCGCCGACACAACGCGGCCGGGGCCGGCTGCCCGCCCACACCGCGGCGACCCGCACCCAACGCGCGGGCCGACGCCGGACGAAACCACGGCTCCTCGACCAGAACCGCCACCCGTCTGCGACGTCGCCGCGGCACACCTCGGGCCGCAAGGCCGACGAGGCCGGGCCGGACGGGGGTGAGCGACCGCACCACACCGGCGGCCGGCCTACACCGGTGGCCAGGGGATCGCCGGGTCGGCTGCCCGCCCACACCGCGGCGACCCGTGCCCAAGCACCCACCGCGCGGGACGAAGCCGCTGCTTCTCGACCAGAACCACCACCGGACTCGACGCCGCCACGGCACCCGCCGAGGCCGCAAGGCCGACGACGCCGGGCCGGCGTTGCCGGCCTACACCGGTGGCCAGGGGATCGCCGGCCAGTCCTCGGTGGGTTCCGGGTGGGTGCCGGTGGTGAGGAGGGCGTTCACGCGTGCGCGTGTGGCGCTGAGTTCGGCCGGGGTGATCAGGGAGGTCAGGCGGGTGGCGAGGGGAGCGTTGTCGGCGAGGGTGTCCTCGAGGGACTTGAGGACGTCCAGGACGTCCGGCGGGAGAGGTTCGCCCGCCCAGCCCCACAGGAGGGTACGCAGCTTGTTCTCGACGTTGAAGGTCACGCCGTGATCGATGCCGTACAGGCGCCCGTCGGAGGTCGGCAACAGGTGGCCGCCCTTGCGGTCGGCGTTGTTGATCACGACGTCCAGGACGGCAAGGCGGCGCAGCCGCTCGTCGTCGGCGTGTACCAGCAGCGCGGTGCGGCCCCGGCCGACCTCGGCGAACCCGATCGCCTTCCAGCCCGGCCCGGGCTCCTCGGCGTCCAGCAGCGCGAGCAGCTCCGCGTCCGGGGTCGCCTCGACCCACAGCTGCACCATGCCCTCGCCGTACGGGCCGTCACGCAGCACGGTGGGCGGTACCAGGTCCCATCCGGTCGCCTCGGAGACCTCGTACGCGGCCACCTCGCGCGCGGCGAGCGTGCCGTCGGGGAAGTCCCACAGCGGACGCTCCCCCGCGACCGGCTTGTAGACGCAGGCCGCCTCCTGGCCGTCGCAGGCGACCGTGCAGAACAGCGCCGTGTTGGAGGCCTCGCGGATCCGGCCGCGCACGGTCAGCTCGCCCTGGGCGAGCAGCTCGGCGGGCGCCGCGCCGGGCGCCTCGTCGGGCGTCACACCCCGCGGCGGTATCCGTTCTGGCGCGGACATACGTGTCCTTCCGGGTCGAGCGGGAGGCTGCACAGCGGGCACGGCGGCCGTCCGGCGTTGACGACGTCCAGGGCGCGCTTGGCGAAGGCCCTCGCCTGCGCGCCGGTGAGCCGGACCCGCAGCATCGGGGGGCCGTTCTCCTCGTCCTGCAGCAGCCGCTCCTCGGCCTCGGCGAGGTCCTCCTCGGACTCCACGTCGATCTCGACGAGCGCCTGCGCCTCGACGATCATGCGCTGTTCCTCGCCGTCCCAGGCGAGCGCCATGGTGCCGACCCGGAACTCCTCCTCGATGGGGGTGTCCAGCGGACCGGTGTCGGCGATCTCGGCGGGCGCCACGGCGGGCACGGCGGCGCTGCCGCCGCTACGGCGCACCACCTCGTCGAGCAGTTCGTCCATGCGCTCGGCGAGCGCGGCGACCTGGGTCTTCTCCAGGGCCACGCTGGTCACCCGGGAGCCGGCGGTGGCCTGGAGGAAGAACGTACGGCGCCCGGGCAGTCCGACCGTACCGGCCACGAAGCGGTCCGGGGGGTCGTAGAGGAACACCTGACGGGACACGTCCTGTCTCCATGGGAATCGTGTGAACGGCGGAATCGGGAGGGTCGACGGAATCGGCGAGTCGACCCGGTCGGCAAGTCGGCGGCGACCGCTTCACCCTACTGCGGCCGACGATCACGGTGCGCCCGCGCCGCCCCCGACGGGTGCGTCGTCGTCCGCGGGCTCCTCGCGCGGCACCAGGGACGCGAAGTCCCCGGTGTCCCCGAGCCGTACCAGGAACGGCCGCAGCCGGGTGTAGCGGATCGCGGTGACCGAACACGGCTCGACCGAGATCCGCTGGAAGAGGTCCAGGTGCAGACCGAGCGCGTCCGCGATGAGAGACTTGATGATGTCACCGTGCGAGCACATCAGATAGACCGCGTCGGCCCCATGGTCGCGCTCCACGCGCGCGTTCCACTCGCGCACCGCCTCGGCGGCGCGCGTCTGCATCACGCGCATGGACTCGCCGCCGGGGAACGCCACCGCCGAGGGGTGCGCCTGCACCACCTCCATCAGCGGCTCGTCCTTGAGTTCGGCGAGCTTGCGGCCGGACCAGTCGCCGTAGCGGCACTCCCCGATGCGCTCGTCGGTGTGCGCCCTCAGCTCTGGCCGGGCCTCCAGGAGCGGCCGTACCGTTTCCTGGCAGCGCTGCAGCGGGCTGGTGACGACCTCGGCGATCGGCAGCCCGTCGAGCCGTCCGGGCAGCGCGGCGGCCTGTGCGGCGCCGCGCTCGTCCAGGGCGACCCCTGGGGTCCAGCCGGCCAGCAGTCCGGCGGTGTTCGCGGTGGAGCGTCCGTGCCTGACAAGGATCAGCGTGGGCATGCCGCCAGGGTAGGCGTACGGACGGCTCCGGCGGTGACCGGGCGAAGGGAGCACACACTCTGTGATCGTCGACTGCGCCATCTACCGTGACGGCCACCGCGCCCAGGGGCCCGAGGACTTCTCGGACGCGCTGGCCGCGGCACGGGCCGCGGGGGGCTTTGTGTGGGTGGGGCTGCACGAGCCGAGCGAGCAGGAGTTCGGCCTGGTCTCCGAGGAGTTCGCCTTGCATCCGCTGGCGGTCGAGGACGCTTTGAAGGCCCACCAGCGGCCCAAGCTGGAAATCTACGACGACTCGCTGTTCGTGGTGCTCAAGCCCGTGATGTACGAGCCGCACAGCGACGTCGTCTCCACCGGTGAGATCATGATCTTCCTGGGTGACTCGTTCGTGGTGACGGTCCGCCACGGCGAGAGCGACGGGCTGGCCGTCGTGCGGCACCGGCTGGAGCAGGAGCCGGAGATGCTCGGCCAGGGGCCCACCTCCGTGCTGTACGCGATCGCCGACTCCACCGTCGACCACTATCTGGTGGTGGCCACCGAGCTGCAGACGGACCTGGAGGAGCTGGAGGCGGAGGTCTTCTCGCCGGACCGGGGCGGCTCGCGGCACACGGCCTCGCGGATCTACAACTTCAAACGCCAGATCACGGAGTTCCGGCGGGCGACGGGCCCGCTGGCCCTGCCGATGGCCCGCCTGGCCGGCACCGGGGCGGGCGTCTTCTCCCCGCCCGTGCCCTTCGTGGACGACAAGGCCCGGCCGTTCTTCCGGGACGTCAGCGACCATCTGACCCGGGTCAACGAGTCGGTCGAAGGTCTCGACCGGCTGGTCTCGGACATCCTGTCGGCGCACCTGGCACAGACCAGCGTCCAGCAGAACGACGACATGCGGAAGATCTCCGCGTGGGCGGCCATGGCCGCGGTCCCCACGATGATCGCCGGGATCTACGGCATGAACTTCGACCACATGCCGGAGCTGCACTGGACGTGGTCGTACCCGGCGGTGATCGTGCTGATGGCGCTGCTGGAGTTGCTGCTGTACCGGCAGTTCAAGCGGCGGGGCTGGCTGTAGGGCGCGGCCCGCCGGTCAGGCGGGCTCCGGCTCGGTTTCGGAGGCGGGTGCCGGGGCGGCCGGTGCGCCGAGGGCGTCGCGGCGCTCGGGCATGGACAGGGTCACCATCCGACGCCGGCCCACCAGCAGCTCGTGGACGTACACGGCGTGGATGCCGGCCGCGACGAGCGCCGAGCGGGCCTTCGTCCAGCCGAGGAGGCGGCCCATACGGGCCATCACGGCGAGGCTGACGTCGCGGTGGACGCGGATCTCGGCCCACGCGCACGCGTGCAGGGTGCTCCGGATGGCCGGGCCGTGCCCGGCGGCGGCCAGGCGCAGCAGTTCCTCGTGGCAGTAGGCGAGGTGGTTGTGCTCGTCCCGCGCGATCATGCGCACCGCCCGGCCCACGTCGGGGTGGTCGCCGAAGTGCCGGCACAGCAGTTCCATCTGCTCGCAGGCGCGCTGTTCGGTGACCCTGCTGTGGGCCAGGTAGACGATGAGGTCCCGCACGGTGAGCGGCTCGTCGGACCTGAGCCTGTCGTGCGCCAGTCCGATGCCCCGCTTCTCCAGGAGCATCGTGTAGTCGGTCTCGGCGGGCACCGGGACGGGGTCCAGACCGCGTTTCCTCAGCAGGGCGTGGAAGATGCGCCCGTGCTTGTCCTCGTCCGCGCCGTGGCGTGCGATCTTCGGGGCGAGGTCGCGCTCGCTCTCCGGCACGAGGGCGGCGATCCGGCGGTTCTCCCAGCCGCCCTGCGCCTCACCGCCGGCCGCGATGGAGCAGAACAGCCGGAAGGACTCGTCGTGGTCGAGGATCTCCTGGAACAGGCTCCTGGGCGAGAGCATCGCGGGCCACCTCCCTGCCGGACTGCCGCGAAGAACGAGTCAAGTGCAGCCGCGGGAGCGCCGCAACAGGGGGTGGCGTCTGCTCGCCGGGAAGCCTGGCAAGGTCCGTTCGGCTCGTTCGTGTGATGGTCGGCTCGCGGGCTTGCGGGGCGTGGGCTGACCGGAGTGTCGTGATCAGTGCGATCCGGGACGCCGGGGACCCGGGGGTACCTCCCACGCCCTTGAGGCAGTGGGGGAACGCCCACGACCGTTCGAGGTGTGCGGCTGAGTACGCGCAACTCGTGTTCGGTCTTCGGGAACGGTGCGGGAGCGCTGCTCCGAACGGCGGAGCGCCGGAGGGCCGCGGGGTGTGCGTAACCGCACGGGGACGGGCGCGTTGTTCTCGGTGACGGCCGTGGCGGGGTGGACCCCCGAGCCCCCACCACGGCCGCGGAAAGCCCCTGGGCTTGCCGGGCGCACCTCCCCCCTCCCCGGGCGGTACTCCCGTGTCACGCCAGTCCCGCGCGCTCCAGGGCCTCGGTGCCGGCGCGGAGCGAGGCGAGTCGCTCCTCCAGGGTGAAGCCGGCGGGGGCGAGGGTCAGCGTGGTGACGCCGACCGCCGCGTACGCCTTCATGCGGTCCGCGATCCGGTCGACGGAACCGAGCAGCGTGGTCTGGTCGATGAGCTCCTGCGGTACGGCCGCCGCCGCGCCCTGCTTGTCGCCGGAGAGGTACTTGTCCTGGATCTCGGCGGCCGCCTTCTCGTAGCCCATGCGGCGGGCGAGCTGGTTGTAGAAGTTCTGCTCGCGGCTGCCCATGCCGCCGACGTACAGCGCGGTGTAGGGGCGGAAGGTGTCGGCGAGCCGGGCCACGTCCTTGTCGTCGCCGACGGCGAGCGGCAGGGTCGGGCAGACGTCGAAGCCGTCCATGGTCCTGCCGGCCTTCTCACGGCCCGCGCGCAGGTGCTTGACCGCCGTTTCCTCCAGGTGGTCGGCGGAGGGGAAGATGAGCAGGGCGCCGTCGGCGATCTCGCCGGTCTGCTCCAGGTTCTTCGGGCCGATGGCGGCGATGTAGAGCGGGATGTGCTCGCGCTGCGGGTGCACGGTCAGCTTGATCGGCTTGCCCGGGCCGCCGGGCAGCGGCAGCGTCCAGTGCTCGCCGTCGTACGTCAGCCGCTCGCGGGTCATCGCCTTGCGGATGATCTCGACGTACTCGCGGGTGCGGGCCAGCGGCTTGTCGAACTTCACGCCGTACCAACCCTCGGAGACCTGAGGGCCGGAGACGCCGAGGCCGAGCCGGAAGCGGCCGCCGGACAGCGAGTCCAGGGTGGCGGCCGTCATCGCCGTCATCGCGGGCTGCCGGGCGGGGATCTGGAAGATGGCCGAGCCGACGTCGATGCGCTCGGTCTGTGCGGCGACCCAGGTGAGCACGGTGGCCGCGTCGGAGCCGTAGGCCTCGGCCGCCCAGCACACGGCGTAGCCGAGCCGGTCCGCCTCCTGCGCGACGGCCAGATTGTCCGCGTCCATCCCGGCACCCCAGTAGCCGAGGTTGATCCCGAGCTGCATGCCGCTCCCCTTACCGATCAGTAACGTTCCTTGTCCGGGGAACACTAGCGCGGACCTGCGGGATTTTGGGTTGTCCACAGGTGACCCATGTCCCAGTTCTGGCCAGTAATGTCGGCGTTCATGGAGCAGAGGCATCTCGGCCGTACGGGCCTGCGCGTGTCCCGCATCGGCCTCGGCACCCTGACCTGGGGCCGGGGCACCGACGAGCACGACGCCGCGGACATGCTGAAGGTGTTCTGGGAGGCGGGCGGCACTCTCGTCGACACGGCCGACGTGTACGGCGACGGGGAGGCCGAGTACCTGCTCGGGCGGCTCATGGACGGCCTCGTGCCCCGCCGTGACCTGGTCGTCTCGACCAAGGCGGGCAGCGTCCCGGACCCGGACCGCCGCTTCGACGGCTCCCGCGGCCATCTGCTGGCGGCGCTGGACGCCTCGCTCGCCCGCCTCGGCACGGACCACGTCGACGTGTGGCACGTCCACGCCTACGACCCGTACACACCGCTGGAGGAGACCCTGCAGGTGCTCGACCTGGCCGTGAGCAGCGGCCGGGCGCTCTATGCCGGCGTCTCCAACTTCTGCGGCTGGCAACTGGCCAAGGCGGCGACCTGGCAGCTCGCGGCGCCGGGCACCCGGACGCGGCTGGCGAGCACGCAGATGGAGTACTCGCTGCTGCAGCGGGGCGTCGAGCGCGAGGTGCTGCCGGCCGCCCTCGACCTGGGCATCGGCCTGCTGCCCTCCTCACCGCTGGGCCGCGGTGTGCTGACCGGCAAGTACCGGGGCGGGACGCCCTCGGACTCGCGGGGCGGCTCGGAGCAGCTGGCGCCCTTCGTCGAGCCGTACCTCGACGACACCGCGAGCCGCATCGTGGACGCGGTGTCCACGGCGGCGGACGGGCTGGCGGTGACCCCGCTCCAGGTCGCCCTCGCCTGGGTCCGCGACCGACCCGGCGTGGCCGCGCCGGTCGTCGGCGCCCGCACCGCACAGCAGCTCACGGCGGCGTTGTCGGTGGAGGCGCTTAGTCTTCCTGACGAGATCTGCCGGGCGCTCGACGACGTGTCGGCGCCCGTGCACCGCTATCCCGATCACGACTGGAGCACGCTGTGAGCGAGCCGGAGACCACGGAACACTCCGGGCCTGGCATCCCGGACCCCGGCCCCGGGGCCGCCGACGCCCCCGCAGGCGAGCGGGGCGGCGGGGCGGCTGCCGAAGAGCGCGGCGGCGCGAAGGCCGGTGGGGGCGCACGCGCGAGCGGTGGCGCTGCCGAGGACGCGGAGTCGGACGGCGACACGGTCGCGAACGGCAGCGGCACTCGCGAGCGCGCCGATCTGGAGAACCGCACGGCCATGCGCGACAGCGGCCCCGGGGAAGGCGGCGAGCCGGACGGCGGCGCGGCCGCCGCGGAGAGCGGTGCCGGCACGGCGGTCGGCTCGGACGCGGCGGCGGGTCCCGACGCCATGGTGGACCCGGACGCCGCAGGCAGCTCCGGCGCGACGGCCGCTTCCGGCACAGCAACCGGCTTGGACCCGGCGGACGGCTCCGGCGCGGCAGCGGGCCCGGACCCCACGGTCCGTACCGGCGCGACAGCCGACTCGGACGCGACGGCCGGCTCCGGCGCGGCGGAGGGCTCCGGCGCGGCGGGGGATCCAGGTGGGGACCGAATGTCCGAGGCCGAGGCCGAGCTTGCGGCTCAGCAGGTCGAGCGGGAGCGGATCGAGCGGCGGAAGGCGGCGAAGAAGGGGCCGATCGAGAGCGGGGGGAAGCTGAGCGGCAAGGCGGCCGGTCTGCTGGCGGCGGTGCGGGCCGTGGAGAGCGGGGAGAAGCCCGCGGTCGGCGTCCTCGCAGAGCCGGAGACCGTGCCGCGGCGGGTCGCCCCCGAGCCGGTACGGCGGCCCGGGCACGCCTCCGTCGAGGCGGCCACCGCGCCCGCGGCGCCCGCGCCCGGGAGTGTCCGGGGCGTGCGCCTCGTGCTGAGCGAGGGCGGTGCCCCGGAGACGCTCGCGCCTCAGGTCGCCGCGGCCCTCGGGGAGGGCGCGGAGGAGCGGCTGCGCGCCGACCCCTGGCAGTTGCTGCGCGTGAGGGGCGTACGGCCGGAGCAGGCCGACGGGTTCGCGCGTGCCCTGCTCGGCGCGGAGTGCCGTCCGGACGACGAACGGCGCGGCCGGGCCCTCACCGTGTGGCTGCTGGAGCAGGCGGCCCTCGCCGGGCACACGGCCCTGGACGCCGCGGCGCTGACCGCCGCGCTGGTCCAGCGGGCGGTGCCCGACCCCGAATCGGCCCTGCACAGCACGCTCGCGGAGGGCGAGGCCCTGGCCTTCCAGGACACCCAGGAGGCGGACGGGGAGGGCGAGCGCCCGGTGCGCGTCCTCGTGGGCCTGGAGCGGTACGCGCTCGCCGAGGAGAGCCTCGCCGACGGACTGGCCCGGCTGATCGGCTCCGTACCGGAGGAGAGCGGTCCGTCCGAGGACTGGGAGCGGGCCGCCGCCTCCGCCCAGGGCTCCGCCGCCGAGCTGCTCCGCGCGGTCGCGGGCCACGGCCTGGTCCTGCACACGGGAGGCGAGGCCTCCCGCGTGGAGCCCGCCCGGCTGCTGGGTGAGGCGCGGCGGCTGGGGCTGCGCGCGTGGGCCGCCGCCCACAGCCCGCTCGGCCGGGACGGGTTCGCGGAGCTGCTGCGGCAGTTCCAGGAGGCCGTCGGACCGTCCGGGACCCCTGCGCCCGCCGTCGCCACGGTGGCCGGGCTGCTGTCCGGAGCCGAGGGCCCCGGACGGGACGAGGACGGCTCACTCGCCCTGGACCTGCTCGTCGTGCTCGACGCCCCCCAGCTGGACGTGGAGTCGGCGGCCCTGCTCGTGGAGTCGCTGCCGGACGGCGCCCGGCTGGTGTTGGCCGGGGATCCGGGGGTGCTGTGGTCCGTGGGGCCCGGGCGGGTCTTCGCGGATCTGCTGGCGGCGCGGGTCTGCCCCCAGTTCGCCTCGCGCGTGCCGGATCCGGGCCCGCTGGGCGAGCTGGTCTCCGGCATCGGCGTCGGCGAGCTGGGCGAGGTGGCGGCGCCCGGCAAGGAGGTCGTGATCGTTCCGGTGCGGGACGCGGGGGAGGCCGTGCACCGGACCGTGCAGCTCGTCGCGGACTCGGTGCCGCGGGCCATCGGCGTCCCGGTCGAGCAGACGACAGTGATCACCCCGGGTCACGGCGGCGCGGCCGGCACCCGCGCGCTGAACGCGGCGCTGAAGGCGCGGCTCAATCCGGGGCCCGGCCGCTTCGGCGGATTCGACCCGGGCGACCGGGTCGTCCACTCCCCCGCCCCGGGCCGTGCGCTGTCCGGTCACGTGGTGAAGGCCGACGCCGAGGGACTGCACCTGTCCTGCTCGGGCGCCCCCGTGGTCGTACCGAGGGAGCGGGTGGAGACGCAGGTGCGGCACGGGTGGGCGCTGACCGCGCACCAGGCGGTGGGCGGCCGGTGGCCCGCGGTGGTCGTGGTGCTGCCCGGCGACGCGGCGCGGGCGCTCAGCCGGCCGTGGGTCTACACGGCGTTCGGCCGGGCGAGCCGTCATCTGTCCGTGGTGCACGGGGTGGAGCAGGCGCTTTCGAAGGCTGTGGCCGAGGTGTCGGCGAAGCCCCGTACGACCCGCCTGCCCGACCTGCTCCGCACGCAGGCGCGGGCGGCGGAGGAACGGGCGGCGGGCTGAGACGGGGGGAGACTGCGGGCGCGTCCGCCGCCGCTCAGCCGCCGCCGCTCAGCGGTCGGCCGCGTCCAGCGGCTCCAGCTCGTCGTCGTCGTTGAGTCCGGTGCCGAGATCGTCGTCGTCCAGATCGTCGTCGTCATCGATGTCGTCGTCAGCGATGACGACGACATCGCCGTCCTCGTCGTCGTCGAAGACCGCGCTGACGTCGAAGCGGCAGACGACCCGCTCCGGGTCGACGTGCTCGAAGGGCGCCTCCAGCCAGTCGCCCGGGTCGGCGGGCTCGTCCGCGGCCGTGACCCACAGGGTGGAGTCGCCCTCCTCCAGGCCGAACTCGTTGTGCCGGGTGGCGATCTCGTCCGGTTCGAACTCACCGAACAGGATGCCGAGCGCCCCGGGCACCGTCGCGGAGGCGTTCTCGTCGATGCCCGGGCCGGCCTCGGTGTCCGCGGCCTCCACCCGCCGGGCCTGGGCCAGCAGCCGATGCGGCTCGGCCACGGCGTAGTCGCGGCGGATCAGCACGCTGATCGCGTGCGGTTCCTCCGGGCCCGTGTACGGCGGCAGCGAGTCGTCACCGGGGATCTCGAAGGGCGTGACCTCGTCGTAGCGGTCGTAGAGCAGTTCGTCGTACGCCTCCGCGGCCGCGGCCAGCTGATTGAACGCCTCGTAGACGGCCGGGTCTTCCTCCCCCGACCTGCGTTCGACCGCGGCCAGGTGGCGGTCGAGCGCGGTCTTGACCGCCTCGGCGGCGGCACGTACCTCGGCAGCGGTGGGCTGCGCAGCATCAGACATAGTGCAGACGCTATCCGTACCGGGCCCCGGACCGCACAATAGATGCGATGCCGGAATACGAATTTGTCGACGTGTACGTACCGCGCGGGGTCTCCCGCAAGGAGACGGCACGTCTGCTGACGGACCACGCCGAGTACGGACACTGGGAGTTGTACCGTCTGAGCCTGCTGCGCGACGGCAGCCGCAGGGTGCGGTTGCGCCGGCGGATCATCCGCCAGGTGCGTGCCACATGGTGAGCTGAGACGCCCGGGCCACAGTGGGCCCCGCAGACGCGGGGCCCACTGTGTCATGTGCACCGCAGATGCTGGTTACCGGGCGGCGGCCCGGGCCCTGCGGTACAGCACGGCGCCCGCGAGCAGCGCTCCCGCGCCCACCGGCAGGACGGCACTCATCGGCAGGTCGCTGCCGGTGTGGGCGAGCTGCGCCCGGCTGCCGGGCGCGGCGACGGAGTGCGTGCCCGGCTGGTTCACGCGCGCGGAGCCACCGGGGGTGCCGCCACCCGGGGCGGAGGGCGTGGCCGGCGTACCGGGCCGGCCAGGGGTGCCGGGGTTCCCGGGAGTGCCCGGGTGCTCCGGCGTACCGGGGTTGCCAGGCGTCCCGGGGTGCTCCGGAGTCCCGGGGTTGCCCGGGTTGCCGGGAGTGCCCGGGTGCTCGGGCGGGGTCTCGTGGTCGCCGCCCGGAGGCGTGCCGTGGTGTCCTCCACCGCCGTTGCCGCAGTGGTTGCCCGTGACCGGGTTGCCCACACCGATCACGTCGACGCTGTTGCCGCAGACATTGACGGGCACGTCGACCGGCACCTGGACGTGGTTGCCCGAGCCCACGCCCGGCGAGCCGCCGGTGTGCCCACCGGCGTGCGAGCCGCCGCGCCCGGAGCGGTGGTGACCGGAGCCGTGGTGACGCGAGTCGCCGTGCCCGGAGTCACCGTGCCCCCCTGACGTGTGGCTGCCGCCGCCCTGGTTGGCGCAGGTGTTGCCGACCGCCGGGTTGAGCAGCCCGACGACATTGACCGTGTTGCCGCAGACGTTCACCGGCACGTGGACCGGCACCTGCACCGTGTTGCCGGACAGCATGCCCGGCGAGTCGGACGCGGCTCCGGCCGCGCCCGCGTCGGCGTGGGCGTAGCCGCTCGCGGCGGCGATCACGCCGGTGGCTGCGGCCACGGTCATCAGGCCCTTGCGGGTGACCTGTCGCATATCGCTGAATCCCTACCTTCGGCCTCTTCGGCCTCTTCGAAACGTTTCGATTTTTCGGCTTTTCGATTTTTCGACTTTCGAAAAACCTTCCGGAACGCGTATTCGCCCCGGCCGGAAACCGCCGTTGCGACCGCGCGGAAACCAGGTCGGCCCCGGAGCACACGGCGTGCGCTCCGGGGCCGACCGGCTCAGTCCCCTACGGAGTCGGTGGAATCAGACCCTCACGAGGGCGGGGCACAACGTCACTTGTTCATGCAGACGTTGCCGACGGCAGGGTTCAGCAGCCCGATCACCGAGATCGTGTTGCCGCAGACGTTCACCGGCACGTGGACCGGCACCTGCACGACGTTTCCGGAAGCGACACCCGAGGAGCGCACGGCGGCACCCTGGGCACCGGAGTCGGCGGCGGCCACGCCGGCGCCCGCGAGAACCAGCCCACCGGTGGCAACCGCGGCAGCGACGACCTTCTTGATCATTATTCCTCCTCGTTGAAATAAGCGATCTCTTGGTGATCGCATCACTTGTAACGAGGAAGGAGTAATGGAGCTACGAGCTTATCGTCGCATTCACTCTTCCTTGGTCACTTTCGTACACGCGGCCGATTATCCATGCCCGCCCGGCTTAGAAAACACCCGAAAACGCCCTCAGGACGCGTCGATGAACCGGTCGAGCACGCGTACGCCGAACTTCAGGCCGTCCACCGGCACCCGCTCGTCCACCCCGTGGAACATGCCCGCGAAGTCCAGCTCCGGCGGCAGCCGCAGCGGCACGAAGCCGAAGCCCCGGATGCCCAGGTCGTCGAAGGACTTGGCGTCGGTGCCGCCGGAGAGCATGTACGGGACGGCCCTGGCGGCCGGGTCCTCCGCCAGCAGCGCGGACTGCATCGCCTCCACCAGGGCCCCGTCGAAGGTGGTCTCGACGGCCTTGTCGGAGTGCACGTCCTCGCGCCTGACCTTGGGCCCGAGGATCCGGTCCAGGTCGGCGAGGAACTCCTCCTCGTGACCGGGCAGGAACCGTCCGTCGACATGCGCGGTGGCCTCGCCCGGGATGACGTTGACCTTGTAACCGGCGCCCAGCTGCGTGGGGTTGGCGGTGTTGCTCAGGGTCGCGCCGATGAGCTTGGCGATGCCGCCGAGCCTGGCGATCGTGCCGTCCATGTCCTCCGGGTCGAGTTCGGTGCCGAGCGCGTCGCCGAGTTCGTCGAGGAAGGCCCGGGTGGTCTTGGTCACCCGCACCGGGAACTTGTGCCGCCCGAGCCGGGCCACGGCCTCCGACAGCTCGGTGATCGCGTTGTCCCGGTGGATCATGGAACCGTGCCCCGCGGTGCCGGCCACGGTCAGCTTCATCCAGTGCATGCCCTTCTCGGCCGTCTGGATCAGGTACAGCCGCCGCTGTTCGCTGACCGTGAAGGAGAAGCCGCCCACCTCGCTGATCGCCTCGGTGACGCCCTCGAACAGGTCAGGGTGGTTGTCGACGAGGTACCGCGCCCCGTACGTCCCGCCGGCCTCCTCGTCGGCGAGGAACGCCAGCACGATGTCCCGCGGGGGCCTGCGTCCGCTGCGCAGCCGGTCGCGTACGACCGCCAGCGTCATCGCGTCCATGTTCTTCATGTCGACCGCGCCGCGGCCCCACACGCACCCGTCCGCGATCTCGCCGGAGAACGGGTGGTGGGTCCAGTCGTCGGCGTTGGCCGGTACGACGTCGGTGTGGCCGTGGATCAGCAGCGCGGGCCGGGACGGGTCCTCGCCCTCGATGCGGGCCACGGTGGAGGCACGGCCCGGGTGCGACTCGAAGATCTTCGGTTCCAGGCCCACCTCGGCGAGCTTCTCGGCAACGTACTCGGCGGCCCTGCGCTCGCCCGGCCCCGAGTGGTCGCCGTAGTTGCTGGTGTCGATCTGGATCAGCTCACGGCAGAGGTCCACGACCTCGTCCTCGCCGGTGACGCGCCTGGCCGTGTCCGTCTCGCTCACGCTGCTTCCTCCCACTGTGCGCCGGTCGTCCACCACGTGTGCCGGTGGTCCCCCCTCATCCTCCCCCTCCCCGCGCCCCACCCCAAGAGCCCTGCCCGATCACCCGCCCCGCCACCCCCCACGCACACCGTCCGGCACGTGGGGCGGGTGATCGGGCCCGCCCGAAAGCCTGGTAATGTTTCCTTCGTCGCCGCGGGAAACCCCGCACGGCACACACCCCCGGGTGGCGGAATGGCAGACGCGCTAGCTTGAGGTGCTAGTGCCCTTTATCGGGCGTGGGGGTTCAAGTCCCCCCTCGGACACCACACGGAAACGGTGTCGACCGGAGTCGGTCGACACCGTTTTCTTCTGTCTTCGTCCCCCTTCCGCCTCCGCGGAGCTACACGTGCGCCGCCGCCATGTGGTCGGTGAACCAGTCGCGGGCCAGCTCCGTCACCGTTTCCAGGGCGCCGGGCTCCTCGAAGAGGTGGGTGGCGCCGGGGACGGTGGTCAGCCGGCTCTCGCAGCGGAGGCGGGCCTGCGCCTGCCGGTTGAGGTCGAGGACCGTGAGATCGGCACCGCCGACGATCAGCAGCGTGGGGGCGGTCACCGCCGGGAGCCTCGGCCCCGCGAGGTCCGGCCGGCCCCCGCGGGAGACCACGGCGGCGATACGGGCGTCGGGTTCCGCGGCGGCCCAGAGGGCCGCGGCCGCGCCGGTGCTGGCGCCGAACCAGCCGACGGCCAGGCCTTCCGCGGCGGGCTGGGTGCGCAGCCAGGCGGTGGCGTCGGTGAGGCGGCCGGCCAGCAGCACGGTGTCGAACACGTTGGCGCGGTCCCGCGCCTCCGCCTCGGTGAGCAGGTCGAACAGGAGGGTGCCGAGGCCGGCCCGGTTGAGACCCTCGGCGACGAAGCGGTTGCGTGGACTGTGACGTCCGCTGCCGCTGCCGTGGGCGAAGACCACGACGCCGGCGGCGTCGGGGGGCACGGTCAGATGGCCGCCGAGGCGTACGGCGCCGGCCGCCACCTCCACCTCGCGGTCGGCCGAGGAGCGGCCTGCCGCCTGGTGGAGGAAGGCGACCACGTCCTCGTCGTCGAGCTGGGCGAAGTCGGCGTAGAACTGGCCGACCGCGAAGAAGTCCGGTGGTGTGGCCAGGCAGATCAGTTCGTCGGCCTCGCCGGCGAGGCGGTCCGTCCAGTCCGGTGGTGCGACGGGGACCGCGAGGACGGTCCTCGCCGCCCCACGCGCGCGTACCGTGCGGCAGGCCGCCCGCGCGGTGGAGCCGGTGGCCACGCCGTCGTCGACGATCACGACGGTCCGGCCGGTGACGGCGGCCGGAGGCCGCTCGCCCCGGTAGCGGGTGGCGCGCCGCTCGAGCTCGCGGCGCTCACGCGCCTCGACGCGGGCCAGCGCCTCGGGCTGGACGTGGGCCGCGCGCAGTACCTCCTGGCCGAGGACGCGTACGCCGTCCTCGCCGATGGCTCCCATGCCGAGCTCCGGCCGTGAGGGCACGCCCAGTTTCCGTACCAGGCACACGTCCAGGGGTGCGCCGAGGGCCTCCGCGACGGCCGCGGCGACCGGCAGCCCTCCCCGGGGCAGGCCGAGCACCACGACGTCCTGGCCCCTGAGGTGTTCCAGGCGGGCGGCCAGCCGCCGGCCCGCTTCGGCACGGTTCGTGAAGAGCACCGTCGGGCTCCTTCACTCCCTGGGCGACCACAGGGGGGCGGGTGGCGTCGCCTCGGGCGCTCCCACCGCCTTGATGTCGCCGTTGGCGGCGCGCAGCAGCTCGCGGCCCAGTGCGATCAGGGCGCGGCCGGCCGCGAGTTCGTCGCCGATCTCGGGCACGTCCCTGTCGTAGGGGTTGCGGCGGGCCTCCGCGCAGGTCTCCAGGACGTTGTCGCCGGTGTCCAGGACGATCCGGGCGGTGGTGTCCGGGTCGTGCTCGGACAGGTACAGGTTCAGCCGCCACTCCTTGGCGGTCGGAGGCCGGTTGCCGACGGGTCGGGTCATCGTCGGTCCCTCCTCGGCTGTGGTGGGCTTGCGGTGCGGGACGTCCTCCTCCGACGTCCTCTTCCACTGTGCCCCCGCCGGGCGCGTGCCGCACCGGTGGCGGGGTGCCCGGGCCCTGGTCCGGCACGGGCAGAATGAGGACATGACCACGCGTTCCTGCCCGTGCGGGCTGCCCGGGCCGTACGAGAAGTGCTGCGGCCGCTACCTCCCCCGGTCTCGAACACGCTCGGCCGGGGGGACCCCCATCGGTGCCGCCGCCGCGCCGACCGCGGAGTCGCTGATGCGGTCGCGGTACTGCGCCTTCGTGCGTCAGGACGCGGGATACCTGCTGCGGACCTGGCATCCGCGCACCCGGCCCGCGCGGCTCGACCTGGATCCGGGGATGCGCTGGACGGGGCTGGAAGTGCTGGACACGACGGGCGGTTCCGCCTTCCACACCACCGGGACGGTGACGTTCCGGGCGTCCTACCGGGGTGGCTCGCTGTACGAGCGCAGCCGGTTCGAGCGGGTGGACGGGGCCTGGGTGTACGTGGACGGGGACGTCCTCGACGCGTAGGCGGAGCGGGCGGCAGCGGGCGGCCGGGGCTATGGCGCCAGGATGTCCAGTTCCTGCAGCGCGCCGACGGTGATCTCGCGGGTCAGGTGTTCGGCGCGGTCCGCGTCGCCCGCGCGGACCGCCTCGGCGACCTGCACATGGAGGGTGACGGCGGCCGGGTCGGGGTCCTCGAACATGACCTCGTGGTGGGTGCGGCCGGTCAGGACCTCGGCGACGACGTCGCCGAGGCGGGCGAACATCTCGTTGCCGGAGGCCGTGAGGATCACGCGGTGGAAGGCGATGTCGTGCACCAGGTACCCCTGCAGCCGCCGGCCACGTGAGTTGGCGACCATGCCGAGGGCGCACTCGGTGAGCTCGGCGCACTGCTCGGGCGTGGCGAGCTGGGCGGCCAGGCCCGCCGCGACCGGCTCGATCGCGGAGCGCAGCACGGTCAGGGAGCGCAGTTGCCGGGGACGGTCGGCGCCCGCCAGGCGCCAGCGGATGACCTGCGGGTCGTAGACGTTCCACTCCGTCTGGGGCAGGACGGTCACGCCGACGCGGCGGCGTGAGGCGACCAGGCGCATGGACTCCAGGACGCGGACCGCCTCGCGCATGACGGAGCGTGACACGTCGAAGCGCTGTGCCAGTTCGTCGGTTCTCAGCACGCTGCCCGGCGGATACTCGCCCGCGGTGATGGCGGGACCGAGGGTGTCCAGTACGCGGCCGTGCAGCCCTCGGCCCGGTGTGCTCATGCACTCAGAGTACGGCGTGGATCACGCGATCAAAAAGTCAGACTTATAAGTCACGCAGTCTTGAATTTGTCGTACCTATGGGTTTCAGTATGGCGGACGTCGGATGTCGGCGTCGGATGTCGAGGAAGACAGCGAGGCAGTGATGCGTACCCCCCACGTCGTCGTGGTGATGGGCGTCGCCGGCACGGGCAAGACCACGATCGGTCCTCTGCTCGCCGCCCGGCTGGGCGTCCCGTACGCCGAGGGTGACGACTTCCATCCGGAGGCCAACATCGCCAGGATGACGGCCGGGATCCCGCTCGACGACGACGACCGGTGGCCGTGGCTGGACGCCATCGGCGCCTGGGCGCACGGGCGGGCGGAGCTGGGCGGGGTGGTGAGCAGTTCGGCGCTGAAGCGGTCGTACCGCGACCGGCTCAGGGCCGCGGCCCCCGGGATCGTGTTCGTCCATCTGACGGGCGACCGGGAGCTCATCGAGGACCGCATGGCGAACCGCCGGGGTCACTTCATGCCGACGGCGCTGCTGGACTCCCAGTTCGCCACGCTGCAGCCGCTCCAGCCGGACGAACGGGGCGTCGCGGTCGACGTCTCCGGCACTCCCGAGGAGATCACCGCGCGCGCCCTGGCCGCGCTGGACGACCTCGACAGCTCCACGCAGCCGACCGAGGCTCGGCCGCCCAAGGGCTGACGCCTCTCCCCCCACGGTCGCCGACTGCGGCACACCTCTCCCCAACACCCACTTCACCTGCAAGGGAACACCGTGACCAGACTCAGCGTCGAGATGCTGGCAGCGGACGCGCCCCCGCCGATCACCTCGGCCGGACACGCTCAGCTGGGCATCGCCGTCCTGGCGGGCATCGCCGTCATCGTCTTCCTCATCACCAAGTACAAACTGCACGCCTTCCTGTCGCTGACCATCGGGTCGCTGGTGCTCGGCGCGATAGCCGGGGCGCCGCTCGACAAGGCGATCACCAGCTTCACCGCCGGTCTGGGCTCGACGGTCGCCGGTGTGGGCGTGCTGATCGCCCTCGGCGCGATCCTCGGCAAGATGCTCGCCGACTCCGGCGGCGCCGACGAGATCGTCGACACGATCCTGGCGAAGGCCGGGGGCCGGGCGATGCCGTGGGCGATGGTGCTGATCGCCTCCGTGATCGGTCTGCCGCTGTTCTTCGAGGTCGGCATCGTGCTGCTGATCCCGGTGGTGCTGATGGTGGCCAAGCGCGGCAACTACTCCCTGATGCGCATCGGTGTCCCGGCACTGGCCGGTCTGTCCGTGATGCACGGTCTGATCCCGCCGCACCCCGGCCCGCTGGTCGCGATCGACGCGGTCAACGCCAACCTGGGCGTGACGCTGGCGCTCGGCATCCTGGTCGCCGTCCCGACGGTGATCATCGCCGGTCCGCTGTTCGCCCGGTTCGCGGCCCGCTGGGTGGACGTCCCGGTCCCCGACCGGATGCTGCCCCAGCGCCCGTCGGAGGAGCTGGAGCGGCGTCCGAGCTTCGGCGCCACGCTGACCACGGTGCTGCTGCCTGTGGTTCTGATGCTGGCCAAGGCCCTGGTCGACATCGTCGTGGACGACCCCGCGAACATGACCCAGCGCGTCTTCGACATCGTCGGCTCCCCGATGGTCGCGCTGCTCGTCGCCGTGCTCGTCGGCATCTTCACGCTGGGCCTCCCGGCCGGGTTCAGCAAGGAGCGGATCTCGCGGACCGTCGACAAGAGCCTCATGCCCATCGCCGGCATCCTGCTGATCGTGGGCGCCGGCGGCGGCTTCAAGCAGACGCTGATCGACTGCGGTGTGGGCCAGATGGTCCTGGACATATCCAAGGACTGGTCGATCCCGGCGCTGCTGCTGGCCTGGCTGATCGCGGTGGCGATCCGGCTCGCGACCGGTTCGGCGACCGTGGCGACCATCTCGGCGGCCGGTCTGGTCGCCCCGCTCGCGGCCGACATGTCGACCACCCACGCCGCCCTGCTGGTCCTGATCATCGGCGCCGGCTCGCTCTTCTTCAGCCATGTCAACGACGCCGGGTTCTGGCTGGTGAAGGAGTACTTCGGCATGAGCGTCGGCCAGACGGTCAAGAGCTGGTCCGTCATGGAGACGGTCATCTCGGTGGTCGCCGGTGCTCTGGTCCTGCTGTTGTCCCTGGTGATCTAGGGGTGGTGCGGCGTTGACGGCCCACCCGCTCCTCGGCGTTCGGTGACCGACGGTCCTTCGGTGGCCACGGGAATCGCGGAGGCCGAGGAGCGGGTGGGCCCGCCCGGCACGCTGCCGCCCGGCCGGTCCCTGTTCGCGGGCAGCCTCGTGGTGGGGCCCCTGCTCGAAGAGTTCGGGAGAGTACGTGCCCGGGGCCACCTCCCCGCAGCCAGGCCGGCGGAGCGCCGCGGAGGCTGGGGGCACCTCCCGTCCGAAGGCCGGCGGAGGGACTTTCACACCGTGCCTAGACCACCAGCACCGCCGCGCAGACCGCCAGGGCGACCGTGCACAGGACTGCCGCCGTGGCGTGCCGGGCGGTGAGGGGCGGGGGAGTCTCCGGCCGGGTGAGGGTGCGGATGCGGAGTTGGGCGAGCAGGAGGAAGGCCGACCACAGGGCGCAGCACAGGGCGCCGACGGCGAGGCCGGACGCGGACGCGCCGCCGTGCAGGGCCGTCCTCACGGCGAGGACGGCGGCGACCGTGCCGGTCAGCGTCGTACGCCGCCAGGCCAGCCGGGTCCGCTCCGGCTGCAGACCGGGGTCCCGGTCGCGGCCCGGGGCCTGCGCGCCCGTGCTCATCCGGCCCATCCGGCGAACACGAGGACGATCATGGCGACGGCGACGACCGCGACGGCCAGGCTCAGCACGGCCGGGAAACGCGAGCCGGGCAGGTCCTCGCCGCGGCGCATGGCCCGCTCGCAGCGCACCCAGTGGTTGACCGCGCGCAGGGAGCACAGCACCCCCGCGGCCAGCAGCGCGAACGCGAGCCCGACGCGCCAGCCCCAGCGCAGGTCGGGCAGGAACTGGTCCACCGCGAAGCCGCCGCCGATCAGGGCGAGGGCGGTGCGCAGCCAGGCGAGGAAGGTGCGCTCGTTCGCCAGCGAGAAGCGGTAGTCGGGGGTGCTGCCCTCCTCACGGATCTCCTCGGGGGCGAACCACAGGCGGATGTTCCGCACGAAACCGATCACGCGAGGGACCTTACCCACGGCCCTGCTCACCCCATGGACCGGTGCGCCTTCAGCCGTTCGCAGGCGGCCAGCCCGTCCGGCACCCACTCCCACTCCCGCAGGCGGCGCTCCACCTCGTCCTCGGACAGGAAGCCGTACCAGGCGACCTCCTCGGCCTGCGGCCGCACGGGCAGGTCGCAGCGGACCTGGTAGACCGCCGACCACCAGGTGTGGCCGGCGCCGTCGTCGTACAGGAACTTGAACAGGTACTCGGGACGGGGCAGCCCCGTCACCCCCAGCTCCTCCTCGGCCTCGCGCAGAGCCGCGTCGTCGTAGGCCTCGCCGGCCCCGACGACCCCGCCGACGAACATGTCGTACAGCGAGGGGAAGACCAGCTTGGTGGGCGTACGCCGGTGCACGAAGAGCCGCCCCTCGGCGTCCCGCGCCTGTACGAAGACACAGCGGTGACGCAGACCCCTGGCGTACGCCTCCCCGCGCGGGGACTGCCCGACGACCCGGTCGTGCTCGTCGACGATGTCGAGGATCTCTTCCGCAGCACTCATGTCCATCCATCCAAGCAGACGCCGCGACGCGCGCGGGCAGCGCGTCGCGGGGCTCGTGTCAGCGGGGCCGCAGGTCCCGCCGGGGTTCCGGGGCCGCCCTGCCGCGTGGCATCGCCGGGTGCGGGCCCAGCAGGACGATGCCCGTCACGATGGCCGCGAGGCCGGACGCCTCCCAGGCCAGGGCGCCGGTGTCGGTGCGCAGGCGGTCACCGAGGAAGCCCACCCCGCAGGCGGATCCCGGCCAGCGGCTCGGCCGCGGTCAGCGCGGGCAGCGACATGCGCAGCGGCGCCGTCTCGAAGGCGCTCTGCACCAGGACCAGCCCGGCGGCGCCGATCACCAGCAGCCCGTACGGCTGCCGGCCGGTGAACAGCCCCGTCCAGCCGCCCGCCGAGAACCGCTGCCCGCTCACCCGGGTCAGCGCGTCCTGCACGCCGTACAGCAGCCCCGCGGCCACCGCCGGCAGCACCGGCCCCCAGCTCAGCCGTGAGCGCTTGGCACAGGTGGTCAGCGCCAGGGCCAGGCCCACCATCACCCCGATGATCAGCCAGTGCCGCAGCGGGTCGGTCACCACGCTGCCACCGCGCGGCCGGCCCGCCACGATGAACGCGGTCACCCCGCCCGCCAGCAGGGCGAGGCCCGTCCAGCCCTGTCCGCCCAGCGGCTGCTTGGTCTGTCTGCGGGACAGGGCGAGGGCGAACAGCAGGTTCGTCGCCAGCGGCGGCTCCACGAGCGAGATCTCGCCCCGGCCCAGGGCGAAGGCGCCCAGGATCATGCCGGCGACCATCAGCCCCGGCCCGCCGAGCCAGCGGGGCACCTTCACCAGGTCCAGCAGCAGCCGGGGGGAGAGGAAGTCGCCGAGTGGTGCCTGCTGGGCCGCGTTCCGCTGCAGTACGAATCCGAAGCCCGGGCAGCAGGCGGCGCTCACGGCGAGACTCAGAACCAGAACCGACACGCTGCGTACCTCGATCATCCGGCCGGGCCACGGGCTGCGTAGTGGCCGACTTCAACGCCCCAGGGCGCTGCCCGCCGGTGGGAGGACCCGGGTCCGGGCGGTCGGCCCGGTCATGACCTGACGCCACACGAGTGACCCGCGGTCCGCTCGTCGGCGCCGGGAGCCGGCCGGTCGAGGATGTCACAAGTCGCATGCCGACAGGGGCAGTTGACGCGTGTAATGCCCGGTTGGCCCTTGACGCGGCGCCTTGGCTGGGGGTTTGCTGTCCGTGATCGCTTGATGGCAGTCCGATGACCGACGAGCAGGCCGCCGCCAGTGCGCCGAACGGGGCAGCGTCGCCCCCGAGGCGGACGGGGCCGCAGACAAAGAGCGCGTGAGGAAATTCCGCGGTGCCCCCACCCCTGCCTCCCCTCGGCCGCGGCCGCAAACGAGCGGCCCAGAGCTTCGACACCGCTCTCGACGACACGGAACTCGCCGCCGCCCGCGCCGCGTTGACCCAGGGGCGGTGGCAGACGGTGCGCTCGCTGCTCGCCCGCACCGGGGACGACTGGGACCGCCGCGGGCACCGCGTCACCGTCCTCGCCGAGGAGTCCCACACCGCCGCCTGGGCCCGCGAGTGGCTGCTCGCCGAACCCGAGTCCGCCGACGCCTCCGTGCTGCTCGGCATGGCCCTGGTGCAGGGCGCCCTGCGCGGCAGGGACAAGCCCGGACCGGCCCGCGAGGCCTGCCGGGCGGCGGCCGCCCTCGCGCCCGCCGACCCCACGCCGTGGCTCGGCCTGCTCCTGCTCGAACGGGGCCTCGGCGGCGAGGAGGACATGGCCCGCCTCTTCGACAAGATCCGCCACCGTCACCCCGACCACCACCACGCCCACCACGTGATGGTGTCCTGGCTCGCCGAGCGCCACGGCGACACCGGCTCGGACCCCCTCCACGAGGTGTACGACTTCGCCAACTGGGCCGCCGAGCAGGCCCCCGCCGACTCGCCCCTGGCCGTCCTCCCGGTGGTCGCGCACGCCGAGCGCTACCGCGTCCTGGCCGCCGGCGGCCACCTGCCCGCCGAACCGGTCACCTCCGGGCACTGGGCGGGCCGCCGGGCCCGTCAGGTGCTGAAGGCCGCGTTCGACTGGTGGCTGGAGTGGGAGCAGGAGGACCACCCCCGCCGCCTGGTCGACCTGAACTTCCTCGCCCACGCCAAGCACTGCCAGGGCCGGGGCGCCGAGGCCGCCGCCCTGTTCCACCGCATCGGCGACCGCCCCACCCCGGCGCCGTGGTCCTACCCCGACCGGAACCCGTACACCGCCTTCCGCACCGCCCGCGCCGGCGCCCTCGGCGCGGTGTAGGGCCCCTACTACGAGCGCCGGCGCACGACTCCGCACGGCCCCAAGCCCGCACGACCCGCACCCGCACCCGCACCCGCACCCGCACCCGCACCCGCACCCGCACGAACGCAAGCCCGCAAGCCCGCACCCCCGTACGGCCAACGCCCCTGACCCCGAGCCCGAGAGGACGAGCCCCCCGATGACGACGGGCAGTTCGAGCACGAGCAGAACCACCACCGACACCACCGCCGACGGAAGTGGCATCAGCACCTTCAAGGGCCAGGAGCGCGCCCTGCGCGCCGACCGCCTCGGCACGGGGGGCCTGCTGCTCTCCGTCCTCGCCGCGACCGCCCCGCTCATGGTGGTCGCAGGTGTCATGCCCACCGCATTCGCGGTGATGGGGATCGTCGGCCAGCCGCTGCTCTTCGTGATCCTCGGCACGGTGCTGATCCTCTTCAGCGTCGGGTACGCGGAGATGAGCCGCCACGTCCACAACGCGGGCGCCTTCTACGCGTATATCTCCCGCGGCCTCGGCGGCACGGCGGGCGCGGGCGCGGCCCTGGTCGCCCTCGTCGCCTACAACGCCCTCCAGGCCGGCATCTACGGGATCTTCGGCTTCGAGGTCTCCAACCTGTTCGCCACCTACGCCGGTCTCACCGTCGCCTGGTGGATACCGGCCCTCGCCGCCGCGGCCGTCGTCGGCGTGCTCGGCTGGCTGAAGATCGACGTCAACGCGCGCGTGCTCGGCGTGTTGCTGGTCATCGAGGTCGTCCTCGTCGTGATCTTCGACGTGGCCGCGGTCGCCGACCCCGCCAGGGAGGGCCTGTCCCTGCACGCCTTCAGCCCCGAGACGCTCTCCGGCGCCGGCATCGGCACCGCGCTGTGCTTCTGCATCGCCGCCTTCCTCGGCTTCGAGCAGGCCCCGGTGTACGCCGAGGAAACCAGCCGCCCGCACATCCTGGTCCCGCGCGTGATGTTCCTCGCCGTCGGCGGCGTCGCCGTGTTCTTCGCGATCAGCAGCTGGGCGCTCACCGTCGCCACCGGCCCCTCGGCGATCGTCGGCGCGGCGCAGCAGGAGAGCGCCGGGCTGCTGTTCACCCTGACCGAGTCCCGGCTCGGCGCCACCTTCACCGACGTCCTGCACATGCTGTTCGTGACCGGCATGTTCGCGGCCATGCTCAGCTTCCACAACGTCGTCGCCCGCTACGCCTTCGCCATGGGCCGCGAGGGCCTGCTGCCGGCGGCCTTCGGCCGCACCTCCAGCAGCAGCGGCGCCCCCGCGACCGGATCGCTCTCCCAGACGATCGTCTCGCTGGTCGTCGTGATCGTCTTCGCGGCCACCGACGACAAGCCGGCCGGCGACCCGACCGCGCCCGTGCTGCACCTGTTCACCTGGTTCGGCAACCTCGGCGCGCTCGGCGTGATCGTCCTGATGGCCACGGCCTCCCTGTCGGTGATCGTCTTCTTCGTACGGCGCGGAGCGGCGGCCGCGCAGGCCTGGCGGCTGGTGACCTCCGCCCTGGCGGGCCTGGCCCTGCTGGTGATCGCCACCTACACCGTCAAGGACTTCGACGTCCTGGTCGACGCCGGCCCCGGCTCGGCCCTGAGCTGGGTGCTGCCCGGCATCATCGGCCTCGCCCTCGTCGTCGGCCTGGTCCAGGGCGCCGTCCTGCGCTCCCGCCGGCCGGAGGCGCACGCCCGCATCGGCCTGGGCAACGAGGCGTTCCAGCTGGAGAAGGCGGCGGAGGAGGCGATGGAGGAGAGGCGGTAGGGCGAGGCGTCGCCCGGCCTGAGAAAGACGTGAGAAAGCATGACGGAAGTCCGACGAGCACCCGTGACCCCTGGTCCGCCGGGGTCACGGGTGTTCGAATGAAGGGGTGAGCCCTGAACCGCCCCCCGAGGAGGAGGGCCGCCCGATGGGCCGCCGCGTCTTCCTCGGCACCCTCGGCCTCGGCGCGCTGGGCGTGGTCGCCGCGCCCACGCTGCAACGCGGCCTGGAGGGCGTCCTCGGTGCCGTCTCCGGCAGGGACCCCACAGGTCTGAGCGGCCTGCTTCCCAACGGCGGCGGCTTCCGCTACTACTCGGTCGCCGCGTCCGTCCCGCACAAGGACGCCACGGCCTACCGCCTCACCGTCGACGGCCTCGTCGACCACCCGGCGACGTACACACTGGCCGACCTCCGGGCCATGCCCCGGACCCGCATGGTCCGTGACGTCCAGTGCGTCACCGGCTGGCGGGTGCCCGGCACGCCCTTCGAGGGCGTACGGCTGTCCCACCTGCTCGACCTGGCCGGGGTGCGGGCCCGCGCCGGAGCCGTGCGCTTCACCTGCTTCGACGGCACCTACAGCGAGAGCCTCACCCTCGCCCAGGCCCGCCGCTCCGACGTCCTGGTCGCGCTGCGCATGCAGAACAGGGACCTGGTCCACGAACACGGCGGCCCGGTCCGCCTGTACGTCGCCCCCATGTACTTCTACAAGTCGGCCAAGTGGCTCTCCGGCATCACCGTCACCGACCGCGTCGAGCCCGGCTACTGGGAACACCTCGGCTACGACGTCGACGCCTGGGTCGGCCGCTCGAACGGACGGACCGATGTCCCTACGGGCTGACACCCCGGCCCCGGCCGGCACCCGCGTCCGCCGCTTCACCCGGGCCGAGCGGTGGGTGCACCGGACCACGGCCGCGCTGATGGGCGTGTGCGTGGTGACGGCGGCCTGCCTGTACGTCCCCCCGCTCGCCGAACTCGTCGGCCGCCGCGAGCTGGTGGTCCGCGTCCACGAGTGCGCCGGGCTCGCCCTGCCCGCACCGGTCCTGCTGGGTCTGGCCTCCCGCGCCTTCCGCGCCGACCTGCGCCTCCTCGACCGCTTCGGCCCGCACGACCGCCTCTGGCTGCGCGCCGCCCTGTACCGCGACAAACGCCGCTCCTCGCGCCCGGCCGGCAAGTTCAACGCCGGCCAGAAGATCTACGCCGCCTGGATCGCCGGAGCCGGCCTGGTCATGCTCGGCACCGGTCTGATGATGTGGTTCACCCACCTCACGCCTCTGGCCTGGCGCACCGGCGCGACCTTCGTCCACGACTGGCTCGCCCTGACCATCGGCATCGTCCTGGCCGGCCACATCGGCATGGCCCTCGGCGACCCGGAAGCCCGCCGAGGCCTGCGCACGGGCCTGGTGACCCACGCCTGGGCGGCCGACGAACACCCGCTGTGGCGACCCTAGCCGCATTGGGCGCATTGCCCTGTTCCGAGGCACTCGCCCACCACATGAGCCGGATGCTCGGACACACCCCCTTTGCGTGGCAGCCTGTCCACCGTCATCGCCGTCTCCCCGGCACCTCCTCCCCGACACCTCCGAAGGTGACCACCATGACCGTCCTTCACCAGGAACACCCGTCCCACCCCCACACCCACGGCCCGGACTGCGGGCACACGCAGGTGCCGCACGGCGATCACGTCGACTACGCGCACGACGGGCACCTGCATCGCGAGCACGCCGGCCACTGGGACGAGTGCGAGCCCAGCGGCCACACCGCGCACGAGGGCCACGAACACCAGCACGGCGAGAACTGCGGACACGCGCACGTGCTCCACGGCGACCACGTCGACTACCTGCACGACGGGCACCGGCACGCCGCGCACGACGGCCACTGGGACGACCACTGAGTCACCCCGGACCACTCTCGGCAGCTCCCGGCGCACCGCGCGGGGAGCTGCCGTACCGTCGTGGCGACGGTCACGTCCGGTTCGCGCACTGGACGGCATACCGACCGGTCGGCATCATGGTCGGGTCCCCTTCACCCGCCCGTAGGAGCGATCATGAGCCCCGACCACCCGCCCGGACTCGATCTCGACCGGCTGCGCGGGCTGCTCGACCGAGAGCGGCCCGGCCTGGCACAGGGCCCCCTGACCGGCCGGCTGATCGAGGGCGGACGGTCGAACCTGACGTACGCGGTCTCGGACGGCGCCTCGACATGGGTCGTACGGCGTCCCCCGCTCGGCCACGTCCTGGCCACCGCGCACGACATGAAGCGCGAGCATCGGGTGATCAGCGCCCTGCACCCGACCGACGTGCCGGTGCCGGGCCCGGTGCTGCTGTGCGAGGACGAGGAGGTGCTGGGCGCGCCGTTCTACGTCATGGAGTTCGTCGAGGGCACCCCGTACCGCACCGCCGGCCAGCTCGCCCCGCTGGGTGAGGAGCGCACCCGGAACGCCGTGCTGTCGCTGGTGGACACCCTCGTCGCGCTGCACGCGGTGGACCCCGCCGAGGTGGGGCTCGCCGACTTCGGCCGGCCCGAGGGCTTCCTGGACCGGCAGCTGCGGCGCTGGGGCAAGCAGCTGGACGCCTCCCGCAACCGCGAGCTCGCCGGCATCGACGAACTGCACGCGGCGCTCGGGCGCGCGCTGCCCCACTCCCCCGCGCCGGCCGTGGTACACGGCGACTACCGGCTCGACAACGTCCTGATCGGGGCGGACGACCGGATCGAGGCGGTCCTCGACTGGGAGATGTCCACGCTCGGCGACCCGCTCACCGACCTGGGTCTGCTGGCGATGTACAGCGCGCCGCTGGACCTGCCCGACTCGCCCGTGTCCACGACGGCCGCGGCGGCCGGGCACCCCTCCCCCGCCGAGCTGATCGAGCGGTACGCCACGCGGTCGGGGCGCGACGTCTCGGCCGTCTCCTGGTACACGGCGTTCGCCTGGTTCAAGCTGGCCGTGATCCTGGAGGGCATCCACTACCGGTACACGCTCGGCCAGACGGTCGGGCGGGGCTTCGACCGCATCGGCGACCTCGTGCCCGTCTTCATCGACCACGGACTGACCACTCTTCAGGAAGGCTGAGAGACATGGACTTCGCGTTCGACGCGCGCACCGAGGAGCTGCGCGCCAGGCTCCTGGCCTTCATGGACGAGTACGTCTACCCGGCCGAGGCGGTGGCGGAGGAGCAGCGGGCCGCGCTGGCCTCCCCCTGGGACACCCCGGCCGTGGTGGAGGAGCTGAAGGCCGAGGCTCGCCGGCAGGGCCTGTGGAACCTCTTCCTGCCGGACGCCGAGCACGGCGCCGGGCTGACCAACCTGCAGTACGCCCCGCTCGCCGAGATCACCGGCCGTTCCCCGCAGTTGGCGCCCACCGCCACCAACTGCGCGGCCCCCGACACGGGCAACATGGAGGTGCTCGCCCAATTCGGCGACGAGCGGCAGAAGAAGCAGTGGCTCGAGCCGCTGCTCGCCGGTGAGATCCGCTCGGCGTTCGCGATGACCGAGCCGGAGGTGGCCTCCTCGGACGCCACCAACATCACCACGCGCATCGAGCGAGCCTCCGATGGCACGGACGAGTACGTCATCACCGGTCGCAAGTGGTACATCTCGGGCGCGATGAACCCGGACTGCAAGATCTTCATCGTGATGGGGAAGACGGACCCGGACGGGCCGGACATCCGCCGTCAGCAGTCCATGGTGCTCGTGCCGCGCGACACGCCCGGCGTCACGATCGAGCGGGCGATGCGGGTGTTCGGATACGAGGACCACTCTCACGGCGGTCACGCCGAGGTGGTGTTCGACCACGCGCGCGTGCCGGTGTCCCACATCATCGGCGAGGAGGGCGGCGGGTTCGCCATCGCGCAAGCACGCCTCGGCCCGGGCCGTATCCACCACTGCATGCGGCTGATCGGCATGGCCGAGCGGGCGATCGAGCTGATGTGCCGGCGGGCGGTGTCCCGTACGGCGTTCGGGAAGGCCCTGGCCCAGCAGGGTGTGGTGCAGAACTGGATCGCGGATGCGCGGGTGACCGTCGAGCAGCTGCGGCTGCTGGTACTGAAGACGGCGTGGCTGATGGACACCGTGGGCAACCGGGGGGCGCACACCGAGATCCAGGCCATCAAGATCGCCACGCCGCGGGCGGTGGTGGACATCCTCGACCGGGCGATCCAGCTGTACGGCGCGGGGGGTGTCAGCCAGGACTTTCCGCTGGCGGAGCTGTACGCGGGGGCGCGCACGCTGATGATCGCGGACGGTCCGGACGAGGTCCATCAGCGGTCGCTGGCACGGCGGGAGCTGAAGCGGTACCTGTGACGCGTGGGGGGGGCGGCCGGGGAGGGTTTTCCACCCCGCCGCCCCTACCCGTCCCGTCCAGCCCCGTCCCGTTCCGTCCCCGGGGGCTGCACCCCCGGACCCCGCTTCGGTCCCGGACGGGCTGAACACTCACGGGCGCAGTGCGCGCAGCAGCAGGTCCGCCAGGTGGTCGGCGACCTGCTGGGGGCTCAGCGGGCCGTCCGGGCGGTACCAGGTCGACAGGTGGTGGACGGAGCCGAAGTGGTAGTCGACCACCAGGTCGGCCGGGTTCGCCGTGGAGAAGACGCCCGCCTGCTGGCCCTCCTCGATGAGCGCGCGGAAGCGTTCGTGGTAGCGCCGGCGCTCGGCGCGCACCTGCTTGTTCTTCTCCGGGCTCAGGTGGTGCATCGAGCGGAAGAAGATCGACGCGTCGTCGAGGTTCTCGATGGTGGTCACCACCACGTCCGCCGCCGCGTCCCGCAGCCGCTTCTCGACCGGCTCGTCGGCGTCCGCGAAGGCGTCCAGGCGCTCCTGCTGGAGGCGCAGCACGCGCGCGTACACCTCGTGCAGGAGGTCGTCCTTGGAGCCGAAGTAGTGGTAGAGCGCCCCCTTGGTGACGCCGGCCGCCTCGACGATCTCCTGCACGGAGGTGCGGTCGTAGCCCTGCTCGGCGAAGAGCCGGGTGGCGGCGGCCAGGAGCCGCTGCGGCACCGGAGTGCCGCCTGAGTCCGTCGTCCTGGGCACCTGCCGCCACCTGCCTTCCGTGGTCCTACTCGCTGTCGTGCGTACGAGAACGAAGTTCCCGACGGAGGATCTTCCCACTTGCCGTTCTCGGCGAGTCCGGCAGGACCCCGGTCCCGAGGTGGGCGGGCCAGGGCCCGGCCGCGTGGCGGGAGGCGGTCACCGGGTCTCCTCCCACGTGCGCTGGATGTGGTTCATGTTCGTCAGCCAGCGGTCGGGGTGGGCGGCCCTGGCCTGGTAGTAGCCGGCGACCTCGGGGTGCGGCAGGATCAGGAAGCGGTCCTCCGCCATGCCCTTGAACAGGGCGTCGGCCACGCTCTCCGGCTCGATCGCGGTCGGCTGGAGCACCAGGTCGCCCGCGCTGCCGGCACCGGCCAGCATGTCGGTGCGCACGCCCTGCGGGCAGATCGCGTGCACCTTGATCCCGCGGTGACGGTACGTCAGCGACAGCCACTCGGCGAAGGCGTAGGCGCCGTGCTTGGTGACGCTGTACGGGGCGGCGCCGATCATGGTGAGCAGTCCGGCCGCGGAGACGGTGGAGACGAACCGGCCGCTGCCGCGCTCCAGCCAGGCGGGGAGCAGTTCCTCGGCGGCGCGGACGTGGGCCATGACGTTGACGTCCCAGGCGCGCGCCCAGACCTCCTCGCCGGCCGCCTCCGAACCGCCGGAGGCCAGGCCCGCGTTGGCACAGTAGACGTCGATCGTGCCGCCGAGCGCGTCGCGGGCCTCGGCCACGGTCGCGGAGGCGTCGCCCGGCACCGCGATGCCGCCGATCTCCCCGGCGACGGCCTCCGCCTTCCCGGCGTCGAGGTCGTTGACGACGACCCGCGCCCCCTCGGCGGCGAACCGGCGGGCCAGCGCGGCGCCGATACCCCCGCCGGCCCCGGTGACGACCACTCCCGCATTCTGCACGGCTTCCACCATCGGTCTCCTTCGACATGGCTGCGACACGAGGCGCATCGGCTCCGCCGCGTCAGACTAACCGGTCGGTATGTGTAAGGGGAAGGGTGACCGCAGCAACGTAAAGGGTGAGCACGGCAACGCACGACACACGGCACGCACCTTCCACACTCACGGAGGTCACCCATGCGCATGTCCAGACGAGGTGTGCTCGCAGCGGCCACGGCGGCAGCCGTGTCGTCCGCGCCGGCCGCGGCCGCGGCCGGGCGCCGCGGGCAGGCACG
>NZ_QFDQ01000224.1 GCF_003270085.1 Streptomyces triticisoli | reverse complement strand
GCCAGCAGGGCGGCGACCCTGCGCGGCACCGGCCCGGTGGTGGCCAGCGCGGCGAGGGTGGGTGTGGGCGCGGCGGACGACAGCAGGGCCGCCCTGCCGATCGCCCGCGCGACCACGCGCCGGTCGCCGACCGCGCGGGCCGCGTCCTCGTCGGCCCAGCGCTCGGCGGTGTAGACGACGGCGGAACGCAGCGGCCGCAGGAAGGGGTTGGCGCGGGCCGCCAGGTGGACGGCGAGCAGGTGGCGGTGGTGGCGGGCCGCCAGGTGGGCGCGTTCGTGCGCGAACAGGGCGCGCCGCTCGGCCGGCGTGAGGCCGTCGAGCAGTGCGGTGGTGACGACGATCCGGCCCGGGGTGCCCGGGGTGCCCGGGAGGGCGTAGGCGTACGGCGTGGCGTCGGGCAGGACGGCGACCGGGGCGTCGCGCAGTCCGGCCAGGGCCCGCCGGGCGCGCCGGGTCACCCTCCGGTGCCGCCACAGGGTGCGCCCGCACGCCACCGCGACCAGTCCGAAGGCGGGGATCGCCGCCCCGCCCGCCGCCCCGTCGTACCGGACGGCGGCCCTGACCTCGGGTTCGGCCCAGCTGTCGGGCAGTTGGTTCCCGGGCAGGAGGTACGCGCTGCCGGCGACCCCGAGCAGGGCCAGGCACAGCGTGCTGCATCCGGCCATGACGGCGGCCACCCAGGCCAGCAGCCGGGTGGCGGTACGCGGATGCAGGTGCAGTTCCGCCAGGCGCGCCACCGGCCAGGCGGACAGCGGCAGCACCAGTGGCAGGAAGACGAAGAGCCCCATGAGGCGTCAGTGTTCCGTACCGCCGTCCCCCATGGCCCCCGCCGACCCCGCCGACTCCCCCGGCTTCTCCGTCTCCGCGGTCTCCAGCAGTGCGCGCAGCACCTGCTCGTCGTCGGGCGGGAGCGCGGTGACGAAGCTGGTCAGGACCGCCTCGCGGTCGCGTTCGCCGTCCAGCAGCCGGCGCATCCGCAGCGCCGCGAGCCGGGCCACGTCAGCGGTCGGCGTCCACACGAAGGAGCGGCCCCGGCGTTCACGGGAGACGACGTCCTTGGCGAGCAGCCGGGTCAGGATGGTGACCACGGTGGTGTAGGCGAGGTCGCCGCCGAGCCGTTCCTGCACCCAGGCCGCGGCGACCGGACCGTCCGCCTCGCGCAGCGCGCCGAGGACCTGGCCCTCCAGCTCGCCCTGCCTGCGCCGGGCCCGCCGGTGTTGCGCGGTCATGTCCGTCTCCCTCCGGCGTCGGCGTGTCGCACCACGCTACTTCACGCCGGCGGCGCGCCCCCGCTGATGCTCCGTGCCCCCGCCGGCAGGCCCTGCCGGGGCCGGGGCGGTCCCGGCAGGGCGCGGCACCGTGGCTCCGCCTCCCGCCGGTGGGCGGTCTCGTCGAGTGCGACGTCGGCGGCAAGGAGCGCGGCGAGCGGGATGCCGCCAGCGGCACGAGTGCCCGAGGACGGCGACCGCATCACTCGGGTCGGGTGCGGGATCGTGCCGTCCTGGCGCGACAGCCTCTCCGCGAGCGGACCCGGGCTCGCGGCCTGGCCTGCGCCGCGCCGCCTGCCATGAAGGGAGCGGTCTGCGGCCCGTCCGTCCGGGCGTGAGAGTGCTCCCGGCGGTGGGACCGGCGGGATGGCCGGCTCAAGGGCCGGCCGGCCGTCAGCCGCGGTACGCCTCCAGCAGCCGCAGCCACACCTCGCTGATCGTCGGGTACGACGGCACCGCGTGCCACAGCCGTTCGACCGGAACCTGCCCGGCGACGGCGACGGACGCCGAGTGGAGCAGTTCGCCGACGCCGGGGCCGACGAAGGTGACGCCGCGCAGGATCTCCTCGTCGAGGTCGACGACCATGCGGGCGCGGCCGCGGTAGCCGTCGCCGTACAGGGACGCGCCGGCGACCGAGGAGAGGTCGACGTCGACGGCGCGGACGCGGTGGCCGGCCTGTTCGGCCTCGGCGAGGGAGAGGCCCACGGCGGCGGCCTCCGGGTCGGTGAAGACGACCTGGGGGACGGCGTGGTGGTCGGCGGTGGCGGCGTGGGCGCCCCACGGGTCCGTCTCCAGCAGCGGTACGCCCGCCGCGCGGGCGCCGATGGCGTCGCCCGCGATCCGGGCCTGGTACTTGCCCTGGTGGGTGAGCAGGGCGCGGTGGTTGACGTCGCCGCACGCGTACAGCCAGGTGCTGCCCTCGACCCGCAGGGTGTCGTCGACGGAGAGCCAGGAGCCGGGTTCCAGGCCCACGGTCTCCAGACCGATGTCGTCGGTGCGCGGAGCGCGCCCGGTGGCGAGGAGGATCTCGTCGGCCTCGAAGCGGTCGCCGTTGCCGGTCACGGCCACCACGGTGCCGTTCTCGCGGGTCACCGACTCCACCGAGGTGCCGGTGCGGATGTCGGCGCCCGCGTCGGTGAGCGCCTCGGCGACCAGTTCGCCGGCGAAGGGCTCCATGCGGGCCAGCAGCCCCTTGCCGCGGACCAGGACGGTGACCTGGGAGCCGAGGGCCTGGAAGACGGTGGCCATCTCGGTGGCGACGACACCGCCGCCGACCACGATCAGCCGCCCCGGCACCTCCTCGGCGCTGGTGGCCTCGCGGCTGGTCCACGGCCTGACCTCGTCGAGTCCGGGCAGGCCGGGCAGCTTGGCGCGGGTTCCGGTGCAGACGGCGACGGCGTGCCGCGCGGTCAGCGTCCTGACCTCCCCGTCGGCGCCGGTGACCGTGACCGTACGCCTGCCCGCCAGCCGGCCCTGTCCGCGGTACAGGTCGGCGCCGATGCCGTCCACCCACCGGACCTGCCCGTCGTCGTGCCAGTGGGAGGTGTACTCGTCCCGGCGGGCGAGGACCGCGGCGGCGTCCAGGGGGCCCCGTACCGCCTGGCTCAGGCCGGGCAGACGGCGGGCGTCGGCGCGGGCGATGACCGGGCGCAGCAGGGCCTTGCTGGGCATGCACGCCCAGTACGAGCACTCGCCGCCGACCAGTTCGCTCTCCACGATCGCGGTGGACAGTCCGGCCGCGCGGGTGCGGTCGGCCATGTTCTCGCCGACGGGTCCGGCTCCGAGCACCACGACGTCGTACGCGATGGTTTCCGTTTCCGTCATGGGGTCAGTCTGGTCGGTGGTGTGCGAGGTGGCCACATGGGTACGTGCGCGGAATACGCGTAGGGTCGGCCGTGTTCTGCCGACGGCTTCGCCCCCACGCCGGAAAGCCCCCACCAGGAAGAGGGAATACGCCATGAGCAGCACTGTGGAGCTCACCAAGGAGAACTTCGACCGGACGGTCACCGAGAACGAGTTCGTTCTCATCGACTTCTGGGCGTCCTGGTGCGGGCCGTGCCGTCAGTTCGCCCCGGTCTACGAGAAGGCGGCCGAGGACAACCCTGACCTGGTGTTCGGCAAGGTGGACACCGAGGCGCAGCCGGAGCTGGCGGCGGCCTTCGGGATCCAGTCCATTCCGACGCTGATGATCGTCCGTGACCAGGTCGCGGTGTTCGCGCAGCCGGGCGCGCTGCCCGAGGCCGCGCTCGCGGACGTCATCGGGCAGGCCCGCAAGCTGGACATGGACGAGGTCCGCAAGGCGGTCGCCGACCAGCAGGCGCAGGACGGGCAGCAGGGCCAGTGAAGCGGCGAAGGGGCCAGTGAAGCGGCAAAGGGGCCGTTGAGACCGCTCAGCTGGACTCGCGTCGGACCACCCGCGCGCCCAGCACCGGGTGTCTCTCGGGCGGGGCACCGGGGTCGCGTACCGCTCGGTCGACCAGTTCGGCGAGGTCGCGGCCCGCGGGCAGGTCGATGTGGACGGTGCTCAGCCGGGGCCGTAACAGCCGGCCGAGCATGAGGTCGTCGGCGCCGATCACGGCCGTTTCCTCGGGGATGCGGACGCCCACGTCCTGCAGGGCGCGCATCAGCAGCATCGCGTACTCGTCGTTGTAGGCGAACACCGCGTCCAGGCCGAGGTCGCGCCAGCGGGCGGCGAGGCGGGCCGCGCTGTCCTCGTCGTAGCCGAGGGGCAGTTCGGTGACGCTGCCGCCGGTGCCGTCCAGGGCGCGTCGTACGCCCGCCAGGCGGGGCCGGGAGAACACGTCCAGGCCGCGTTCCTCGGGCACGACCACGCCGATGCGCCGCCGGCCGCGGTCGTACAGGTGGGCGCCGGCCCGGTGGCCCACGCTCTCCTGGTCCATGAGCAGGGCATGGGCGCCCTCCACGGCCTCGGGGCCGAGGGTGACCACGGCCCGGGCGCCGGAGCGCTTGAGCACCGCGACGTCCTCGGGGCCGAGTTCCGAGCCGGGCACCAGGACGGCGACCGGCCGCAGTTCCGCCCAGGCCCGGGCGGCCGCGTCGCCGTGCGGGCCGGCGGTGCCGTGCTGGACGACGGTGTAGTCGAGGCGGCCGAGCGCCCACTGGAGTTCGTTCAGGAACCGGCCGTAGAGCGCGCCGGCCGGGACGGACGGGGCGGGCATCAGGACCATCCGGCTGTGTCCCGCGCGCAGGCTGCGAGCCGCCGCGTGCGGCACGTACCCGAGTTCCTCGGCGGCCTCGTGGACGCGGCGACGGGTGGGCTCGCTGATGCGTACGGCTCGGGTGTTGTTGAGCACGTAGGAGACGGTCGCGCGTGAGACGCCGGCCAGTCGGGCCACGTCGGCGCTCGTGGGCACCGAGCGCGGTGCGGGCGACGGGGGCGCGGCGGGTTTCGGTATCTGCACCATGACGTACCGCATCTTGGCAGAAGCCTCGGACGACCCGCCGGGAGGGTCAACTGCCGGACGCCGGGCTGAAATTGAAATCCAAACGGTTGTGGGGTCCGCTACTCCGGTGCGGTACGGGTGACGCGGGCGACCAGGTCGTACCAGCCGGCCTGCAGCCGCTCCATCGGCATCCGGCACTGCTTGGTCAGGTGGTGGATGAGAGGGGGGTCGAGGTATCCCATCAGCGTGTGGGCGAGGAGCTCGCTGTCGGCGTCCGGGACCGCCTGCCGCAGCAGCATCGCGACGTGGGCGTGGCGGACCCGGCGGGGCGGCACGACGTAGCGACGGTCCGGGCAGGGTTCGGCCGCCAGTTGCAGCTCCAGGTCGTCGGCGGCGCGGCGCAGTGCGGCGCAGCCGAAGGCCCGCAGCCGCTCCACGGGCGGCGCGCCGGGCCCCATCGGGGGCTCGCCGCTGAGGAAGGCCGCCTGGAACTTCTTCTCCGAGTGGTCCAGCAGCGCGGTCAGCAGGCCGGTGCGGTCGCCGAAACGGCGGAAGACCGTACCCTTGCCCACCTGGGCGGCCGTGGCCACCGCCTCCATCGTGACCCCGGCCGCGCCGTGCTCCGCCACCAGCCGTGCGGCGGCGTCCAGCAGCCGGGCGCGGTTGCGCGCCGCGTCGGCCCGCAGGCTGGGCTCGTCCTCACCGGTGCCGATGTCGAGCAACACCGGCGTCACCACAGGCTCCTGGGGCTCCTGGGGCTCGGTGAAGGGCGGCAGGACGCGGGACATGAGGACAGCGTAAGGCATGGGGAAGAAAACTGGACCGCGGTCCGGTTTCTCTGCTAGAAAATTAAAGCGGACTCCGGTCCGCTTTGTAACGGCTGTGTTTCCCCCCATTGGAGCCCCCCATGTCTGTTCGCATCCTCGCGCTCGTCGGCAGCCTCCGCGCCGGCTCGCACAACCGTCAGCTCGCCGAGGCCGCGGTGAAGCTCGCCCCGGCGGGCGCCGAGATCGTGCTGTACGAGGGCCTGGCCGACATCCCGTTCTACAACGAGGACGTCGACGTCGAGGGCAGCGTGCCGGCCGCCGCCGCCCGGCTGCGCGAGACCGCCGGAGACGCCGACGCCTTCCTGCTCTTCTCGCCCGAGTACAACGGCTCCATCCCGGCCGTCCTGAAGAACGCCATCGACTGGCTGTCCCGCCCCTACGCCGCCGGCGCCTTCGTCGGCAAGCCCGTCGCCGTCGTCGGCACCGCCTTCGGCCAGTACGGCGGCGTATGGGCACAGGACGAGGCCCGCAAGGCCGTGGGCATCGCCGGCGGCAAGGTGGCCGAGGACATCAAGCTGTCCATCCCCGACTCCGTGACCCGCTTCGCCGAGACCCACCCGGCCGACGACGCCGAGGTCGCCGCGCAGCTCACCGAGGTCGTCACCCGGCTGCAGGGCCGGGCGGCCGGTGACTCGGCGGCTGCCTGAGCCACCCGCGGCATGGGCCGGAGCCTGCCCGGGCTCCGGCCCATGCCGTGCTCGCACCACTCCTCGGTCCAGCTCCGCCAGGCGCCTGACGCCCCGGGAGGTGAAGCGGTCGGTCCACCCGGGCGACATCTGGAAGTAGTGGTCCTTGATGTGCACACCGACCCGTATGCCCCTCTCCCTCTCCGTCTCCGAGAGCCGTCACCGACCCTTGTGACGCCAGGTCCTCGAGCGCGCTCGAAGTCAAGGTCCGCCGCCGTGTCCGGGCGGGTACACGGTGAACGGCCGCACGAGTGGCCGCTTCCCCCGCACGAGGAGACGCCATGGCGCAGGCCCCGCCCCCGTTCGACCCCGAGCTCGCCGCCGCGCTGGATGCCGTGGGAGACGTACGGCCGGGTCTGACCCCGCAGGACATCCAGGCCGCCCGGCAGGCCCTCGCCCCCGACGGGGCGGGCGGGCCGGACCTGACCATGGACGGTGCCTTCGCGGTGGAGGACCGTACGGTACCGGGGTCCGGGGGCGCGCCCGGCGTGTCCCTGCTGATCTGCCGGCCCACCGCACCGTCGGGCGGCACGGCGCGGCCCGTCCTGTACTACGCGCACGGCGGAGGCCTGGTCGTCGGGAACAACCGGCTCGGCGTGGACACGGCGCTGCCCTGGGCGAAGGAGTTGGGCGCGGTCGTGGTGTCGGTGGAGTACCGGCTGGCGCCCGAGCATCCGCATCCCGCGCCGGTCGAGGACGTGTACACGGGCCTGCTGTGGACGGCGGAACACGCCGGGGAACTCGGCGGCGACCCGGAGCGCATCGTCATCGCCGGCGCGAGTGCGGGCGGTGGCCTGACCGCGGCGCTGGCCCTGCTGCTGCGGGACCGCGGCGGCCCGCGGCCGATCGGCCAGATGCTGATGTACCCGATGCTCGACGACCGCAACGACACGCTGTCCGCCCACCAGATGGCGGGCGTCGGCCTCTGGGACCGCACGGCGAACGAGACCGCGTGGACGGCGCTGCTCGGCGACCGGCGCGGCGGTCCCGGCGTGTCGCCGTACGCCGCCCCCGCCCGCGCCGCGGACCTCTCCGGCCTGCCCCCGGCCTTCCTCGACGTCGGCTCCGCGGAGACCTTCCGTGACGAGGTCGTCACCTACGCCTCCCGCATCTGGCAGGCCGGCGGCGTCGCCGAGCTCCACGTCTGGCCCGGCGGCTTCCACGGCTTCGACGCCCTCGCCCCCGAGGCGGCCCTGTCCCGGGCGGCCCACACGGCCCAGCTGAACTGGCTGCGCAGACTGCTGGGGCGGTGAGCAGGCGCGCCGCGCGTCCGGGCCCGGACTCGGTCGCGCGCTCGAAAGGGGGGTACCCGTACCGGGCGAAACAGGCGAGAGGGCGGCCGGAATGAACGACGATCCGTACAGCGACGAGCCGATCTTCTTCCCTGACCTGACCGTCTTCAACCCCGCACCGGTGGGCGTGGCCCTGTGCCGCGGACCGGAGCATGTCCTGGTCTACACCAACGACGCCTATCGGCACCTCTTCGGCGCCCGTCAATACGGTGTCCCGGCCCGGCAGCTGCTCACCGACCTGAAGCAGCAGCAGATCTTCCAGCTCATGGACACCGTCTACGAAACGGGTGAGCCGGTCCGCATCGGCCCGGAGAGTCCGATGACCCTGCGGGACGAGCGGGGAGTGATCCGTGACCGGTGGTTCAGTGTCAGTCTGTCGCGCTCGGCGCTGCAGACCCCGCCCGGTGGGCCGGCGGACCACGGGGACCACGGGGTGCTGGTGGTGCTCATGGACGTCACCGGTGAGGTGATCGCCAAGGAGGCCGCCCACGAGCAGGCGGAGCAGCGGCGGCGCGCCCTGCTCCGGTACCAGAGCCTGGTCGCGGTCGGCACCCAGATGGTGTGGGTGGCCGACCGCGACGGGGAGGTGGTGCAGCTCAGCTCCGGGTGGCACCAGGTCACCGGCGTGCCCGCGGGCGAACTGCTCGGATCCGGCTGGCTGGACAGCGCCCATCCCCGGGACCGGGCCGGGCTGGCCAAGGACTGGCACCGGGCGGTGCGCACGGAGCCGGACCTGTTCGAGCACCGCTACCGGATACGGCACCGGGACGGCATCTACCGGCACTGCGCGCTGCGGGTCGTGCCGGTCCGCGAGCACGGCCGCGTCACCGAGTGGGTGGGCGCCTGCACCGACATCGAGGACCGGTGGCTGCGCGAGCGGCGCAAGGATCTGTTCGACCGGGCGTCGATGGCGGTGTCCGGGTCGGGCCGGCTCGAGTCGGTGCTGGAGGCACTGGGGCGCGTCGTCGCGCCCGAGTCGGCGGACGCGTGCGGCACCTACCTGCTGCCCGAGGGTGTACGCCCGCGGGAGGCAGGCCCGCTGATGACCACGCACGTGGCCACGGTGACCGGCCCCCACCTGCCGTCCTTCTCACCCGACGGGAGGCTGCGGGGCGCGCCTCCCGGCGGCCTGTTCGACGACGCGGTACGGCACGGACGCACCGTCCTTCGCCGCGCCGGCCCCGGCGGCCTCACCGACACCGACGTGCCGCCGGGCGCCGCGGAATGGGTGCGGGCCGCCGGGATACGGGAGGTCGCCCTGCTGCCGGTGGCCGTGCTCGGCGAGATCCCGGCGGTCGTCGCCCTGTACGCCACGGAGCGTGAACCCTTCGACCCGGAGGAGATCTCCCTGGCCGAGGAAGTCCTCGACCGGACCGCGCCCGCCTTCGGCCGGCTGCTGGAGCTGCGACGTATCCAGCGCGTCGCCCTCGCCCTGCAGGAGAGCCTGCTGAGCGACCCTCCCGAGGTGCCCGGGGTGGACATCGTGGCCCGCTACGTGCCCAGCGCCGCCGCGAACGAGGTCGGCGGCGACTGGTACGACTCCTTCGTGATCCCCGACGGCGCCACCGCGCTGATCATCGGTGACGTCTCCGGACACGACCTGCAGGCGTCCGTCACCATGAGCAAGCTGCGCAACATGCTGCGCGGCATCGCCGTCGACCGGCGGAAGCCCCCGGGGGACGTACTGCGCCGGCTCGACAGGGCCACCCACCTGCTGGGCCCCGAGGAGGGCCTGGCCACGTGCGTCTACGCCAGGATCGAGGAAGCCGTGGGAGGTGGCCGGCTGCTCGGCTACAGCGTCGCCGGGCACCCGCCGCCGCTGCTGGTCACCGCCGACGGCCGGGCCCGGTTCCTGGAGGGCGCCCAGGACGTCATGCTCGGCGGGCTCAAGCCCGACGGCCTTCCGCGTGCCAGCGCCTCCGAGCCCCTGGAGCCCGGCAGTACGGTCCTGCTCTACACCGACGGACTGGTCGAGCGGCCGGCCGAGGACCTGGACCAGGGGCTCGAACGTCTGCGCCGGCATGCGGCCGAGCTGGCCCGCGCGCCCCTGAGCACGTTCTGCGACGCACTCCTGCGGGAGGCGTCCACGGTCAGCGGCGACGACATCGCCGTCCTCGCGGCCCGCCTGCCGGCCGCCGCGGGCTGAGCAGGTCCTGCGGGCGTTAAGAGCCCCGAACAAAATGGGAGTCCGATCAGCTCGCGGCGTCATGGGGTCCCCCTGCTCATGGGGGTCCCCCCTGTTCGAGCGGAGTCGAGAACTCGGGTGAGAAGCCGAGAACTTGGAGGAGCGTGCGATCGCAAGGCGCCGGAAGGTCCTCGGTGGGGGTCCCCCTATTCGAAGAGCTTGGAGGTGGGGGTGCCCCCTGCTCGAAGAGCTTGGGGAGCGTGCCCGGGGGCACCTCCCAGCTGCCGGGCTGGAGGAGCGTCGCGAGCCGGGCACCCATTTTGTTCGGGGCTCCACGCAGCGGCGACGCGAACTCCTCGGTCGCCCGGCCGGCGTTCGCCGTGCGCTCGGCGGCGGTCGCGACTCCTCTGGCCGTACGAGTGCCGCGGGCTTCCCCTGTCGTCGCGTCGGCCTCGCGACCGGGGGCGGGGGCTGGGCCGAGGGGCGGGGGCTCCGCCCGGCGAAGGCCGGAGTGCCGGAGTGCCGGAGTGCCCGACGGCCGACGGGCCAGTCGCCGACCGGACCCGCCGAGACGCACTCCGGTCCTGCCCCGCCGACGTCGTCCTGCCGGGCGCTCACACCGACACGAGGCAGACGCCCAGCGCGATCAGGACGCCGACCTTGGCCAGTTCGAGGGCCACGTAGGCCAGGTGGCCGCGGGAGCGGGGGCCCTCCTCGCCGGCCAGGACCCGGTCGGACCTGCGGTTCAGCCGGGGGCGGACGAAGGCCAGCTGGGCGAGGAGCACCGCGGCCACGGCCGCGGTGAGTCCGATGACCGACGCCGGGGCCGCGCCCACGGCGACCGCGACGATCACGACGACGGCCAGCACCGTCTCCACCAGGTTCAGCGCCCGGAAGACCAGTCGGCCGATGCCCAGCCCGATCGGGATGGTCACGCCGGGGGCGCGGAACTTCAGCGGAGCCTCCAGGAAGGAGATGGCCAGCACCATGCCGAGCCAGACGAAGGTGACCGCGCTCGCCAAGGCGGCCGACGTGGTGTTCATCGTTGCGTTGCCTTTCGGTTGTGTCAGGCGGCGGGTGTCTCGGTCGGGCGGGCGGTCAAGTGGGCCAGGCAGGAGCCGGGTTCGGCGAACGGCTCCAGCCCGGTCGCGGCCAGCGGGGCGCGCAGCTCGGCCAACGCCCCCTGCATCAGCCCCAGATGGATCGGGCACACCAACTGGCCGTACTCCTCGGCCAGTTCGAGGAAGGGGCAGTGCCGCAGCCGGATCCGCTCCGGCGCCTTCCCGGCGCCGCCCTCGGGTTCGGGAGCGAAGCCCAGGTCGTCGAGCAGGGCGAGGAGCCGGGCCGTCGAGCGCTCGGCCGTCGGCTGCTGCGAGGGCGGCAGCGGGTCGACCAGGAAGCCGCCCCACGCGCGGCCCGCCTCCGTCGCGGCCTCCCGCGCCCCGGGGCCCTGGGACGCCAGTTGCCCGAGCAGGATCTGCGCCAGGAGCCGGTAACTGCGCGTCCCCCCGCGGTCCATGCCGGGGCGGGGGGTGTAGACGGTGCGGGGGCGGCCGGGTCCCGAGGGCGCCTCGACCTGCCGTACGACCAGATCCTCGGTCACCAGGGCGTCCAGGTGGAAGCGGACGGTGTTGGGGTGGACCCCGATCCGCTCGGCCGCCTCCGCGACGCCCAGTGGCCGGCCGGCGGCGCGCAGCACGTCCAGCACCTCGCGGCGGCGGGGGCTCTCCCGTGGGGTGGTCACGTCCACTCACCTCATTTCACCTGCGGCGACCAGGTTTTCACGAATCCTACATGTAATAATCGTAGGCCCGGGACGGGACCCGGACGAAAGAGGGGTACGCCATGACATCGCCTTCCGCGCGCGACACCGGGCCGGCCGACGGGACGGAGCCGGAACCGCGGGTCCTGTGCGACGCCCGGGCCCTGGCCGGCGCTCCGCCGGTACCGGCCGGCGTGCTGTGGAAGCTGGACGAGCCCGGACGCCAGCTCGACGCGAACGTCGTGCGCCTGGCCCCGGGCGGGCGCGTCGCGCCGCACCGCGAACCGGACCTGGACGTCCTGCTGTTCGTCGTCGCGGGCAGCGGCGTGCTCGGCGCGGGCACCGGCGACGAGCCGCGGCGGCTGGCCGAGGGCGCGGCGGTCTGGCTGCCGCACGGCTCCACGCGCAGCCTCACCGCCGGCGAGGACGGCCTGGCCTACCTCACCGTCCACCGCCGCCGCCCCGGCATGCAGATCCGCCACCGCGACGACGTCTCCTGAGCGGCGGAACGCCGACCCCGCGTCCGTACGCGGGTCGAGCACCGTACGCCCGAAGTCGGCGCGGCCCGGGGGACGTTCTAGGGTTCCCCCGTGACTGCCTTCACCGACTTCACCGACTTCAGCGACGAGAACGTTCCCGGCCGTTACGGCCCCACCGCCACCACCGAGGCCGACCCCCGCCGGGTCGGCCCGGTGCGCACCGAGTACACGCCCGCGCACGACGGCGACCCCGACCCCGGTGAGATCGTCTGGACCTGGGTGCCCTTCGAGGAGAACGACGGCCGGGGCAAGGACCGCCCGGTCCTGGTGGTGGCCCGGGAGGCCGCCGGCACGCTCCTCGCCGTGCAGCTGTCCAGCAGGGCTCATGACGGTGCAACAGGGGGCGCGGCGCAGTCGCTCCAGCGGAGCCGGGGCTTGCCCCGGTGGGTGGCGATCGGGAACGGGCCCTGGGACCGCTCGGGCCGGGACTCCTGGGTGGACGTCGACCGGGTGCTGCGCCTGCACGAGGACGGAATGCGCCGTGAGGCGTGCGCGCTGGACCGCATGCGCTTCAACCTCGTCATACACCGGCTGCGGGAGCGCTACGGCTGGGCCTAGGACCGGTACGGAAGGCCCCGGCGGACCGCCCGCCGGGGCCGAGCCGCGCGCCCCCGGAGTCGCGCATCAGGAGATTCAGCGCCAGGATTGTCACGATCTGTACCCTTGTACGGATCGGTCGGAAGGTTTTGGCTGGGACGGTGTGGCGCCGGCCCGGCCCACCGACCCCGGGCCGGTGACGTGCTGGAATCGCAGGAGGATCCTGACATGTCCGATTCGGCAAGTGGCTGTACGGGGCCCCGTACAGCCGTCACCGAAGCCGAGGCCGAGGCCCTGGTCAGCGGCATCTGCTTCAAGACCGGACCGCCCCGCTGTCTCGGGATCGAAGTGGAATGGCTCGTCCATGAGCTGCGCACACCGCGGCTCCCCGTGACACCCGAACGTCTCGAAGCGGCCTACGCCGCACTGCGGACCGTGCCCCTGAGGTCGGCGCTCACCGTCGAACCCGGCGGCCAGCTGGAGCTGAGCTCGCCGCCCGCCGCCTCCCTGACGGAGTGCATCGGCACCGTCTCCGCGGATCTCGACGCCGTCCGCGCCGTACTGGCCAGGGACGGCCTCCGGCTCGTCGGCCTCGGCCACGACCCCTGGCACACCCCCCGCAGGTTCCTGCGCGAGCGGCGCTACGACGCCCTGGAGACCTGCCTGGACCGCGAGGGCCCGGCCGGCCGGCACATGATGTGCACCTCGGCGTCCGTACAGGTGTGCGTGGACGCCGGGCAGGAGGAGCCCGGGCCGCTCGGCCACGGGCGCCGCTGGTGGCTGGCGCACCAGCTGGGCGCGGTGCTGGTGGCCGCGTTCGCCAACTCCCCGCTGCTGGGCCGGAGGTCCACCGGCTGGCTCTCCACCCGGCAGCTGATCTGGACGGAGATCGGCCCCGGCCGGGCCGGCGCTCCCCCGCTGAACGGCGACCCGCGCACCGCCTGGGCCCGGCACGTCCTGGACGCGCCGGTGATGTGCGTACGGCGCGACGACGGCCCCTGGGAGGTGCCCGAGGGGCTGACCTTCCGGCAGTGGGCCCGTGCACGTCGCCCGAGGCCGCCGACCAGGGAGGATCTCGACTACCACCTCACCACGCTGTTCCCGCCGGTCAGACCGCGGGGCCACCTGGAGCTGCGCATGATCGACGCGCAGCCCGGCGACGACGGGTGGATCGTGCCGCTCGCGGTCACCGCAGCACTGTTCGACGACCCGCAGGCCACCGAGACCGCCTACCGGGCGGTCAAACCGCTCGCCGAGCGCTCCGGGCCGCTGCCCGCTCCGCACAACCCCCTGTGGACCGAGGCGGCCCGCACCGGGCTCGCCGACCCCGAGCTGCACGAGGCCGCCGTCGTCTGCTTCACGGCCGCCCTGGAGGCCCTGCCCCGGCTCGGCGCCGGCACGGAGGTCACGGACGCCGTCGCCGCGTTCCAGGACCGCTACGTCCGCAGGGGCCGCTGTCCCGCCGACGACCTGCTCGAACGACTGCGCGGCACGGACGGTCGCGCCCACGGGAAGGACACAGCGCCATGACCGATCCCGCCCTCGCCGCCGAGACACTGCGCGACCGGGCGCTGCGCTCGCTCACCACGGCCCGTGACCGCACCACCCTGCTGACCACCTGCGTGGAGGAGCCCGACCTCACCGCCCAGCACTCGCCGCTGATGTCCCCGCTGGTGTGGGACCTCGCCCACATCGGCAACCAGGAGGAGCTGTGGCTGCTGCGGGCGGTCGGCGGCCGGGAGGCCATGCGCCCCGAGATCGACAGCCTCTACGACGCCTTCGAGCACCCGCGCGCCGAACGCCCCTCCCTGCCGCTGCTCACGCCCGGCGAGGCCCGCGCCTACGCGGCCGAGGTGCGCGGCCGGGTGCTGGACCTGCTGGAGTCGGCCGACTTCCACGGCACGCGGCTGACCGAGGCCGGCTTCGCCTTCGGCATGATCGCGCAGCACGAGCAGCAGCACGACGAGACCATGCTGATCACCCATCAGCTCCGCAGGGGCCCGCAGGCCCTGACCGCACCCGATCCGGACCCGGCGCCGCTGTTCACCGGCCCGCCCGAAGTCCTCGTCCCCGGCGGCCCGTTCACCATGGGCACCTCCACCGAGCCGTGGGCCCTGGACAACGAACGGCCCGCGCACGTGCGTGAGGTGCCGCCGTTCTGGATCGACACCACTCCGGTGACGAACGGCGCGTACCTCGCGTTCATCGAGGACGGTGGCTACACCGACCCCCGCTGGTGGACACCGGACGGCTGGGCCCACCTACGCCGGCACGGGATCACCGCGCCCCTGTACTGGCGGCGTGACGGCGGGCAGTGGCTCAGGCGCCGCTTCGGCGTCACCGAGGCCGTACCGCCCGACGAGCCGGTGCTGCACGTGTGCTGGTACGAGGCCGACGCCTACGCCCGCTGGGCCGGGCGCCGGCTGCCCACCGAGGCGGAGTGGGAGAAGGCGGCCCGCCACGACCCGGCCACCGGCCGCTCCACGCGCTACCCGTGGGGCGACGCCGACCCCGCGCCGTCCCACGCCAACCTCGGCCAGCGGCACTTGCGCCCGGCCCCGGCCGGCAGCTGTCCGGCCGGGGAGTCACCGCTGGGCGTACGGCAGTTGATCGGCGACGTGTGGGAGTGGACGGCGAGCGACTTCCTCCCCTACCCGGGCTTCACCGCGTTCCCGTACAAGGAGTACTCGGAGGTGTTCTTCGGGCCGGAGTACAAGGTGCTGCGCGGCGGCTCGTTCGCCGTGGATCCGGTGGCCTGCCGGGGCACGTTCCGCAACTGGGACCACCCGGTCCGGCGGCAGATCTTCTCCGGGTTCCGCACGGCCCGTTCGGAGGACGTCTGATGTGCCGTCACCTGGCGTACCTGGGGCCCGAGGAGCCGCTCGGCCGGTATCTCGTGGAACCGCTCCACGGCCTGTACCGGCAGGCGTGGGCGCCCCGGCAGCAGCAGTACGGGACGGTCAACGCCGACGGCTTCGGGGTGGGCTGGTACGCGGAGGGCGACCCGGTGCCGGCCCGCTACCGCCGGGCCGGGCCCGTCTGGGCCGACCTGTCCTTCGCCGACCTGACCCGGGTGGTGCGCACCACGGCGCTGCTGGCCGCCGTGCGGGACGCGACCCTTTCGGGCGCGGACGCGGAGGCCGCGGCGGCGCCGTTCGCCGCGGGCCGCTGGCTGTTCAGCCACAACGGCGCCGTCACCGGCTGGCCGGACTCGCTCGCCGCGGTGTCCCGCACGCTGCCGCCGCGGGACCTGCTGGCGCTGGAGGCCCGCAACGACTCCGCACTCGTGTGGGCGCTGGTGCTGGCCCGGCTGCGCGCCGGCGACGAGGCGGGCCAGGCGCTCGCCGACACCGTCCTGGAGGTCGCCGCGGCGGCCCCCGGCTCGCGGCTCAACCTGCTGCTCACCGACGGCGAGACGATCACCGCGACCGCCTGGGGCGACACCCTGTGCTACCTCGCCGAACCCGGCCGCCGCACTGTGGTGGCCTCCGAACCCTACGACGACAACCCGCGATGGCTTCAGGTCCCCGACCGCACCCTGCTGGCGGCGAGCCGCACGGACGTCCTGCTCACCCCGCTCAAGGACCTCACCGAGGACCTGGCATCCGCACCCTCCGAGGAGCCCCGTACGTGAGCGAGTTCCATGTCACCCGCACTCTGCCCGAGGACGCCATGGCCGCCGCGCTGCGCGCCGACGTCCTGCAGGGCCTGACCTCCTCCCCCAAGTCGCTGCCGCCGAAGTGGTTCTACGACGCGCACGGCAGCGAACTGTTCGAGCGGATCACCGAACTGCCCGAGTACTACCCGACGCGTGCCGAACGCGCGATCCTCGCCGTCCGCGCCGCCGAGATCGCCGCCGCGCTGCCCGCCCGCACCCTGGTCGAACTGGGCTCCGGTTCCTCGGAGAAGACCCGCTACCTGATCGACGCGCTGACCTGCCTGCACACCTACGTCCCCGTCGACGTCAGCGACACCGCGCTGGAACAGGCGGGGCGGGCGCTGGTCGCCGAGCGGCCGGGGCTGCGGGTGCACGCGCTGATCGCCGACTTCACCGCCGGCCTGACGCTGCCCGGCACTCCCGGCCCGCGGTTGCTGGTGTTCCTCGGCGGCACGATCGGCAACCTGCTGCCCGCCGAACGCGCCGAGTTCCTGGCCGGGGTGCGCGCCCTGCTCCGTCCCGGCGACGCGCTGCTGCTCGGCACGGACCTGGTCAAGGACGAGGGCGTGCTGGTCCGGGCGTACGACGACGCGGCCGGGGTGACGGCCGCGTTCAACAGGAACGTCCTGAGCGTGGTCAACCGTGAACTGGGCGCCGACTTCGAGCCGGAGGCCTTCGACCACGTGGCGCTCTGGGACGCCGGCAACGAGTGGATCGAGATGCGACTGCGCTCGCGCACCGCGCAGGCCGTGAAGGTGCCCGCGCTCGGTCTCGCCGTGGACTTCGCGGCCGGCGAGGAGTTGCGCACCGAGGTGTCGGTGAAGTTCCGCAAGGAGGGGGTGATCGAGGAACTTTCCGCTGCCGGGCTGGAGTTGACGCGGTGGTGGACGGACGGCGAAGGGCGCTTCGCGCTGTCGCTGAGCGTGGTGCGGTGAGCGTGGTGCGGTGAGGTCGCGGTGAGGTCCCCGACCGGGGCGGGCTCTGTTTCCGGGTCTCCGGTCCGTCACTCCGGCGCCAGTTGCTCGGTGATCCGCTGTGAGGCGCGGCGGGCCGCGGTCGCCGGGTCGGCTCCGGAGAGCACCTTCGTCATGTACGCCTTGATGGGGTTGTCGGCCTCGACCGCCGCCCACAGCTCCGTGTTGGGGGTCGCCCGGCCGTGCGCGGCACCCGCCGCCATGGCCGCGACCCCCTCCTCGCCCGCGACGGCACCGGCGAGGGTCGTCTTGTTGGGGACGTAGTTCATGGTGCGGGCCAGGTCGGTGTTCCACTTGGCGCCGGTCAGGGCGGCGACGACGGCGACGGCGCCGTCCCGGTCGCCGGTGTTCCTGGGCACGACGAGGTCGGAACCGCCGGTGAAGACGGTGCCCGGCCGTGCGGCGGTCCTGCCGGGCACGGGGAAGAAGCCCAACTTGCCCTTGAGGGCGGGGTTCTGCTCCACGACGGACTGGGCGACACCGGGTACGGCCACGATCTGCGCCACCTTGCCGCGAGCGAACACCCCGGCCTGGGGCGGGTGTTCCTCGTCGGCGTCGACCGGGCCCCGGCCGAGTGCCTGCAACTGCCGGTAGAAGTCCATGCCGCGCAGTGCGGCGGGGGTGTCCAGGGTGCCCTTCCAGGCGCTGCCGGTCTGCTCGGCGAGGTCGCCACCCTCGTCCCAGACGAAGCCGGAGAGCGTGTACCAGTCCTGTCCGGCCAGGTAAATACCCTGATTGCCGCCCGAGTCGAGTTTCTCGGTGGCGGCGACCCACTCGGCCCGGGTGCGCGGCGGGGAGGAGATGCCCGCCTCCTCGAACAGGTCCTTGCGGTAGATGACGACCCGGTTGGCCGCGTACCAGGGGATGCCGTACTGCGCGGAGTTGTCCAGCCCGGGTTCGGCCAGGCCGGGCAGCCAGTCGTCCATGCCCCAGTCCCGCATCGACTCCAGGGTGAGGTTGGTCAGCCTGCCGCCCTTGACGTACTGCGCGACCTGCGTGTTGCCGACCTCGATGACGTCGGGGCCGCCGCTGCGGGAGTCCGCCCTGAGGGCGGCCTGCACCTTCGGGCCGATGCCGGTCCAGTCCTGGATGCGGATGTCGAGGCGCAGGTCGCCGTGGGTGCGTTCGAAGTCCTCGGTGAAGCGGCGCAGGAAGTCGTCCGACACGCTGCCCTTCATCAGCCACACGGTGACGGTGTGCCGCCCGCCGCCGTCCCGCGACAGCACACCGCAGGCGCTGACCAGACAGGCGGAGGAACACAGCAGGGCGAGGAGGCGGCGACGTCTCACGAGGGGTCCTGTTCTGTCCGAGGCGACGAAGGCATCCGAGGCACAGGGGAGGGGCCCGACGTGGGGGGAACGAGCAGGGGCTCGCGTGGGTGGCTGGAATCCTGGTGCAGACCAATGCCGGGGTCAAGGGGAGTGGCCACAAGGAGTACGCCTCACCGGCCGTACGCCTCGCGCTCCGCCTCCGCATACGGCACGGTGGAGTGACGCATGCCACACACGCGTGCGCAGTCCGCCACCCGCAGTCCGCAGTCCGCAGTCCGCAGTCCGCAGTCCGCAGTCCGTCGAGAGGATCACTCGCATGAGCGAGCACATCTACCGGGTCACGGAGATCGTCGGCAGCTCGCACGAGGGCGTCGACCAGGCCATCCGCAACGCCATCGCACGCGCCTCGCAGACCCTGCGCAACCTGGACTGGTTCGAGGTGACCCAGATCAGGGGTCAGCTCGAGAACGGGCAGATCGAGCACTACCAGGTGGGCCTGAAGGTCGGCTTCCGGATCGAGGACGCAGGCTGAGGGCATGAGCTGAGGGCATGAGCTGAGGCCACGAGCTCGGACCACGAGCCGGCAGCGGCGGTCGCTCAGGTCCGTCCCTCACGCTCCTGCGCGATCCGCAGCTCGGCCGACGGAGCCGCCCAGCGGGCGCGCAGAACGCGGAACCCCGCCCGTTCGGCGTCCTCGCACACCAGCTCGTCGTCGTCCACGAGGACACGGATCTCCCGGTCACGGGCGAGTCGGCGCAGGATCTCCAGCTTGGTGCGGCGGGCCGGCCTGCGGTCGGCGTCGCGCCGCATGTACACCCGCCCCTCGGGCAACCGATGGGCGGCGAGCCAGTCCAGCGTGTCCCGACGGCACCGCTCGGGCCGCCCGGTGAGATAGACGACCTCGCACTCGACGGCACTCTCCCGGACCAGCTCGACGCCCTGCTCGATCGGCGGGTCCGCGGGCGCCGCGGCGAAGAAGGCGTCCCAGTCGCGCGGCCGGCGCTCGAGGAACCGCTGCCGGTGCGCGGTGTCGGCGAGGGTGTTGTCCAGGTCGAACACGGCGAGAGGCCGTTTGCTGCTGTCCGTCACGGCCCCAGCGTAATGAAGCAACCCCCCGTCCGGATGCGAGCCGGGAACCCACGCCCGATGCTGGGTACATGTCCGGATCACTGCCCGTGACCGTGCACCCGCCCTCCCCGACGGGCGGCCGACGCGTGCGCGTGAACGGCGAGATACTGGGGCTGGCCTACAACGTCGCGGACGTCGCCGAGTTCCTGCGCCGCGCGGGCTTCGAGATCGACCCGATGGAGATCGCGGTCTCCCCGCTCATCGACTGGCGCGGGGTCGGCCCGGAATACTGGGGTCCTGAACCCCGGAGCCCGTCCGGCTGACCACCGCGGAAATCCACCGTAGAAGTCCACCACGGGAATCCCGGGGACTCCCCCGCGTTGAACCGGGTGTGAGCTCCCTGATCGCCTCCACCCGCTTCTCCGTCCTCGACCGCTCCCGCACCCGCGAGGGCCACCCGCCCGCCGAGGCCCTGCGGGACACGGTGCGGCTGGCGCGGGAGGTGGAGGCCCTGGGCTACCACCGCTTCTGGGTCGCGGAGCACCACGGCGTGCCGGGCGTCGCCGGCTCCGCACCGACGGTCCTGGCCGCCGCGGTCGCCGCCGCGACGTCCACGATCCGGGTGGGCACCGGCGGAGTGATGCTCCCCAACCACCAGCCCCTGGTCGTGGCCGAACAGTTCGGTGTCCTGGAGTCGCTCCACCCCGGCCGCATCGACATGGGCCTCGGCCGCTCGGTCGGCTTCACCGACGGCGTACGCAAGGCCCTGGGCCGCGACAAGCACGCGGCGGCGGACTTCGCGGAGCAGCTGGCCGAACTCCTCGGCTGGTTCGAGGGCACGTCACCGACCGGCGTCCGCGCCCGCCCCGCCGAGGGCCTGCGGGTCCCGCCCTTCGTCCTGGCCCTGAACCAGGGCGCGGCCATCGCCGCCGAGGCGGGCCTCCCCCTGGTCATCGGCGACCTGCGCGACCGCGAGAAGATGCAGCGCGGCATCGACACGTACCGCGCGGCCTTCCGCCCCTCCCCCTGGGCGCAGTCCCCCTACGTCATCGTCTCCGGCACGATCGCGGTGGCCCCCACCGCCGAGGAGGCCCACCGCCTCCTGATCCCGGAAGCCTGGTCCATGGCCCACGCCCGCACCCACGGCACGTTCCCGCCCCTGCCGCCCGCCGAACGCGTCGAGTCCCTGCCGATGACCGCCAGGGAACGCGGCTTCTACGAGTCGGGCCTGACCGGCCACCTGGCCGGCACCGAGGACCAGGTCGCGGACGCCCTGGAGACGCTCCTCAAGGAGACCGGCGCCCAGGAGGTCCTCGTCACCACCAGTACCTACGACCGCACCGCCCTGCTGGACTCCTACCGACGGCTGGCACGGATCTTCACGACATAGGTCCGCGCCGGAGTGCGCGGCGGACCGGGGTTGACCCTCGACCTTGTGGAGGGCTCAGAGTTCCGGACGTGGAGAACGACATGCGCAGCATCGGGGAGATGGCCCGGGACAGCGGACTGAGCGTGAGTGCGCTCCGGTTCTACGACCGTGCCGGTGTGCTGGTCCCCGCCTGAGTGGACCCGGTGAGTGGCTACCGCTGGTACGACCCCGAGCAGTGTGAAGAGGCCCGGTTGCTGGCGCGGCTGCGCCGAGCGGGCATGCCGCTGGCGGACATCCGGCTGATCCTGGCCGGCTGGTCCAGCGCGGACACGGACCTGGTCCGCAAGCTGCTGCAGGCGCACCTGCGCCGTCTGGAACTGGGTCTGGCCGATGCCCGCAGTGAGTTCTCCGTACTCCGATCCGTACTCGACCACAGGGAGAACCCCATGACTTCGCTCCGCACCGCCACCGTCCGGCTGTCCGTCTCCGCCCCGGAACTGGCCTCCGCGCTGGACGCGGTCCGTTTCGCGGCCAGTACCGACCCGGAGCTGCCGATGCTCGGCGGGGTCCTGTTCGACATCGAGGGCGAGGACCTCCGTGTCGTGGCCACCGACCGCTATCGGATGGCCGTCGCGCAGGTACGTACCGCCGGGCACGGCGCGGGCCGGGTGCAGGTCATCGTGCCCCTTCCCCTCGCCGGCGCGATGCGGGCGCTGCTGGACGGAGAGGGAACCGTGGAGCTCGCCGTGGACGGCGACCGCGTGACGCTGGAGACCTGGAACCGTCGGGCGGCCGGCCAGTGCCTGGACCACGACTTCCCCGACTACCGTCGCCTCGTCCACCTGCCCACCGGCCGGCGCGCCCTCGTCGATGTCGCGGCCTTCCGGGAGTCCCTGACGACCGGCCCCGTCCGCGCGAGCGAGACACGGACGCAGGACGGCGCACCCTATGACCTCAGCGTGCTCAAAGCGGCGGACGACGGCACGGTGACCGTCTGCGAGGACGGTGACGACGACCAGAACCACATCGCCGTCAACCGCGAGTTCCTGTTGCATGCGCTCGCCGCCGCAGCCCGGGACGAACTCGTCCTGGAGTTCGTCGCCCCCACGGCACCCCTCGTGATCCGCCGCCCCGACGACGAGGACACGTTCTCACTGCTGATGCCGGTCCGTCTGGAGAACTGAGTCGACGTCAGGCCTGCGGCTCGCGGGATGCCGGGCCCAGGGGCCGGCATCCCGCGGGCCGCGAAGAACCTGAACGGGGGACGGTGCGGTCATGACGGATGGGCGTGGGGGTCGGATGCCTCGAGTGCGCGGGCGAGGGTCGCCGCGTCGGAGGGTCCGATGTGTCGGCGGTCGCCGATGAAGAAGGTCGGGGCGCCGCCGGCCCCGCTCGCCTCGGCGCTGGCGACGTCGGCCCGGACCCGGGCGGCCGTCTCCTCGGAATCGAGGTCCCGCAGGAACGGCTCGATGTCGAGTCCGGCCTGGGCGGCATAGCCGACGATGTCGTCGAACTCGAGCTCGCTCTGGTGGGTGAACAGCAGGTCGTGCATCTGCCAGAAGCGCCCCTGCGCGTCCGCGGCGACCGCCGCCCGGGCGGCGAGTTCGGCGTGTTCGTGCACGTCGGGAAGCGGCAGGTGACGGAAGACATAGCGGAGCCGGTCGCCGAATCGCTGACGCAGTTCCTGGGCGACACCGGTGGCATGGGCGCAGAAGGGACATTCGTAGTCGCCGTACTCCACCAGGGTCAGTGGTGCGTCCACGGGACCCTTGACGTGGTCGGTGGCCGGGTCGACGGGGCGGTCGAGGACACGGGGCAGGTCGGCGTCCGTCTCGCCGCGCAGAACCGCGGCCAGGCGGAACGTCAGCCATCCCAGGACCGTGGAGAGCACGGCCGCCAGCAGGACGCCGACGGTCGCCTGGGCGCGCAGGACCGGGTCCCCGAAGGCGAGTCCGATGATCAGCAGGGAGACGGTGAAGCCGATCCCGGACAGCACGCCGCCGCCCAGGACGTGGCCCGGGCCGACACCCCGCGGGAGCTTGCCCAGGCCGAGGCGGACGCCGAGCAGGGCGCCCCCTCCGAGCCCCAGGAATTTGCCGACGACGAGGCCGATGACGACGGCCCAGGCGAGCGGGGAGGTCAGGGCGTCGGCGAGGACACCACCGCGCAGGTCGACGCCGGCGCTGGCCAGGGCGAACACCGGGACGACGACGTAACTCGCCCAGGGGTGGAGCACCATCTGCAGCCGCTCGTTGACGGAGACGGCGCGTTTCAGTCCCCTGCGTGCCGACAGACCCACGTCCGCCCGGGGGGACTGGCGGAAGGCCCGGAAGAGCCGGGTGGCCCGCTCCACCGCCTGGCGCGTGGGGGTGTGGGCGGGGATGAGCAGACCGCCGATCATGCCGGCGATGGAGGCGTGGAGGCCGGATTGGAGCGTGGCGAGCCACAGCGCGAGACTGATCAGCACGTACGGGGCCGCGCGCCAGACGCCCAGGCGGGTCAGCCCGGCCAGGACCGCGCACAGGGCGAACGCGCTCAGCAGTGGTGCCAGGCGGATCGTCTCCGAGAAGAGCAGGCCGATCACGGCGACGGCCACGATGTCGTCGATGACGGTGATGGCCAGCAGGAAGACACGCAGTTGCGTGGAGAACCGGGGGCCGACCAGGGTGAGCGCCCCCAGCATGAACGCCGTGTCGGTGCCGATGACGATGCCCCACCCTCTGGCGGCCTCGCCCCCGGGTGCGATCGCCAGGTACAGCAGCGCGGGGACGAGCATGCTGCCGACCCCGGCCAGGGCCGGGATCACGACGCGCTGACGGTCGGTCAGCACGCCCACGGAGACCTCGTAACGGACCTCCAGGCCGATGACGAAGAAGAACAGGGCCATCAGGCCGTCACTGACCCAGCGCCCCAGGTCCATGGACAGACTGGCCCCGCCGACCGAGAACGAGGCGTCGGTCGCCCACAGCGATGTGTACGCGTCCGACCAGGGCGAGTTCGCCCACACCAGGGCCACCACGACAGCGGCCAGGAGCAGGCCGACGCTGCCTGCCTCGGTCGTCAGGAAGGCACGCACCGGGTCGGCGAGCTGGGCCACCAGCGAGCGCCTCCTGACCGGGGTCTGGGAGGCCTGGGCGTCGTTCTTCAGCGTGTCGTTCTTCCGTATCACCGTCGTCACCGTGCCGTCCCGCTGTTCCCGTACATGCCCCTTGTGCCTCCGCTCCGGTGGTGGATCGCCTGCTGCCTTCCGCAGCGGAGGTCTCGGGCCGCGGGGGTGCCCGGGGAAGTGTGGTTGCCCCGGCGCCGTGTCGTGGTCACGCCGTCGCCGTCCCGGGGAGGGCGAAGTGGTGCCGCTCTTTCTCTGGGACGAGGTCCGCCATACGCCCCGGAGTCCTGGGTGGTGGTCCTGCGGGCGTCCTCCGTCCCGGCGACGACCGGTTGCCGGGCCGGTCCTCGGCCGGAGAAGTCCGGGAGGGTCTCGGCGTACGTGGAGGTGTGCGTGGAAGCGTTCTTCCGGCCGGTGATCCCGTAGTCGGAGAAACCCGCCGGGGCCCGCCCCTCGTGGATCTCGTAACGGCGCTGCTCGGGACTGTCGCGGACGGTGGTGGTCATGCGTGATCCTCCTGCGGGCTCTTCGGGCGGACCGCGGGGGTGCGGCGATCGCCCGGCTGGGCACGGGGTGACGGCTGACGACGGCACGCGGTTGACGGCATGGACGGTGATGACGGCCCAGGCCACGGCCGAGGTCTGCGCGAGCGTCAGGTACTGGGTGGCTTCGGCGTGGTCCTGCTCCTGATCCTGCTCCTGGGTAGGGGGGTCGGGAGGACGGTGAGAGGCGCGGTCAGAACCACAGCGGGGCGTTCGTCCGGGACGGACAGGCCGGTGTCACGACAGGCGGGCAGAACGGCGATGCGCCGAGGGACTCTCCGACCTTGACTGCGGCGCGCACATGAACGTCCGGGCAGGGACCACAGCCGTTGATCTGTAACGCGCGGATGTCGACCGGTTCGGTCAGGGTCCGGTCCGGGCCTGCGTCGCGGGCGCCCCTGCGGACGGCCTTGCGCACGGCCTTGGCGGCCTCGGTCCGGCACGGCGGCTCCAGACGGCCGGTCCCGGCCCGGCCGGCGGGGGCCTCAGCGGTGCTGACCGGTCCGCTCATCTCAGACGACCTCTCCTTGCATGCCCACCGGGTCCCTCGAGGACTGTTCCCTTTCCGCCGATTCTCTCATCTGTCCCGAGTGTCTCGTCCTTCCCGGTGGGCGACGGAGAAGTCGACCTGGAGCGCGTAGCGGTGTGCCACGTAGGAACTGACCGTGTGTTCCAGGGGGGCGCCGTGCTGGTCGACGATGGATCGCGTCTCGACGAACATCGGGGTGGCGGCGTCGACGCCGAGTTCGGGTGCGTCCTCGCCGGCCGTGCGTGCGGTGAGGACGGAGCAGCCGAGGGTCGGGTGCAGGCCGAGGCGGCGCAGTGCGTTGTGCAGGGAGCCGGTCTCCAGGTCCGCGGTGAGCAGGGCGTCGAGGGCGGCGGGGAAGGCGGCGTGTTCGACGGCGACGGGCAGGTCGTCGAAGAGCCGGATGCGGCTGATCCCGACCACAGCGGCGTCCTGGGTGGGGGCGGCGGGGTAGAGCGCGGCGGCTTCTTGGGGAGAGGCGGGGCGCACACCGGCCTGCAGGACGTGTGAGCGGGGTGTCACCCCGGCCGCGAGGGCCTGGTCGTGGAAGCTCAGAAGGGTTCCGACCGGGCGGGCGGCGGCGGCCCTGCGTACGAAACTGCCCCGGCCGGGCACGCGTTCCAGCAGGCCGTCGCGTTCCAGCCCGGCCAGGGCTGCCCGCACCGTCATCCGGGAGACGCCGAACTCCGCGGCCAGGCGTGGCTCCGAGGGGAACGGGGCTCCGTCGGTGGCCGCGGCGAGGCGTCGGCGCAACTGCTTCTCGATGCGTTCGTACAGCGGCTGCGGTGCGGGCATGGCGGGTGCTGTTCCTCCCGGGTCGGTGCGGGTCGCGGGCTCCGGCGTGACGCCCGTCGACATCGCCGCCCTCGCCTGTATAGGCTGTCTAGACAGATCATACAGGGCTGGAAGGAAAACCATGTCCGTCACCTCGATCGCCGCCCCGCGCTGGGACGGTCCGCTGCCCACGCCCGAGGAAGCGGCGAAGATGATCGACCACTCGCTGCTGCGGCCGGAGCTGACCCCGGCCGAGGTCGCCGCCGGCCTGGAGACCGCGTCGAAGTACCGCACGGCCTCGGTGTGCGTGCGTCCGGCCGATGTCACGGCCGCCGTGGCGGTGCTCGCGGGCAGCGGGGTCGCGGTCGGCAGCGTGGTCGGCTTCCCGCACGGCGGGGCGACCACGGCGGCCAAGGTGTCCGAGACCGCCGAACTGGTCGCCCTGGGCGCGCAGGAGATCGACATGGTCATCGACATCGGCCGCCTGCGCGGCGGCGACGTCGCTTACACCCAGGACGAGATCGCCGCGGTCGTGCGGGCGGCAGAGGGCCGCACGGTCAAGGTCATCTTCGAGAACGCTTACCTGGACGACGAGCAGAAAGTCGCCGGGTACCGCGCGGCCGAGGCGGCGGGAGCGGCCTTCGTGAAGACCAGCACCGGGTTCGCCCCGGGCGGGGCGACGGCCGCCGACATCGCCCTGATGCGGCGCACCGTCTCGCCGCACGTCCACGTCAAGGCCGCGGGCGGTGTGCGCACCCTCGACGCCCTGCTGGAACTGCACCACCTGGGCGCCACCCGCTTCGGCGCGACCGCCACCGCCACCATCCTCGACGACCTCCGGGGCCGCCTCGCCGGCACCGCGCCCCTGACGGACGACGACGCGACCACCGGGTACTGAGCGTGCACCGGGGTTCCCGGACTGCACCCCTGGGAGCTGCCTTGGCTCCATGGACCGCACTCGTCTCGTACGCTGCCCATCGGCAGGAACGGGACGCAGGCTCGCGACGCGTCGCCCGGCATCTGGGGAGGGGGCCGAGCCCCTTCAGTACGGCCGACTGAGCACCGGACTGAGGCGGCTCGGCCTTCATGTCCCGCCCCACGAGGGCCCGATGCCCCACCTGTTGGAGGAGCACTACGCCGAACGTCGATGCCCCCACCGGTCGGTGATGGCGGAACCGCCGTTCCGCGTCAGCGGCTGCCGCGGTAGTAAGTGACGTCCCAGTGCGAGCCCTCGCGGGCGTAGATGTTCCCCGACGGCGACTTGTATTGCTTCGCACGGTCACCGCGCTCGCCCACGTAGCGGAACGTGCGGGTGATGTACGAGTTCACGCACGGCGTCAACCTGATGTCGACCTTGTAGCCGTTCTCATGGCTGTACCGGCCCGGTCGGTGAATACCCCTCTCCGTTCCCGCGGTGAGGGTCACGGCGCACTTGCTCACCTTCTTGAAGTCGATCACCCCGGCGACCGTGCTCTTGTTGATCTGCTCGAAGGAAGTGCACTTGCTGTTGTTCCGGTTGCTGCACCCGCCCGACGAGGTCCAGGTGATGCCCGCCCGCTTCAACTGCTGCGCGGCGGCCGCATGCGAGTACTTCGCGGGTGCGGCGGTGGCGGCGGGTACGGTCGCCACCAGCAGGCCTCCGGCGAGCAGTGCGGCCGAAGCGGCGAGTGCGGCGGGACGGGCCGTACGTGACCTCATGAGCAGTGGCTCCTTTCCTGAACGGTTCAGTTACGCCCGAATCACTACCCGTCGGGCATTTACGGCATCCCTCTGCGAAAGGGCGCGTAGTGGCACTCCGGCGCACCATGATCCCCACCGCGCGCGGCCGGCGAATCAGGTGATGCGCAGTGCCTCGTACAGGCGGGAACCGTCCTGCGCGATCTTTCACCCATGGAGCGCGAGGCCATGCAGGCACTGAACTGCCTGGGGAGTGAGGCCCGGAATGTGAATGTCCACAGCCGTATGCATGGATGAGCTGGAGGCTTGCCGCCGAGTGCAAGGGACTGTGAGCTCTCCGGGCACCCCGAAGCCGCCTGCGCCGCGGAGGGTTTCCGGGTGGCGGATGGGCCAGTGGCCGAGCGTGGAGTGCTGACCGCGCCCGTGCGGGTGTGGGATACCGCGGTGCGGCAGGCCGAGGTGATCGGGCCGTTCGCCGCGAAGGACACGGTGGGACCGGCGGAGGCGGACGAAGCCGCCGCGAGGCTGCAGGTCTCCCGACGCCAGGTGTACGTGCGGCTCGGGCGGTGGCGGGCGGGCGAGGGGGGTGCCGGATCTGCTGTCGGGCCGCTCCAGCGGAGCCCGCGGCGGCGGGTCGCTGCCGGATGAGGTCGAGGTGGTCGTTCAGCCCGTCGTGCGGACACGGGCACGGTCCGTTGCCCACCGGTCAAGCCCGGCAAGGTGCTCCACCGGTGGCGAAACGGATATCGCTCGGCGGCATCTGACGGCCCAGCATGCAGTTCGTGCACTGAGTTCACAACTACCTACTGGAAATCTGGTGTGCGCTTCCGCCCCTTCGTGCGCGGGGCACTTGGGCTCGTGGACGTTCAGGCCCGGCCGAGGGCCAAGCTCGTCGTGGAGCTGCGAGAGCAAACCGGTGCACACCTTTACATGCTCACGCCCGCCGAGCTCCTCACCTGGGCCGAGCAACTGCTCGAAGGGTTGCACGTGGACCGGGACTCCGTAGACGACTTGGAGCAGCTGCGCGATGCGGATGGCACAGCCACACGCGATGCGCGATCACCTCGGCCGGGTACCGGTGCCCCTTGCGCAACGGCGGCGTACTCTCCGCGGTGATCCCCTCCCCCGCACGGCCAACCCCGAGGTCACCCCACGCGTCGGCCAACGTGACAGTGCCGGGCTGACGCCCCGCGCACCGGGCCCGGTCGCTCACGAGGGAGCGGCCGGGCCCGGCACGTTCAGTGATGTCGCGTCAGCAGTTCGGGATCACGGTGCCGTTGTTGTCACGCGCTTCGTCGTTGCCCCAGCGCGACAGGTAGTACGCGGAGACGTACGCTCCACGCCCGTTCTTGCCCGCGTAGGTGACGTCGAGGTCCGTCTTCAGCCACCAGTGGTTGTAGGTGCCGTTCGCGCCGCTGATCTTCTGGCCCCACACCTTGCAGTACACGTAGTTGGTGCCCGCGTACAGCACGCCCTGCGGGTCGTTGGTGTTCGACTGCGCGTAGCCCGTGGCGTTGGCGAAGGTGTCGACCCAGTACTTGCTGGTGCTGCAGCCGTTGTCGCTGGTCAGGTGGTAGCTGCCGTACGAGCTGGGGTAGGCGAGCTGGGTTCCGTTGATCTTGATCTTCTGGCCGACGCCGTTGTAGAGCTGCTCGTAGTGGATGTGCGCGCCGCTGGAGTTGCCGGTGCTCCCGGTGGTTCCGATCTGCCGGCCCTGTGCGACGTAGGTGCCGTCGGCGACACTGAAGGCGCTCAGGTGGAAGTAGTACGTCTGCCAGCCGCCGCCATGGTCGATCTTGATGTAGTTGCCGGCGCCGTTCGCCTGATAGTGCCGGGTGGCGGTTCCGGCGGCCGAGGCGAGCACGGGCGAGCCGCTGGTGGTGCCGCCGTCACTGCGGATGAAGTCCAGCGCCTCCCGGACCTCGGCCGAGTGGTGACTGTACGTCCACTTCTGGCCACAGGCGAAGGGAGCTTTGAAGAGGGGCGCCGCCTGCGCGGGCGTCGCCGCGAGCAAGCCGCCCACGAGTGCCACGAGGCCCAGCAGGGCAATGCGTATCGATCTCAATGCTGTCTCCGAACTACGAAGTGCATGGAGGACTGACCTCCGCGTACGCGGACGGGCCCAGAATGCCGCAACTTGATGCGTTCACAACAGACCCTCGGGAAAGTCCCCCGGAGCACGCCGGCGCCACCGGTCCCCGCAGCCCGGGGCAGGAGGCGTCGTCCACCCACCGCAGATGCGGGGCGGCGCCCCGGTTCCACTACGGCCCCCGGCGGATGGCCGTTGTCAGACCGGCGCGGCCGTGCCGGTGTCCTGCTCCCAGGTGATGAAGTGCTGGTTCATCTCGGCGCGGCACCGCCCATGGTTCCGGCCTGGGCAGGACCCGCTGGGTCGTGGAGCGGACCTTCGGCCGGCTCCACCAGTTCAAACGCCTCCGCCTCCGCTGTGAACGCCGAGCCGGCCTCCACCAAAGTCTGCTGGAACTGGCGTGCAGCAACATCTGCCTTCCCCATCTCCGCGGTGCAGGTGGGTGAGAGACGAGGGATCAGCTCGGGAGCCGGTGTTCTTTCAGGCCGTCCCACTCCGCCAGGGCAGCAGCGAACCATGTCACCGGCTTGGTGTCCCGGCGAGCGTTGGCCCAGGCCGCCACTGCCTCCGCGTCGGCACGGCCGAGGAGCAGACTTCGGGGCCCCGAAGCTCCCCCCTGGCTCCGGACCGAAGCGTCGGTGCGGTGCCGGGGGAGAGCCGGATCGCCGGGCGATGCCGCGGGCCGTCCGCTCCGTCAGACGCCGGGGCCGTCGGAAGGCAGCGTGACGCGCTTCGGGATGGCATCGTAGACGCCCGTGTCGAGGGAGTTCACCGAGCCGTCCGCGACGGCGTCGACCAGGCCGCCGAGCCCGGTCTCGACCATCTTGGCGAGCATGCCGTTGCGCTTCATGCCGTCGTACTGGGTCTGCGAGGACGTCTCGAAGAGAATCGCCGCAGAGCCGCGCAGCTGGTACGAACCGAGCGCGGTGCCCGGCAGGTTGATGGACTGGGGGTAGAGGGTCAGGTCGCCGTAGGAGGACTTGCCCCGCTCCTGGAGCGCCTGGTAGACGGCGACGTTGGCCCGCTTGGAGGCGTCCATGTCGAACTTGGGCCAGTTGCCGAACTCGGCCGGGTCGTCGATGAACTTGGCCGAGATGGACAGCGGCGACATGCTCTCCATGTCATCGGTGGCGTAGCAGGACCACTGGTTGTGCAGGTCGACGAAGTAGTCAACGGTGCCGAACTCCTGCTCCAGCGAACGGTAGACATCGCGGGAGGTCCGCGCCTCGGGAGTGATGTACCAGCCGGTGTCGGCGCTGTTGCCCGGGAAGTCCTCAGCAGCGGGAACGTAGTCCAGGTTCGGGTGGAAGTCACGGTTGACGTCGAAGCCGCCGACCCGGGAGTTGTAGTTCCACGCCGGGGACGCACCCGCCAGCTGCGGCAAGTCGGCGACGACCTCGTCCCAGGTCATGTCGTTCTGCCGCTGGTCGAGCTCGCCTCCGTCGACGTTCAGCCGGGGGATGACCACCACGGTCACCTTCTTCCGCAGCTCCTTGGCCGCCGGGCTGTTGGAGCCCCACTGCTTGAGCAGCTCCAGGGCCGCCTCGGTGCCGTGCATCTCATTGCCGTGGATCTGCGTCTGCACGTACACGACCTTGTCGCCCTCGCCGACGCGCGCGGTGTGGATGGCGCGACCCTGGTTGGAGTACCCGGCCACCTCCACGTCGACGGTGCCGCCGGTGCTGGTCTCCAGCTGCTGGAGAGCGGTGGTCAGTTGCGCGTAGTCGACGAAGCCTTCGTTGCCGGAGCCGGAGGCCTCGGTGCCGCAGTGGGACACCGGCGGGATCGCGCCGGCGGTGGGGTTGGCGGTGGCGCCGGCGGCGACGGTGGAGAGGCCGGCGATCAGGGCGGTGCTCGCCAGTGTGGCGACCCATCTCCGAGCGGACATTCACTGCTCCTCAGGTGTCGTAAGGCACTTCCGAGGGGGTGGCGTGCGCCACCCTAGGCGGCCGAGAGACATCTGTGAACGGGGCTTTACTCCTGTCACTTACGCGCCTGGCCCGGCGGGCGGCCGTCCTGCCTGCAACGGCCATGCACTTCGCGATATTTTCTCGCCAAATGCTCTCATCTGCAGTAACGCCGCTTGGACACAAGGGCGTTGACGGGTGACGCGAGTGATCACAGCCCCTTACGCTGGCCCGCGGATCGGGCAGGCTTGTGGACCTTTCACGGTACTCATAGGCTCGCCCGCCGTCAGGCGCTGCTCGCGACATCAGGGAGAAACACTTGCGTAGGTCCAGTGGTTTCGCCAGATCCGCACGTACTGCTACCGCCGCCCTCACCGGCGCACTCCTGCTGACCGGTGCCCTGTTCACCGGCACCGCCGCCGCGGTCGGGGAAGGCCCCGACTACCAGGGCAACGAGACGATCAACACCTCGATCCTGTCCACCTACGACGACGTGGCCCGCTTCTTGAAGGACCAGGACGCCAAGCAGGACGCCATGGAGCTCGAGGTGATCGGGCAGACCGTCAAGGGCCGCGACATCCACCTGGTCAAGTACGTCAGCGACCCGGACAACCCGACGATCCTGTACCTGGCGCAGCAGCACGGCAACGAGCAGCTGACCACCGAGGCCATGCTGCACACCATCAAGTCCCTGGGCTCGCCGTCCAAGGCCTCGCTGCTCAAGGACGTGAACATCCTCCTCATCCCGATGTTCAACGCCGACGGCGCAATGGGCGACGTGAACTTCCCCCTCGACGGCTACCTCGCCAAAGGCGAGCGCCACCTGACCCGCTACAACGCCAACGAGGTCGACCTCAACCGCGACCACGTGGCCAAGGAGCAGCCCGAGACGCAGGCCCTGCACGAGAACGTGCTGCGCGCCTACGACGTGGACTACGCGATCGACATGCACCACCAGGGCACCCAGTCCCGCGTGAACGGGAAACTGGTGTCCGGTTCGATCCTGTACCCGACGACCCCGGACGTCTCGCCCGAACTGGTCGAGAAGTCCAAGCGGCTCGGCTCCGTGGTGTACCACAACGTCAACCGCACCGGCTGGGGCCACATCGGCCGGTACGACGGGGGCTCGGCCAACACCATCGGCCGTAACGGCATGGCGGCCGAGTACGGCATCGCCACGCTGCTGTTCGAGATGCGTGGGATGAGCGACCACGAGTACGCACCGTACGTACTGGGCCAGAAGTCCAACGGCTACCTGATCAGGCAGTCGGTGCTCACCATGGAGGCCACCATCCAGGCGGTCGCCGACGGCTCGATCGACCAGGCGGACACCTCCTTCTGGGACACTCTCCCCCGGCAGTGCAACACCTGCTGACGACGGCACCACCGCGGTGAATCCCCGGGTCACCGCCCCTCGGAGGGCGGTGACCCGGGGATTCCGCCGCCCGGCAGGCCCTCCAGGATGCATTTCAAACATGGATGGGCGAACGTTGCCTGATGCGGCACTGGCTGAAGCAGAGCGAGCCCGGGCGATCGCGGTCTCGAATGTCCATTACAACTACCACCGGCCTCACACCTCCGCACGAGCGTCACCAACGCCATGGCCGGCAACAACTAGGGCGTGAGCGGCAATACACCTACTTCAAACGCCCTCGAAAGAGAGACCTCGGCCCAGACGGTTTTGGTGTACGCGTCGTGGGCGGTGCAGCCCCAGCGGTCCGCGTATGCCTCGACGAGCAGGAGGCCACGGCCCGACGTCGCGTCAGCGGGCGAGGACGGGGCGGTGGGGGGCGGGGGCAGGCGCTCGGGGCGGGTGTCCGTCACCTCGATCCGCAGGCCGTGCGGCAGGAGGAGCAGCGTCAGCCGGAAGTCGCGGCCGGGGAGGCTGCCGTGACGGATCGCGTTGGACGCCAGCTCGGCCGTGACGAGAGCGAGGGTTCGGGCGGGTTCGGCGTCGTGCGGAAGGCCGGTCCACTCGGTGAACTGCTGGACGGCGAGGTGCCGGGCCAGCCGGGCGCCGTGTCTGGTGCTGCTGAAGCGCAGGGTCAAGTGGTGGGTGGCGGGGGTGTGGGATGGCGTTGGTTTCGCCTCGTCGATGAACTGATGCTGTGTCACTAGGCCAGCGTGGGCGGGTGGGTGTGTCGCTGACCAGGTACGTCGGCCGTACGTCGGGCCTGTCGTACGGCCGGGGCGGTGCGCTGGTGCCCTTGTTGTACGGGGGCTTGTACGGGCCACACGTCGTGCCCTCGTTCCTGCGGGTCGCGTTGGACATGGTCCCGGTGGCGTGCGGGTGACCGAGCGTGGCCGTGGGTAGTGGGCGGGGTGGCAACTCAGGGGACGGAAGCGCGTGGGAGCGTGAAGGCGGTGCGGGGCACGCGGGCCGTTCTCGCCCCGGATACCCGACTCGAAGAGATCTCCTCGACGAAGAAGTGATCTTCTTCAACAAAAAGGACATGCCTCCTGTACAACCCTTCCTCCCCATGCGGTGTCAAACACGGCGCCGGACATAGGCACGGGACCTGTCCGGGCACCCCCCGCGCCCCGAGCCAGCCGGTCGTATCTGAGCCAAGGAGCCGCTCATGCGCAAGCACTGCTCGGCCGCCGTCGCGGCGGCATCGTTTCTCCTCATCACGGGCGCGGTCATCGCGACCGCTCCGAGCGCCTACGCCGGAACACCCGGCGGAACACACGCCAACGACCGCAACACCGACTTCAACGGCGACGGATACGACGACGTGCTCGTCGGCGGACCCGGGGCGACGGTCGGCGGGCGCAAGGGCGCCGGCATGGTAACCGTGCAGTACGGCGGACCCAAGGGCATCGGCACGACCAGGGCCAAGGCCTTCAGCCAGAACTCCGCGGGTGTCCCCGGCGCCGCCGAGACCGGTGACGGCTTCGGCAAGTCGCTGGCCACCGGCGACCTCGACGGCGACGGCTACGACGACGCGATCATCGGCGTCCCCGGCGAGGACCTCGGCACCGTTGCCAACGCGGGCGCCGCGGTCGTCCTGTGGGGCACGCCGAAGGGCCTCACCGGATCGGCCAGCACCTGGCTGCAGTCCGACCACGTCACCGCGGGCGGCAGGTTCGGCGCCTCGCTCGCCGCGGCCCGCTTCGACGGCACCACTCCGGGCGACTCCCTCGCCGTCATGGACTCGGTCGGGCTGACGATCTACACTTTCGAGCCCGCCCCCCAACCCACTGCCAAGAGCGCGGACGCGCAGGCGCGGCGGCCGGTGCAGAAGTCGCGCACCACGCTCACCTCGCCTCCGCGGAAGACGCTCGGCAAGGCCTCCGCCGCCAACGCGCCGGGCATCCGGCCCAAGTCGATGACCACGGGCGACTACGACAACAACGGCTTCGCCGACCTGGTCGTCTCCGGCACCAGCGTGGGCAACGAGCCGGGCTACGGCTGGTCGTACATCCTGCCCGGCACCGCGTCGAACGAAGAGCCGCTGCCGATCACCGCGGTGCGCGGCGGCCCGGTCGTCGCGTCCGGCGACATCAACCGCGACGGCTACGACGACCTGGTCACCGGCGAGCCGCACAGCCCGGACGACGGCGGCGAGAACATGACCGGCGGCATGGTCGGTGTCTACTACGGCAGTGCGGACGGCCCCGCCGGCCGGGAGGGGCCGGGCACCCCTCCCGTGTGGTGGACCCAGAACTCGGCGGGCGTGCCGGGCACGAACGAGCGGGGCGACGGCTTCGGCACCGACCTCTCCGTCGGCGACAGCAACGGCGATGGATACGCGGACGTGGCGATCGGCGTCGCGGGCGAGGACATCGGCGCCGTCGCCGACGCGGGCGCCGTCACGGTCCTGCGTGGCTCGGCCAAGGGCATGACTTCCACCGGCGCACTGTCCGTGCACCAGGGCACCAAGAACGTCCCGGGCACCGTCGAGAAGGGCGACAAGTTCGGCGGCCAGGTCTCCTTCACCGACCCGAACCGCGACGGCCGCTTCGGCCTGCTCGTCTCGGCACCCGGTGAGAACACGAACGACGGCTACGTCTGGGTGTTCTCCGCGGGCAGCTCGGGCCTGACCACCTCCGGCTCCTGGAGCTACAGCCTGAGCGCGTTCGGCGGCCTGCGGACGGACGCGCTGTACGGGGCGGCGATCGACGACTAGGCGTTACAGCCGTCATGGAGCGGCGACACCGCATGCCCCGGCCGCGAGGCTGGGGCATGCGGTGCTTCGTCACGGGCGATGCCCGCCTCCGCGCGCAGGGCATGGCCGATCCACCGCATCCGCACCTGCCCCACGCCCCGCACGCCCTCCACGGCGCCCAGAACTTCCCGGGCGCGCCACGAGCTGTGGGTCGCCCCGGACGAGTGGGCTGCGTTCGTGACGCTCGCGGCCGGGTAGGGTTCCGTCCGGGGTCTCCGGGCAGGACGATCGGGGTGTTGGAAAGGCTCACGCCTCGTACGTCGAACCTTCGGCGGTCGGTCACCGTCCAGGTGCTGCCGTCAAGCTCGGCGCGGATGAGTTCGACGGTCCGCTGGTTGTGGTCGCGGCGGGTCAGCACGGCCCGACTGCCTCGGACCTCGAGGCCGCGGAGAACACCACGGCTTTGGGTGTCCAGAAGCCATCGGTCTCGCTACGAAACGTACGGCCGCTCACCAGTCTGAAGGGAGGCGTTCGTCGTAAGGTGAGAGGCGGCCGAAGGAGGCCAACGGCCAAGGGAGCCATATATGACGCGGTACCTGATCTCGTTCGATGACGGCGCGATGACCTTCCCCGAGGAGGAGTTGCCCGAGGTGGCCAAGGCCTCGCACGAGGTGGTGCGTAAGGCTCAGGACGCCGGTGTGTGGGTCTTCGGTGGTGGACTGGAAAGGCAGCAGGCAAGCGTCGTGGCCACCGACGGGACCGTCACCGACGGCCCGTACCCGGAGACCAAGGCGGTGCTCGGCGGGTTTGCGATCGTCGACGTGCCCTCGCGTGAGGATGCGCTGGAGTGGGCTGCCAAGATCGCTGCCGCGTGCCGCTGTGCGCAAGAGGTCCGGGAGATCATGCCCGACCCGACCGTCTGATCGAAGACGACCCGCCGCGGCTGGGGCCCCTCAGCCGCCACCCGGGCCACCCCTTGACGTAGGAAATGCGTTCCGGATATCGCCGGTGGACCAGCACGACCGCGAGTTCCCCGGCCGGTCCGGCACTCCACCACAGAGCCTGGTGTCCTCGGGCGGTATCGGCAGCGGGCAGGTTCCACGCCTCCTGCACCGCGATGCCGGAGTGGTCATTCATTCGCTGACGTTTCATCAGGAACAGTCACCTATGGGACTCCAGGGGCCTACGTCTCCCGAAGATCCCCACCTCACTGGTCTTGGGGCTGGAGTTGTACGTGCTTTTGTACGGGCGCTGTACGGGGCGGGGTCGTATCCCGGTTCGGGTGGTTCGCGTTGAACAGGGTCCTGGCGGTGAGGTCGAGCGCCGCTGGGGATTCAGATGGGCGGGGTGTGCATTCCGGGACGGCGGAAGGGTGTGGAAGCGTGAAGGCGGTACGGGGTACGCGGAACAGTCGTGTGGCGAAGACGAAGGGTGAGGGGCCCGACCTGCCGGGTGTGTGGTCGGCGTACGGTGTGCTGCTCCAGTTTCTGCGGAAGCGGTCGGGGTTGAACCAGCAGCAACTCGGGGACGCCATCGGTTACTCGCTGGAGCAGGTCGCCTCCGTGGAGCAGGGGCGGCGGCCGGCGAAGGCGGCGTTCACGGTGGCGGCGGACCGAGTGCTGGAGGCGGGTGGGGTCCTGGAAGCGCTCCAGGATGAGGTGGACCGGGCGAAGTTGCCTCGGTTCTTCCGTAACTTCGCGCTGATCGAGGCGGAGGTGGTGAGCCGCTTCTCGTACGACCCGCTGTTGGTGCCGGGGCTGTTGCAGACGGAGGCGTACGCGCGGGCCGTCTTCGCCGGGCACTGCCCGCCGCTCAGCGAGGAGATCATCGACCAGCACACGGAGGCGCGGCTCAGTCGGCAGAAGCTGCTCATGCGGGTGCCGCTCGCCGAGTTGTCGTTCATCATCAGCGAGGAGGCGTTGCGCGATCCGGTGGGCAGCCCAGAGGTGATGCGCGAGCAGTGGCGACAGCTGCTGGAGGTGGGCGCGTTGCGCAACGTGGAGATCCAGGTCATGCCTGCCGGGCGGGGGTTCCATCCGGGCAAGAACGGTCCGTTCGTAGTGGTGGAGACGCACGAGCACAAACACCTTGGCTACTTCGAGTCCCAGGGCGTCGGGTGCGTGGTCTCGGAGCCCGCAGAGGTCAGTGCCTTCGCCTTGCGATATGGCAAGCTGCGATCGCAGGCCTTGAACGTCGAGGAGTCTGCGCGACTCATCGAGCGGATGGTTGGAGAGACATGAGCGTGGAGCAGGTTGCCGAGAACGTGGACGGGCTGCGCTGGTTCAAGAGCAGCTACAGCGGATCGGACGGCGGCGACTGCGTAGAGGTGGCCGCCGGCCTGGACACCGTGTATGTGCGGGACTCGAAGACCGCGGGTCGCGGACCGGTGCTGCGGGTTGGCCAGGACGAGTGGGCTGCCTTCCTGGCGCTCGCTGCGAAGTAGAGCCAAGCAGCGCTTCCGAACAGAACAACGGGCTCGCTCACGTCACTTGAGATGACGCGAGCGAGCCCGTTGTTATGCCGTCGGCTCAGAACAGGGCGCCCTCGGCGCCCTCACCGAAATCCGACCCACCTCGCGCGGCGAGCTGATCCTTGCGCTTCCGGATGGCTTCGGGAGACGGCGGGGGCAGGTCGGGGTGCTTCTCCCTGGCCTTCTTCTCCGTCACTCCCTTGTGTTGGCCGAGGTGAACCTCGTCGGCGTATGCCTGATGGTTCAGCTCGCGCAGGCGGTCGATGATCTCGGTTCGGGCGAGCAGGCCGACAGTGTAGCGAGTGCCCTGGTCGGTCTCGTGGAAGCCGTGGCCGAGCGGGAATGTCTCGCGGGTCGGATTGGCAGGCGGGGTCTTCCCGGAGTCGTCCAGGAGGTCGTGCCATCCGTAGGCCTCAATGGCCGCCTTGTCGATCTCCTCGTGGATTCGACGGAGTTCGACGATGCCCTGGTCCTGGCAGTCGGGATCATGAACCAGGTTGTACGTGGCGGTGAGGCCCATGCTGCGTGCGAGCATCAGATCGCGACGATAGGTATCAAGATGAGTACCGGCGGCACGGAGACGCCCCCCCCGGCTGAGCCGGGGGGAGGCGCGAGGAGCAGGATGGGCGCCGTGCCCACCATGGTTGTTGAGATCCACGTGCCGTTGCTGCCGACTCCAAATCTGCCGGAAGGCGCCTACCCGTTTCCATGGATCGAGGAGATTGAGGACTTCCTGTCCGACCTCGAAGGCCAAGGTGACGTAGAGGCCTTCGAAGACGGAGAGGAACACGAGGACGCTTACGTCTTCTTCGTCGCCGGAGCCGGTGAAGAGGAACTGCTGGCGGTGGCGTCCCACGTGGCCACGCTGCCCGGAGTCCCTGCGGGCACTTTCGCGGTCGTCAGTGACGACGAGGCCGAGGAGTTCGGACTGGGGCGACACATAGCGCTTCCGCTGCCTGCAGCCTGAGGCCCACACTGAGCCTCAGGCACCTTCCAGGGGCCAGGTTGAACCGGGGTGGGACACCGCGCGCGTTACGAAGTAAAGCTCCTGGTAGATGGGTTGTCGTCCAAGATCAACCTGTCCGCCCGGAGCTTCGTGTGCTTGTCTACCCATCTGGTCTCGATCTGTCCAGTGCAGCCCTGCGGTTCCTGGCCGGGAAGCTGACCGCCCTGCGACGTGAACGGGGAACACGGTGGCGCCGGCTCGGAACGGACCGGCAGGCCCTGCTGGTCCTGGCCCACCTGCGGTGCGGCCACACCTACACCCAGCTCGCAGCCGGGTTCGGCATCGGCGTCAGCACCGTCTACCGGTACGTGACCGAGGCCGTCGAGATGCTGGCCGCGCTGGCTCCCGGCCTTGCCGAGGCCGTGCGGGCCGCTTCCCGCAAGGCCTTCGTGATCCTGGACGGCACCGTGCGCCACGAGGCGCTTGAAGACCGGGCGGGGGTGAAAGGACTCCGCCACCGGGCTGTCGCAGCAGTCCGGTT
>NZ_QFDQ01000223.1 GCF_003270085.1 Streptomyces triticisoli | reverse complement strand
CGTGCCCGCGCCGGCCTGGTCGCCGCCGGCCTGCTGGTCGCCCGCGCCGTCGCCGTTCCCGGCCGCGTCGCCGCCACCGCCGTTGCCGGCGCCGAGCGTCGCGCCGGTGGCTTCGAGGGCCGTGGTGACCGGCTGGAAGAAGGTCTCGCCGCCCTGGGTGCAGTCGCCGCTGCCGCCCGAGGTGAGGCCGATCGCGCCGCCGTCCTGGGTGAACAGGGAGCCGCCGCTGTCGCCGGGCTCGGCGCAGACGTTGGTCTGTATGAGGCCGTTGACGGTGTCGACGCCGGCCGGGTTGGTCTCGCTCTGGAAGTTGACGGTGGCGTTGAGGCCGGTCACCTGGCCGTTGCGCAGCCCGGTGGTGCTGCCCATCCGGAAGACGGTCGCGCCGACGGTGGCTTCCGCGGCCTCGGCGATCTGGACGGTCTGCCCGTTGCCGACGTCGACGTCGCTCGGTGGCTGGGTGTTCGGGTCGTCGTACTTGACGAGGGCGAAGTCGCTGCCGGGGAAGGTGGACTGGTCGACGGTGGCGATCGGCCGGCCGTTCGGGGAGTCCGACCACTGCACGGCCTCGCCGCCGCAGTGACCGGCGGTCAGGAAGGCGGGGCTGCCGTCGGAGGCCGTGACGTTGAAGCCGAGGGAACAGCGGACGGTGCCGCCCTGGGCCTGGGAGAAGATGGCGTCGCCGCCGGAGGCGAACGTCCTGAAGGTGCCGGCGGACTTCTTCAGGGTGGCCTTGTCCGGGCCGAGGCTCTCGACGGTGGACTGCAGTCTGTTCCACTTGGCGCCGGTGACCGTGCTGTCGGCGGTGACCACGACCTTGTTCGTGCGCGGGTCGACGGTCCAGGACGTGCCGGGGATGGCGGCCCTGGTCCTCAGGGTCCGCTCCGCGGACTTCAGTTCGGCGGTGCTGTTGCCGACCTGGCGGACCACCACGCCCGCCTTCTTCGCCTGGCCGATCACATCGTTGTCGCCGCGCACCACGTTGATGACGAGTCGCTGCTTGTCGCCGTCGTAGTACGAACCGGCGAAGGCGTCACCGAGCACATGGGCGAGCTGCGCGGACAGGTTCGAGGCGTCCTTGGCCTTCAGGGTCCTGGGGGTGGCGTTGTCCGCCGCGCCGTCCTGGGAGGCGTTGGCGTTCGGGAGCAGTATCGCTGCCGCGCCGAGCGCCACCACGCCGCCTGCCGCGATCGCGGCCCTGCGCTTCGGAATTCGCTTGTGACTCAAACTTCTCGACCTCCTGGGGACGGGGTCCGGGCCGCCGTCCGGCGGTGGGTGGGGGGACGCCTGGACGGCTGTTGGTACGCACGGGATGAGCGACGCGTTCAATCCCGTTCGCCAACTCGTCTCCCGCCAAGGGGAATCGGCCAACTCCCGCGCACGGAGGGCACATTGGAACGCTCCGTGACCAGGCGGCGACGGCTGGTCGCGAACACGAAGCGGAATCACGGCTTCAGCGAATCTGCACAGCCCATGCCCAACGAAGTCACCGCGCATGGAGGATCTGCACAACCGCGCGCCCCCCGGCACGCGTTTGGTGACGAGTGCCGGATTCGCCGGCGCGGCGGCAAGGGGGCGGGTGCGCCGATGCGGTGCGGCATGTGAAGAAGTCGCCGCCGTGCCGTGCCCGCGCCTGCACGGATGACCGCACCACGACGGCAAGTGCGCTGGTGAGAGCCCTGGTCGAGTGGAAGCGGCGGGCCGCGCCGTGCTTACATCCATCGCACCGCGGGCCCCGCCGGCGCTTGGGAGACAGGCGTCCGGTGCTCGCGGCCGCGGTCGTCCTGTCCCCAGAGGAGGCCGCTCCCCCTTGTGAGATATCCATACGAAGGGAAGTTCCATCATGAACTCCACCCCCCAGGTTGAGACCGTCGAGATCTCCGACGCCGAGCTCGACAACGTCTCCGGCGGTCTGTCCGTGAACGCTCTGGGCACCGTCACCGGCCTGGTGGACGGCGTTGCCCCGGTGAGCGGCCTGGTCGACACGGCCGTCGGCACCGCCGAGGGTATGACCGGCCTGAACACCGCCCCGGCCGTCAACCTGGTCGCCGGTCTCTGACCGCGCCGCGTCACCACCGAGTCCCGGAGCCGGACACCGGTTCCGGGACTCTCGGTTGCCACAGGAATCCATGACGTGCAGTTCCGACAACAGGCCCTCGCCAAACTCCAGTCGCCGGAAGAACTCGACCTCCCGGTGCGGCTCGCCCGCCCCCAGGGATGGCTGGTGCTGTCCGTGGCGCTCGTCGCCATGGCGGCCGCCTCCGTGTGGGCCGTGACGGGATCGGTGACCTCCACGGTCGGCGCACCCGCCATCCTCACGCACGCACAGGGCAGTTACCTCCTGCAGAGCCCGGTCTCCGGCCAGGTCACCGCGGTCCTCGCCAAGGAGGGCGAGCGGCTGCCGGCGAACTCGCCCGTGCTGAAGGTCCGTACCGACCGCGGCGAGGAAGTCGTCCGTACGGTCGCCGCGGGCCGGATCACCACGCTCGCCGCCGCCCTCGGCCAGATCGTCTCCACCGGTGCGGACGTCGCCGCCGTCGAGAAGGTCGCCCGCGCCTCCGATCCGCTGTACGCCACCGTGTACGTGCCCGCGGAGAGCGCCGCCGCCATTCCCGCCCGCGCCGCCGTCGACCTGACCGTCTCCTCGGTGCCGGCCCAGCGGTACGGCGTGCTGCGCGGCCGGGTGAAGTCGGTGGACCGCACGGCCCAGTCGGCCCAGCGGATCGCCGCCTGGCTCGGGGACGCCCAGCTGGGCGAGCAGTTCACGAGGAAGGGCCGGCCCGTCGCCGTACTCGTCAGGCTCGACGCCTCCTCCGCCACGAAGAGCGGCTACCGCTGGTCCTCCGCGGACGGGCCGCCGTACCGGCTCGACTCCATGACCCCGGCCTCGGCCTCGATCCGCCTGGCCGGCCGGCGTCCCGTCGATTGGCTGCTGCCGTGACCACCGTGCGCACCCCCACCGTGCTCCAGATGGAGGCCGTGGAGTGCGGTGCCGCCTCGCTCGCCATGGTCCTCGGCCACTACGGCCGCCATGTCCCGCTGGAGGAGCTGCGCATCGCCTGCGGCGTCTCCCGGGACGGCTCACGGGCCAGCAACCTGCTGAAGGCGGCCCGCGGTTACGGCCTGACGGCCAAGGGCATGCAGATGGACACCGCCGCCCTCGCCGGGGTGAAGGCGCCGGCCATCCTGTTCTGGGAGTTCAACCACTACGTCGTCTACGACGGCATGGGCCGCCGCCTCGGCCGGCGCGGGGTGTTCGTCAACGACCCCGGCAAGGGCCGCCGTTTCGTGCCCATGGAGGAGTTCGACACCAGCTACACGGGGGTCGTGCTGGTGATGGAGCCCGGCAAGGGCTTCGTCAGGGGCGGCCGCAGGCCCGGCGTCCTCGGCGCCCTGCCGGCCCGGCTGCGCGGCACCGCGGGCACGATGCCGGCGGCCGTGCTGTCCAGTCTGCTGCTGGTCGCGGTCGGCGCGGCGGTGCCCGCGCTCAGCCGGACCTACATCGACACCTACCTGATAGGCGGCCAGACCTCGCTGCTGGGCGTGGTGTTCGCGTCGATGGGCGCGTGCGTGCTGCTCACCGTGGTGCTGACCTGGCTGCAGCAGGCCAATCTGCTGCACGGCCGGATCATCTCCTCCACGCTCGCCGGCGCCCGCTTCCTGCGGCATCTGCTGCGGCTGCCGGTCACGTTCTTCGCCCAGCGCAGCCCGGCCGACCTGGTTCAGCGGCTGCAGTCCAACGACCAGGTCGCCGAGACCCTGGCCCGCGACCTGGCGGCGGCGGGCGTGGACGCGGTCGTGGTCGTGCTGTACGCGGTGCTGCTCTACGCCTACGACCCGCAGCTGACGTTCGTCGGCATCGGTGTGGCGCTGCTGAACATCGTGGCCATGCGGGTCGTCGTACGGCTGCGTGCCACACGCACGGCGAAGCTGCGCGCGGACACCGCCCGGCTGACCAACACCGCCTACACCGGGCTGCAGTTGATCGAGACGATGAAGGCGACCGGCGGCGAGGACGGCTACTTCCGTACCTGGGCCGGGCAGCACGCCACCACGCTGGAGGAGCAGCAGCGGCTCGGGGTGCCGAGTGCCTGGCTGGGCGTGGTCGCGCCGACGCTCGCCACGCTCAACAGCGCGCTGATCCTGTGGATCGGCGGGATGCGGGCGGTCGAGGGGCACATCTCGGTCGGTCTGCTGGTCGCGTTCCAGGCGCTGGTGACCCGGTTCACCGCGCCGCTGACCCGCCTCAACGGCGTGGCGGGCCGCATCCAGGACTTCGCGGCGGACGTGGCCCGGCTGAAGGACGTGGAGGACTTCCAGGCCGACCCGGTCTACGCCCGCCCCGGCAGCGGCGACACGCGGCGGCTGCACGGCCATGTCGAGCTGGAGAACGTCACCTTCGGCTACAGCCCGCTGGACAAGCCGCTGCTGACCGGCTTCGACCTGACCGTCGGGCCGGGCCGGCAGGTGGCGCTGGTCGGCGGCTCGGGCAGCGGCAAGTCGACGGTCTCCCGGCTGATCTCGGGCCTGTACACACCCTGGGAGGGGGTCATCCGCATCGACGGGCAGCGGCTGGAGGACATTCCGCGCGGGGCGCTGGCGGCCTCCGTCTCCTTCGTCGACCAGGACGTGTTCCTCTTCGAGGGCACGGTCCGCGACAACGTGGCCCTGTGGGACCCGTCGATCCCGGACGACGCCGTGGTGGAGGCGCTGCGCGACGCCGCCCTGTACGAGGTGGTGACGCGCCGTCCCGGCGGGATCCACTCCCGGGTCGAGCAGGACGGCCGCAACTTCTCCGGCGGGCAGCGCCAGCGCCTGGAGATCGCACGGGCGTTGGTGCGCCGGCCCAGCATCCTGGTGCTGGACGAGGTGACCAGCGCCCTGGACGCCGAGACCGAGCAGGTGGTGATGGACAACCTGCGGCGGCGCGGCTGCGCCTGCGTGATCATCGCGCACCGGCTGTCCACCGTGCGCGACAGCGACGAGATCGTCGTGCTCCAGCACGGCACGGTCGTCGAACGCGGGCGGCACGAGGAGCTGGTGGCGCGCGGCGGGGCGTACGCGGCGCTGGTCAGGGAGCGGTGAGATGACGGTTGTCGGCGAGGGCGACCTCGTCCTGGGCGCGCTCGGTTCCCTGGGCACGCCGATCGACTGCGCCGGGTTCAGCCGGCTGGACCTGGAAGGTCCGCAGGTACTGTGGCTGGTCGCGGCCGGCGCGGTGGACCTGTTCGCGGTGGACGCGGCGCAGCAGGGCCACTGGCACCACCTGGGCCGGCTGGAGGCGGGCTCGCTGCTGCTCGGCCCGGTCGCGGGCCCGCAGCACACCCTGGTGGCACGGCCGCTGCGGGACTGCGTGGTGCGCCGCATCGGCCTGCGCGAGCTGTACCAACCGCCGTCCACCCAGACCTGGTCCTACGACGAGTGGGGCAACCCCCAGTACGTACCGCCGACGACCAGCCCGCTGGAGTACGCCCTCGCCCTGGGCGTCGGCCGGAGCCTGTCCGTGCTGTTCCAGGCGCCGATGGACGAGGAGCGGGCGGCGGCCCCCACCGACGACGACGTGTTCTGGATGCAGGTGCCGCCGGGCAGCGTGCAGTACGGGTCGCTGTACGGCGCCGAGGCCGCCGCCGACCTGCTGATGGACCCCGCGCTCTGGCAGAGCATGGTCGACCAGCAGTACCGGCTGCTGACCACCCTGGACCGGTGGATCGAGCGGCTGGAGCGCACCCACGAGACGCGGACGGCGGCCGGGATCAGGGCCGGTGAGGCGGTGCGCGCCCAGGCCGACCGGACGCTGCTGGCGTCCATCGGCCGGTCCTCGGCGCAGCGCACCACGGCCGCCGACGCGGACGCGACCCACGCGGCCTGCGAGCTGGTCGCCCGGGCCGCCGGGATCACGCTCGCCGCGGCGCCGCAGGCCGGCACGGAGAGCGACCGCCTCGACCCGGTGGAGCGGGTCGCCCTGGCCTCCCGGGTGCGCACCAGGACCGTACGCCTCCAGGGCCGCTGGTGGCGGGAGAACGTCGGCCCTCTGGTGGGGCACCGGGCGCTGTCGGGCGCACCGGTCGCGCTGCTGTGGCGGCGCGGCGGCTACGTCGCCGTGCACCCGGCCACCGGGCGGGAGAACCCGGTCGAGAAGGCGAACGCGCGGGACTTCGAGGAACGCGCGGTGATGTTCTACCGCCCGCTGCCCGACCGCCGCCCCGGCCCGCTCGGGCTGCTCCGCTTCACCCTGCGCGGCACCGGCGGCGATCTGCTGAACCTGCTGCTCGGCGGGCTGGTGACGGTGGCCGTCGGAGCGCTGGTGCCGATCGCGACGGGCAAGGTGCTCGGCCAGTACGTGCCGCAGGCCCAGCAGGGGCTGATCGTGCAGGTGTGTCTGGCCGTGATGATCAGCAGTGTGGTGGCGGCGGCCTTCATGCTCCTGCAGAACCTGACCATCCTGCGGCTGGAGGGGCGTATCGAGGCCACGCTCCAACCGGCCGTCTGGGACCGGCTGTTGCGTCTGCCGACGCGGTTCTTCACCGAGCGCTCCACCGGTGAGCTGGCGAGCGCGGCCATGGGGGTCGGCGCGATCCGCCGGCTGCTGGCCGGGGTCGGTCCGGTGGTCGCCCAGTCGGTGACCGTGGGCGCGATGAACGTGGGGCTGCTGTTCTGGTACAGCGTCCCGATGGCGCTGGCGGCGATCGGCGTGCTCGTCGTGATCGCGGCCGTGTTCCTGGGGCTGGGACTGTGGCAGGTGCGGTGGCAGCGGCGGCTGGTGGTGCTCACCAACAAGCTGAACAACCAGGCCTTCCAGACCCTGCGCGGGCTGCCGAAGCTCAGGGTGGCGGCCGCGGAGAACTACGCGTACGCCGCCTGGGCGTCGCAGTTCGCGCGCAGCCGTGAGCTGCAGCAGAAGGCGGGCCGGATCAAGAACCTCACCACGGTGCTGGGCGCGGTGTACCTGCCGGTGTGCACGCTGCTGATGTTCATGCTGCTGGCGGGCCCCGCGCGCGGCTCGATGTCGGCGGCGGCCTTCCTGACCTTCAACACCTCGGTGACGATGCTGCTGACCTCGGTCACCCAGCTGACGGGTGCCTTCGTCTCGATGGTGGCCGCGCTGCCGCTGCTGGAGCAGATCAGGCCGGTGCTGGACGCCGCGCCGGAGGTGCGCACGGCCAGCACCCGGCCGGGGCCGCTGTCCGGGGCGATCGAGGCTCGACGGCTGTCGTTCCGGTACACCGACGACGGGCCGCTGGTGCTGGACGACGTGTCGTTCCAGGTGCGGCCGGGCGAGTTCGTGGCGATCGTCGGGCCCAGCGGCTGCGGCAAGTCGACGCTGCTGAGGCTGCTGATCGGCTTCGACCGGCCGCTGTCCGGGAGCGTGCTGTACGACGGGCAGGACCTGGCGGCCCTCGACCAGTCGGCGGTGCGCCGGCAGTGCGGGGTCGTGCTGCAGCACGCGCAGCCGTTCACCGGGTCGATCCTGGACGTCATCCGGGGCACCGAGCCCTGCACGCCCGAGGAGGCGATGGCGGCGGCCGAGCTGGCGGGCCTCGCGGAGGACATCAGGCGGATGCCGATGGGCCTGCACACCATCGTCTCGGGCGGCAGCGCCGTCTCCGGGGGCCAGCGGCAGCGGTTGATGATCGCCCAGGCCCTGGTGCGCCGCCCCCGGATCCTCTTCTTCGACGAGGCGACCAGCGCGCTCGACAACGACACGCAGCGCACGGTGATCGAGAGCACCCGCAAGCTCAACGCGACCCGTGTCGTCATCGCGCACCGGCTGTCGACGGTGCTGGACGCCGACCGGGTCGTGGTGATGGAAAACGGCAGGATCACCCAGCAGGGGCCGCCCGCCGAGCTCCTCGCGGACACGGGCGGGCGGCTGCACGAGCTGGTGCGGCGGCAGCTGGCCTGAGCGCCGGGCGGCCGGTCCTTCCCCGGGCCTTGCCGTGGAGCACATGAAAGCGCCGGGCTGGGTACCCACCCGCGCATGCGGATCAGCGTCCGCGACGCACCGGGCGAGGAAGAGGAGACGGTCATGGCCGAGAACCCCGGGAAGCGCGAGAGCACCGGCAAGGACGAGCGGCCCCCAGGACCGCGCTCGGCGAGGTCCTGCGCGAGTTCGAGAACGCCGAGACGGACATCGGCGACACCCGCGGGCGCCGCCACCGGGGCGAGGCCGGCGATGCCACCACCCCGAACACCCGGGTCCAGAAGGAGTCGAAGGGCGAGTGAACCGGGGCGGGCTTCCGCCGCGTGGCCGGCCGAGACGGGATTCCGCCCCGGGGCACACGACCGGCCCCGGCCCGTCGCGCGCCGTCCGCTCCGGCCGCGTCCCACCGGTCCACAACCAGGCGCGCCCTCGTCACCGCGCACGGATACGCGGGCGTGGGGCGGCGTCCGCCGCGCGGAGGGACGGGGTGGTCCGCCGGAGGCCTGGGTACCCGGGCCGTATGCACCACGAGCACCGAGAACCCGAGCTGCCCCCCGCCCGGGGACCGGTCTCCGCGGCCGTGACGGCGTATCTGCGGGACACCGGGCCGCTGCCGCGTGCCGAGGACGTCGGCGGGGCGACGGCGTACGGCGACGATCTCCAGCTCGCCCTGTACCTGTGCTACGAGCTGCACTACCGGGGGTTCGCCGGGGTCGCCGCGCAGCGTGAGTGGGACCCGGACCTGCTGCGGGTCCGGTCGGCGCTGGAGCACCGGTTCCTGTCCACGCTGCGCGCCGACACGCCCGGGCACGACAGTCTCGACGACGCGCTCGCCGCCCTCCTCGTCGAACCGGTCCACGGCACGGGCGTCAGCCACTACCTGCGGGACGAGGGCGAGCTGTGGCAGTTGCGCGAGTACGCGGCGCAGCGCTCCCTGTACCACCTCAAGGAGGCCGACCCGCACGCCTGGGTGCTGCCACGCCTGTGGGGCCGGGCCAAGGCGGCCATGGCGGCGGTGGAGTTCGACGAGTGGGGCGGCGGCCGCGCCGAGCGCGTCCACGCCCGGCTGTTCGCCGGCCTGATGTCCGACCTGGGCCTGGACACGGCGTACGGCCGCTATCTGGACGCGGCTTCGGCGGAGGTTTTGGCGACGGTGAACCTGATGTCCCTCTTCGGTCTGCACCGCGCGCTGCGGGGCGCCCTGGTGGGCCACTTCGCCGCGGTCGAGATCACCTCCTCCCCCGGCTCACGGCGGCTGGCCGAGGCGCTGCGCCGTACGGGTGCCGGGCCGGCCGCGCAGTTCTTCTACGACGAGCACGTGGAGGCGGACGCCGTGCACGAGCAGGTCGTACGCCATGACGTGATCGGCGGGCTGCTGGACGAGGAGCCGCACCTGGCGGCCGACGTGGCCTTCGGCATCGACGCGACCGGGTATCTGGAGGACCGTCTCGGCGCCCGGCTGCTCGCCGACTGGCGCGCCGGACGGTCGTCGCTGCGGACTCCCCTCGCCCAGGAAGTGACAGGTATTTCCTGAGTGCCGGGGTACTCGCGGGCCGTGAACGCACTGGTACTTCCGGGCGTCTACGCCCCTCAGAACGACACCGCGCTGCTGGCCGGGGCCCTGGTCGGCGAACCGTGCGAGCCGGGCACGCGGGTCCTCGACGTGGGCACCGGGAGCGGTGCGCTGGCCCTGGTGGCCGCCCGGCGGGGCGCCGAGGTGACCGCGGTGGACGTCTCCTGGCGCGCGGTGTGGACCGCCCGGCTCAACGCCCGGCTGAGCCGGCTTCCGGTCCGCATCCACCGGGGGAACCTCTTCGGTCCGGTGCGCGGACGGTCGTTCGACGTCATCCTGGCCAACCCGCCGTACGTACCGGCCCCCGACACCCGGCACGGGCCGCGCGGCAGGCGCCGCGCCTGGGACGCGGGGCGCGACGGGCGGCTGGTGCTGGACCGGATCTGCCGGGACGCGCCCCCGCTGCTGCGGCCCGGGGGCGTGCTGCTGATCGTCCACTCCGCGCTGAGCGATCCCGGCCGCACCCTGGACCGGCTGCGCGCGGCCGGCCTCAAGGCCTCGGTGGTGCGCCGCCGCTGGATCGCCTTCGGCCCGGTCCTGCGGTCCAGGCGCGGCTGGCTGCGCGAGCGCGGGCTGCTGCCCGCGGACGAAGCGGCCGACGAGAAGGAAGAGCTGGTGGTCATCCGTGCCGAACGTCCCCTCTGACGCCCCGCGCCCCGGCCCGCCGCGCCGGGTCACGATGCAGCGGCGCGGTCCGATCCTCGTCGACGGCCCGGTCGAGGTGGAGCTCGAGGACGGCACCACCGTCTTCTCCGACCGTTTCCGCGTCGCCCTGTGCACCTGCCGCCGCAGCCGCCGCTACCCGTGGTGCGACACCAGCCACCGCGAGAGGGCGTAGCGAGCGACGGCCGTGCACATGTGCCAGGGGTCGGCGGGCGGCCCCACTCCGCCCGGCCGACCCCTGGTGCGAGATCGCCTCAGGTCCCCGCGACAGGGGCTCGCACTCCCCATCGGCGGGACCCTTCAGTTGTGCGCGGGGACCACGCGATCCCGGTCCCTCAGAACGCGAAGACGCTCGTCATGGAAGCGTTCTTCACGCACTCGTTGGCGAAGGTGCGCTCGTAGGAGACGCGCTTGCCCTGCCAGACGCCCTGGGCCGTGATCACCACGGGGTTGTACTCCCGGGTGCACAGCACGTCGTCCCCCGCCGTGAGCGCGGCGAAGTCACCGCCCACGGCGCGCAGCTCGGCGCACGCGTCGGGCGCGGCCGGGTGGCTGCCGGAGGGTGCCGGGGCGCAGGTCAGGGTGACGGCGCGCTCCGGGGTGGCGGTCGCCGCGACGGTGCCGTGGCCCACGGTGAGCACCAGGGCCGAGGGGGCGTAGAGCGTGGCGGGGGCCGGGGACGGGCCGGCCAGGGCGGCCCCGGCGAGGGGTCCGCAGACGGCCGTGGCCGTCAGGCCGAGGGTCACTGCCCAGCGCGCGGTGTTCCGCATCGTGTGCTTCCTTCCGCTGGAAGTCGTCGGGTGCCGGCCCCGGCTCGGTCGGTGCCGGAACGGCGTGCGTGAGTCTGCCGAGTCCGCCGCCGAAACTCACATCGAACCCACCGGTTTCAGTAACCTTGCGTATTGAATCAGTGGCGTGAAGTCACGGAATTCGAACATGACGACCCCCAATCCATGGGCCCGCCGGTCATCGGATCCGGCCGGATGGCCGGATCACCCGCGTTCGTCAATCGTCCTGAAACACTCTGTTTCCGCTCTCGGCACACTTCTCCGTGCCCCCTTGTGTTCATGTTCGAGACGAGTAATCGTCATTACATGATTACGACAGAGCAACAAGAGAAACTGCGCGGCTGGTTCGCCGGCCGTCTGCCGGACGATCTGTTCGAGGAACTGGTCGAGGTGACGGTCGACCGCGAGGAGATCACCGTCATCGGTCGCATCCCCGCACCCCGGCTCGCCGAGGACGTCTCGCCCGCGGAGCGGGAGTCGGCCGTGGAGGGCCGGGTGCAGGAGTTCCGGGAGCGCACCCGTCCGGACCGGATGGCGGTGGCGCGCGAGGCCGAGCACCGGTTCCGCCGGAAGGTCTCCTGGGGCGTGGAGTGCGCCGGCGAGCGCGCCCTGTTCACGCATGTCGCCGCGCCCGTGATGACCCGGCTGCGCCAGCCCGAGCGGCAGGTCCTCGACACCCTGATCGCGGGCGGTGTCGCCCGCAGCCGCAGCGACGCCCTCGCCTGGTGCGTACGCCTGGTGCAGCGGCACACCGACGACTGGCTCACCGAGCTGCGGGAGTCCCTGGAGCACGTACAGCGGGTCAGGGCCCAGGGCCCCGACGCCCGGCACGAGGACATCCACGGCACGGACGCCGCGGGCGGGGAGGAGTGACGGAGAGGTGGAGGTTCCGTCCGCCGGGGACGGCGAGGACGGACGGACCGCCCTGTGGTGCGGGCGGTGGCCCGCGTCAACTCCCCGTAGGACGCGGGGCCGTTGTCAGACCCACCGGATACGTTGGCGGGCATGACTCACTTCGTACTGGTGGCAGGCACGTGGCTCGGTGCGTGGGCGTGGGACGAGGTGGTGCCCGGCCTGCGGGAGGCCGGGCACGAGGCCCACGCCGTCACCCTCTCCGGCCTCGCCGAGAAGAAGGGCCTGCCGGCCGGGCTGCACACCCACGTCCAGGACATCGTCGACCACGTCGAGCGTCACGATCTGCGGGACGTCGTCCTGGTCGGGCACAGCTACTCGGGCATCCCGGTCGGTCAGGCGGCCGAGCGGATCGGCGACCGGCTGCGGCGCGTGGTGTTCGTCGACGCCGGTGTCCCGGTCGACGGGCAGTCGTTCCTCTCGAGCTTCGACAGCGCCCCCGTCCGGCAGGCGCTCGACGCCCACGACGGCTTCTGGCCGCCCCTTCCCCCGTCCGAGTACGCCGGTCAGGAGCTGACCGACGAGCAGATCGACCGCATCGTCACCGGGGGCACACCGTACCCCGGTGCCTCGCTCACCGAACCGGCCGTGCTGAAGGGCCCGCTGGGCGAGCTGCCGGCGACCTACGTCAAGTGTCTGCTGGACGGAGCCGAGCCGATGCCTCCCGTGGCCGAGCTGCTGCGGAGCGAGCGCTGGGAGCTGGTCGAGATGGACACCGGCCACTGGCCCATGTTCTCCCGGCCCCGCGAACTGACGCGGGTGCTGGTCGAGTCGGCGGCCAGACACTGAGGGACAGCTCGGCGTCGGTATCGTCGGGTGCGGCGCGTGATCGGTGGCTTCAGAGCCCCGAACAAAATGGGCGCCCGGCTCGCGACGCTCCCCCAGCCCGGCGGCTGGGAGGTGCCCCCAGGCACGCTCCCCCAAGCTCTTCGAGCAGGGGGGACCCCCAGCCGCGTTGCCGCGGGTGGCTCAGGCAGTCGGCGACCGGCTGACGGTGCTGTTCGACAGCGGCGTGCGGACCGGCGACGACGTCTTCAAGGCACTCGCCCTCGGCGCGCGGGCGGTCCTGGTGGGCCGGCCTTACGCGTACGGGCTCGGGCTGAACGGCCGGGCGGGCGTCGAGCACGTGATCCGCTGTCTGCTCGCGGAGTTCGACCTCACCCTCGCCCTGACGGACCACGCCACGCCGGGCACGGTCGGCACGGCCGACCTCGTGGAGGACCCCGGCTGACGCCCGCCGGCCGGCCGCGCCGGTCCGGCAGACCGGGCCGGCTCCGGGCAGCGGCGTTCCTCGGCCGGGGTGGGCGGGGCCATGGGGTCCTCCCTGCCCGGAGAGCTCGGGGGCAGTGCCGGGCCGCGCGATTCCGGCGTGATCCGCCGGACGGGCCCGGCAGCGACACCCCGCTCCGGGAGGGCGGCCGTTCACGTGGTGCTGCCCGGCAGTTCCGCCTGGTGGACGGGTGGGGTGTGGGTCCCGGCGATCGACAGGGAGCCGGGGCTCGCCGACGGGGAGTCGGCCGCCCAGCGCTGGGCGGTCGAGCCGTCGCGGACCTTGACGACCACGTCGGCGCCCATCTGCGGCGAGGCGGGGGCGAGGGCGAGGCCTTTCTCCCGGCGGAGCAGCAACTCCCCCTGCGGGCCGGTGTCGTAGCGCACATCGGGGCCGCGCCCGGTGCCGGGCTCCGCGCAGGTGCCGAGGACGACCACGCCCGCGTCGGCATGCGAGTCCAGGCACAGGCCGGGGTCGGCGACGCTGCGCAGCAGACCGTCGTCCTCCAGGGTCCACTGCTGGTCCCAGGCCGAGGAGCACTCGGCGAGTTCGGCCGCCGCCCCGGCCTTCGGCTCGCCCCGGACGGCGAGGCACAGGCCGACCGAGACGTTGCGCAGCCGGGTCTGCCCGGTCGCCGGGGGCAGCCCGGCGGTGCCGGGCGCCGCCGAAGCGGCGGGCGGGGCTGGGGAGTCGGTGCCGGGGGCCATGTCCGGCGCGCCGGTCACGCCGGTGGACGCGGCCG
>NZ_QFDQ01000222.1 GCF_003270085.1 Streptomyces triticisoli | reverse complement strand
CCTCTCCTCCCACCGAGACGGGCGGGCCGGGTGGGCCAAGCCGGGGCGCAGCCCCGAACGGGGTCTGGGGCGGAGCCCCAGGGACGGGACCCCTCCCCCCACCGAGACGGGCGGGCCGGGTGGGCCAAGCCGGGGCGAAGCCCCCGCCGGGGTCTGGGGCGAAGCCCCAGGGACGGGACCCCTCACCCCACCGAGACGGGCGGGCCGGGTGGGCAAAAACAGGGCCCACCCCGGCGGCAGCCGAAACGCAAGGAACCCGCCCCCGGGCGAACCGGGGACGGGGTCCCATCGAGCGCTGGGCAGGCCTTGCACCTGCATTTCCCCGCGGGAAGCGGGGCGTCTTTCCTTGGACCACCAACGCACTGCTCGCGACCCTTTGCTGGCCGCTTGCGTGTGATGATCATAGCGCATCCGGCCGGCGGTCGGCCAATCAGGCGTCCGGCCCCTCACCGACCGCCTCGAACCGCCACCGGTGCACCGCCCGCGTCACCAACTCCCCGTCCGGCTCGGGAAGCTCGGGCAGATCCGCGTCGTACGACGCTTCCCACCACGTGATGACCAGCACCCGGTCCTGCGGGGCACGGAAGGTCTCCCGGCGCAGAGGTTCCCGCGCGAGCGCCTGCCGGCGCACCCAGGCGAGGAGTTCCTCCCCCCGGCCCTCGACCGCCCGCGCCTCCCACATCAGCGCAACCGTCACGAGTACAGGTTCTCCTTACTGACCTCATGCACATGATCATGACTGTGATCGTGATCGTGCCCCGGCACATGCGGTTCCGTCACCGGCAGCGACGAATCCGCCGACAGGTCCCAGCCGGAGGCCGCCCGCCCCCGGCTGACCATCTCCGCACCCAGCGCCGCCACCATCGCCCCGTTGTCCGTGCACAGCTTGGGCCGCGGCACCCGCAGCCGGATCCCCGCCGCCTCGCAGCGCTCCTGCGCCAAGGCCCGCAGCCGCGAGTTCGCGGCCACGCCGCCGCCGATCATCAGGTGGTCGACGCCCGCGTCACGGCAGGCCCGTACGGCCTTGCGGGTCAGTACGTCCACCACCGCCTCCTGGAAGGAGGCCGCCACGTCCCGGACCGGGACCTCCTCCCCGGCCGCCCGCTTGGCCTCGATCCAGCGGGCCACCGCCGTCTTCAGGCCGGAGAAGGAGAAGTCGTACGCCGCATCGCGCGGCCCGGTCAGTCCGCGTGGGAAGGCGATCGCCTCCGGGTCGCCCTCCCGCGCGTACCGGTCGATCACCGGGCCGCCCGGAAAGCCCAGGTCCAGCACGCGCGCGACCTTGTCGAAGGCCTCGCCCGCCGCGTCGTCGATCGTCGCGCCCAGGGGCCGTACGTCCGAGGTGATGTCCGTGGACAGCAGCAGCGAGGAGTGGCCGCCGCTCACCAGCAGCGCCATCGTCGGCTCCGGCAGCGGACCGTGCTCCAGCTGGTCCACGCAGATGTGCGAGGCGAGGTGGTTGACCCCGTACAGCGGCTTGCCCAGGGCGTAGGCGTACGCCTTCGCCGCCGAGACGCCCACGAGCAGCGCACCCGCGAGCCCGGGGCCCGCGGTCACCGCGATGCCGTCCAGGTCCTTCGCGGAGACCCCCGCCTGCTTCAGCGCACGGTTGATGGTCGGCACCATCGCCTCCAGGTGGGCCCTGGACGCCACCTCCGGGACGACACCGCCGAAGCGGGCGTGCTCGTCGACGCTGGAGGCGACGGCGTCGGCCAGGAGCGTGGTGCCGCGCACGACGCCGACGCCGGTCTCGTCGCAGGAGGTCTCGATACCGAGGACGAGCGGCTCGTCCCTCATGTCAGTCATGGATCTCGGTTCCTTGTACACCGTTGGGGGAGGTTGAGCCCGCGGCGGAGTCGCCGTCGAACACTGTGGACAGGCGCATCACCAGGGCGTCCACGCTCCCCGGCTGGTAGTAGCCGCGCCGGACGCCGATCGGCTCGAAGCCGAAGCGCTCGTAGAGCTTCTGGGCGCGCACGTTGTCCACCCGGCACTCGAGCATCACCTCGGCGCACTCGAACGCGGTCGCCGCCCGAAGCAGCTCGGTCAACAGCCGGGCGCCGAGCCCGGCGCCCCAGTGGTCGCGGGCGACGGCGATGGTCTGCACGTCCCCCTGGTCACCGGAGACGGCCAGCCCGGCGTACCCGACGATCCGGCCGCCCTCCTCGGCGACCACGTACCGCCGGGTCGCCTCCAGGCCCCGGGAGTGCGCCAGCTCGGACCAGAACATGCCCCGGGACCAGGCGTCCTCCGGGAACAGGTCCTTCTCCAGTCCCACCACCGGCTCGATGTCCCACCAGCGCATCTCGCGCAGTGCGCAACCCGTGGCCCCGGTCGTCGCTCGTCCCGTCACTTCGGGGTGACCACCTTGTAGTTCTTGGGTACCTGGGCGTCCGGCCGGCGCAGGTACAGCGGCCGGGGCGCGGGCAGCTCCTCGCCGGCGGCCAGCCGCTCTGCGGCCAGCGAGGCGAGGGCTGCGGCCGACACGTGCTCGGGCTCGTGCGCCTGCGGGAACGTGTCGGGGTACAGCAGCGCGCCCGCGCCGACCGCGGGCAGGCCGCCGACCTCGTCGGCGATGTCGGCGGGCCGGTCGACGGCCGGGTCGGTGACGCGGGTGCGTGAGTCGGCGTAACGGGCCCAGTAGACCTCCTTGCGGCGGGCGTCGGTCGCCACGACGAAGGGGCCGGAGACGTCGGCGGCGTAGGCGAGGCCGTCGAGCGTGCACACGCCGTACACGGGGACACCGAGCGCGAGCCCGAGGGTGTCGGCGGTCATCAGCCCGACGCGCAGCCCGGTGTACGGGCCCGGCCCGGTGCCGGCCACGATGCCCGTGACGGCGTCCAGCTTGAGCCCGGCCTCGGCGAGCACCCGGTCGACGGCCGGCAGCAGGAGCTCTCCGTGCTGGCGCGCGTCCACCTGACTGGAGGAGGCGATGACGGCCGCACCGTCGTGCAGCGCGACGGTGACGGCGGGGGTGGCGGTATCCAGAGCGAGCAAGAGCACGCAAACAGCCTACGGCTCCGGCGGGCCCCGCACCGCCGCCCCGAAGGGATGCTTTCCGGCTGCTAACGTCCCGACAAAACAGCTCGTACGACCGACGCGGAGGTGGACGACCGTGGCAAGGAGCAGCTCGGGGTTCGTGGCCGGGCTCACCGCCGCCGCCGTCGCCGCGGTCGGCTTCCTCGCCCACCAGGCGCAGGCGAACGTTCCGCAGGAGCTGCGCGGCGGCCCCGGCGCCACGGCGACGCCCGCGGCGAGCGCCGGCAAGGCGCCCCGGGACGAGCGGCACCCCGCCGCCCTGCCCGGCGGCTTCGGCACCGGCGAGCGGGTCGTGTACTCGGTGGGCGACGACCGGGTGTGGCTGGTCGGCGCGGACGACAAGGTGCGGAACACCTTCGGGGTCCACCCCGGCAGCGTCGACCCGACGCCGGGGACCTACGCCGTCACGTCCCGTTCGGAGGCGGTCATCGGGACCGACGGTGTCCCCGTCGAGCACGTCGTGCGCTTCACCGCCGTGGGCGGGGTCGGGATCGGTTTCAGCGCGGCCGTGGACGGCTCCTCGCCGACGCCCGACCCGGCGGTGCGGACCGGCGGCATCCGTCAGTCGCGGGCGGACGGCGAGGCGATGTGGATGTTCGCGACGATCGGGCAGAAGGTCGTCGTCATCCGCTAGAGCGCGTCATCCGATGGAGTTACGCCGCCCGGCGCTGCTCCTCCACCGTCCGGGGGTCCACCGGTTCCGGGGCGCGCGGCGGCCGGGAGACCGCCTCCGCGGCGGCGCAGGAGGCCAGCAGTTCCCGCATGGACACACCGCCCACCGCATACGGCCGCGGCTCCGACTGCCGACGCCGCTGCTCGTTGTTCTCCATGGCCGGCATGGACGCCTCCTTGGGCCGGGGGCGGACGTGGTTAGGTATACCTAACCACGGGCTGGATACCATGTGACCATGCCGGACGCGCCCGGCGCAAGCACTTGCCGACGCGCTGTCGGAAAGTTCACGCGGGGTTCAGGCGGTCAGAACGCCCAGGTCGACGGCCGCCCACCGGTCCCCGACCCCGGTCACCGTCACCTGCCGCGCCTCGTCCGTGGTGGAGCCGACGGTCCGGTGGATCAGGACCTGCAGCCGCTCCTCGGTCAGCTCCTCCACCTTGCCCTCGCCCCATTCCACGACGATCACCGAGTCCGGCAGCGACACGTCGAGGTCCAGGTCCTCCATCTCGTCCAGCCCGCCGGACAGCCGGTAGGCGTCGACGTGGACGAGCGGCGGGCCGTCCCCGAGGGCCGGGTGCACACGGGCGATCACGAAGGTCGGGGAGGTGACGGCACCGCGTACGTCCATGCCCTCGCCGAGCCCGCGGGTCAGCGTGGTCTTGCCCGCGCCGAGTTCCCCGCTGAGCATCACGAGGTCGCCGGCGCGCAGCAGCTTGGCGAGACGGCGGCCCAGCTCCCGCATCTGCTCGGGGGAGTTGACGGTGATCTCGACGGAGACGGGGTCAGCCGGGGTGGGCGGTACTGCTGGTGCTTCCATACCGACCCACGGTAGTGCCTGCGGGGACCGCGCCCGCGCGGGTGAGCAGGTCGGCGAGGCGGTCGGTGACGAGCTCCGGGTGTTCCAGGATCACCAGGTGCCCGGCGTCCGGGACCAGCACCAGCTCCGCGTCCGGGAGCAGGTCGGCGATCGCCTCGCTGTGCTCGCTGGGCGTGACCAGGTCCTGCACCCCGGCCAGGACGAGCACCGGCATGTCCCTGAACAGGGCCAGCGCCTCGGTCTTGTCGTGGTCGGTGAAGGCCGGGTAGAACTCGGCGACCACGTCGATCGGTGTGCTCTCGATCATCCGCTCGGCGAACCGGGCGACGGCCGGGTCGATGTCCCGCCCGGCGAACGAGTACCGCTTGATGATCCCGGCGAACAGGTCCGCGGTGATCCGCCGCCCCTTCTCCACCAGTTCGGCCCGCTGCCCGAGCGCCTTCAGCACCCCGGGGAGGACCCGGCGCACCGCGTTGACGCCGGCCACCGGCAGCCCGAAGTTGACCTCGCCGAGCCGCCCGGAGGACGTACCGACGAAGGCGGTGGCGACGACCCGCTCGCGGATCAGCTCGGGGTACTGGGCGGCGAAGGCCATCATGGTCATGCCGCCCATGGAGTGCCCGACCAGCACGATCGGCCCCTCGGGCGCGGCGGCGTCGATCACGGCCTTCAGGTCGCGGCCCAGCTGGTCGATGTCCAGCGGTACGCCCTCGCGTGTCTGGGCGACGCCCCGCCCGGAGCCGCCGTGGCTGCGCTGGTCCCAGTGCACGGTCCGTACGACGCCGCGCAGCGCCGCGCGCTGGAAGTGCCAGGAGTCCTGGTTGAGGCAGTAGCCGTGGCTGAAGACGACGGTGACGGGGGCGGGGGCCTTGCGGCCGAAGAGCCGGCGGCGGCGCGGGCCGAGGTCCACGGCCGCGTCGGGGTCGATGTCGTCGACCTCGTAGTGGAGCTCGGTGCCGTCGTCGGCCAGGGCCCGGCCGGGGGTGCCGCGCAGGGCGCCGTAGGGTCCCGCCGAGTCCAGGGCGAGCCGGGCCTTCCTGCGTATGCCGCGGCCGACGGTCATCCGCTCGATGGCGACGCCGGCCGCCGCGCCCGCCGCCACCACGCCTATCGCGGCGCCCGCGATGCCGGTCGCCCTGCGCCAGCCGCCGGCCGCCCCCGCCGTGGCCCTCACGACCGCGCTGCTCTCGCTCACGTACCGCTCCTCTGTGTGCCGTACTGCTGTTCGCTCGGTGAGAGTGAAAGGTAGTGCCGGTCCTGGTCGTGGTGGTGCCGTGCTCCGGACACGGCGCCGCGCCGGGCTTCCGCGCCGGGGCTTTTACGCCGGTTGTCCGCGCCGTCTGTCCGCGCCGGTTGCCCACGCGGGCCGTCCTACGCGCCGTGCTCCCCGCCGCGTTCCCGGTCTGCTCCCTCGTTCACGTAGACGCGGGGAACACGCGTTCCGATGCGCGTGACGATCTCGTACGCGATGGTGCCGGCGGCCTGCGCCCAGTCCTCGGCGGTGGGCTCGCCGTGGTCGCCGGGTCCGAAGAGCACGACCTCGGAGCCGGTCTCGGGCTCGTCGCCGCCCAGGTCGACCACGAACTGGTCCATGGCGACCCGGCCCGCGACCGTACGCCACTTGCCGCCGACCAGGACCGGCCCGGAGCCGGAGGCGTGGCGCGGGATGCCGTCCGCGTAGCCGACGGGCACGAGTCCGAGGGTGGTCCCGCCGGGGGTGACGTAGTGGTGCCCGTAGCTGACGCCGTGCCCTCCGGGTACGTGCTTGACCAGGGCCAGCGAGGCGGACAGGGTCATGGCGGGGCGCAGCCCGAAGTCGGCCGGGGTGCCGATCTCGGCGCTGGGCGAGACGCCGTAGAGGGCGATCCCGGCGCGTACGAGGTCGAAGTGGGTCTCGGGGAGGGTGAGCGCGGCGGGCGAGTTGGCGATGTGCCGCACCTCGGGGCGCACACCGCGCTGTTCGGCGTGGGCGACCATCTCGCGGAAGCGGTCGAGCTGGGCGGCGATGGAGGGGTGCCCCGGTTCGTCGGCGCAGGCGAAGTGGGACCACAGCCCGGTGACGCGGATCAGCCCCTCGGCCTCGGCGCGCAGGGCCTCGGCGACGAGTTCGGGCCAGTCGGCGGGCTGGCAGCCGCTGCGTCCGAGGCCGGTGTCGGCCTTGAGCTGCACCCGCGCGGGCCGACCCGCGGCGCGGGCCGCCTCCCGGACCTCCGCCAGCGCCCACATCCCGCTCACGGACACGTCGAGGTCGGCCTCGACGGCCTCCCGCCAGGGCCCGCCGGGCGTCCACAGCCAGCACATGATCCGCACCCGTTCGGACGACAGCCCGGCCGCCCGCAGGGCGAAGGCCTCCTCCGGCGTGGCGGTGCCGAGCCAGGTCGCCCCGGCGGCGACGGCCGCACGGGCGCACGGAACGGCGCCGTGGCCGTACGCGTCGGACTTCACCACGGCCATGAGGGCCGCGCCGGGCGCCCGGTCGCGAAGGGCCCGCGCGTTGGCCCGCACCGCGGCCAGATCGATCTCGGCGCGGGCGCGCAGCGGTGCCGTCCGCGGATGTGCTGTCTCGTTCATCGCGCCCCAGTGTCTCAGAGGGGCCCCACGGCCCCTCCGCACCCGGGCGCGCAGCGGACGCGCCGCCTGTCCGGAACAGGGAGGTTCAGTCATGTGCGGATATGTACGTCCCGCCACGCCTCCGGGACGGCCTCCGCCACGTCGTGGGCGCCGATGGGGGCGTCGCGGGCGGCGAAGCGGCCGGCGAGGCCGTGCAGGTAGGCGGCCACGCTGCCGGCGTCGCGGGGGGTCAGGCCGGCCGCCAGCAGGGAGCCGGCCAGGCCCGACAGGACGTCGCCGCTGCCGGCCGTGGCGAGCCACGGGGTGCCGGTCGGGTTGACGCGTACGGGGCCGCCGTCCGGGTCGGCGACGAGGGTGGTCGAGCCCTTGAGGAGGACGGTCGCCCGGTAGCGGGCGGCGAGTTCGCGCACGGAGGACAGCCGCGCGCCCTCGACCTGCTCGCGGGCCACGCCGAGCAGGGCGGCGGCCTCTCCGGCGTGCGGGGTCATCAGGGTGGGGGCGGTACGGGCGCGTACGGCGTCGCGGTCGGCGAGGCGCAGGCCGTCCGCGTCGATCAGTACGGGTACGTCCGTGTCCAGCACCTCCGCGACGGTCGCCGCGTCGTCCCCGGCGCCCGGTCCCACCACCCACGCCTGCACGCGCCCCGCCTTGTGCGGCCCCTGGTCGGACACCAGCGTCTCCGGGAAGCGGGCGATCACGGCCTGCCCGGCCGGCCCGACGTACCGCACCGCGCCCGCCCCGCCGTGCAGCGCGCCCGACACGGCGAGCACGGCCGCGCCCGGGTAGCGGGCCGAGCCCGCCGCGATGCCGACGACGCCGCGCCGGTACTTGTCGCTCTCGGCGGCCGGCAGCGGCAGCAGACCGGCCACGTCGGCGTGTTGCAGCGCCTGCAGCTCGGGCTCGGCGGGCAGTTCGGGGCCCAGGCCGATGTCGACGAGCCGGACCGTACCGGCGTGCTCGCGCGCCGGATCGATGAGCAGCCCCGGCTTGTGCGTGCCGAAGGTGACGGTCAGGTCGGCGCGTACGGCGGCGCCGAGCACCTCGCCGGTGTCCGCCTCGACACCGCTCGGCAGGTCCACGGCGACCACGGCCGCCCGCGAGCGCGCCGCACGCTCGGCCAGCGGCGCGGCCTCCGCACGCAGACCGCCCTTGCCGCCGATGCCGACGATGCCGTCGACGACGAGATCGGCCCGGTCGATCGCGGCAACGGCCGCATCGACCCGGGCCACGCTCCCGCCCGCCCGGCGCAGCGCGGCGAGGCCGCCGGGGTGCGCGTGATCAGGCGCCAGCAGCACGGCGACCACCCCGGCC
>NZ_QFDQ01000221.1 GCF_003270085.1 Streptomyces triticisoli | reverse complement strand
ACTGCCGGGACGGCGGCGGGGGCCCACGCCCCCGTGGCGCGCGGCACCGCCGCCGCGGTGGACGCGCAGGCCGCCCTGCGGGCGGCTTCGCTGCCCGTTGCCACCGATCTGTTCGCCGATCGGCTTCTCGCCGTGCTCAGCGGGCAGCGGCCCGTGCACTGGATGCTCCGGCACACCGCGGGCCAGGCGTACGACGAACTCGCCTGGCTTGCCGATCGCGGCGCTCTGCGCACCCGTGGCCCACGCCCGGTCGTGCGGGACATCGGCTACTACGAGCCCCGCCCGGGCGCCGTGGAGGCCTTCGCCCGCATCGGCGCGGGCGACCAGCTACGGGCGATGGCGTTCCGCCTGGAGCAGGGCCGGGACCGGCGCTGGCGCTGTACGGCGGTGGAGCTGGGCGGTCCCCGTCTGCCCCACACGGACGACGAACTCCCCTGAGAAACGAAGGGCCGGGCACCCCGAGGGTGCCCGGCCCTTGCGCGTCACGTCACTTCTTGCGGCGGCGGCCCGCCTTGGCCTGCTTGCGGCGCTCCGCGCGCGTGAGGCCGTCGGCCTCCGAGCGCACGGGCCCGCCGTCGGTGACGAACTCGCCCTCGACGACGCCGCCCTCGCCGTCCACGGTCGGCGCGGAGAAGTGCAGCTCCCGCCGCTGGGGGGCGTCGAGCCCCTTGGCCCGGATCTCCGGACGCGCTCCGGCCTGCGCCGGTACCGCGTCGCGCTTCTCCAGGTCGGCCACCGGCTTGGCGTCCTCGACCGGGACCTCCTCCACCTGCTGCTCGACCTGGACCTCCAGGTTGAACAGGTAGCCGATGGACTCCTCCTTGATGCCCTCCATCATCGCGGTGAACATGTCGAAGCCCTCGCGCTGGTACTCGACCAGCGGGTCCCGCTGCGCCATCGCGCGCAGGCCGATGCCCTCCTGGAGGTAGTCCATCTCATAGAGGTGCTCACGCCACTTGCGGTCCAGCACCGACAGCACCACCCGGCGCTCCAGCTCCCGCATGATCTCGGAGCCGAGCTGCTCCTCACGGGCCTTGTACTGCTCGTGGATGTCGTCCTTGATGGACTCGCTGATGAACTCCGCGGTCAGACCCGTGCGGTCGCCGGCCGCCTCCTCCAGCTCCTCGACGGTGACCTTCACCGGGTACAGCTGCTTGAAGGCGCCCCACAGCCGGTCGAGGTCCCAGTCCTCCGGGAAGCCCTCGGCGGTCTCCGCCTGGATGTAGGCGTCGATCGTGTCGTCCATGAAGTGCTGCACCTGCTCCTGCAGGTCCTCGCCCTCCAGGACGCGGCGCCGCTCGCCGTAGATGACCTCGCGCTGCCGGTTGAGGACCTCGTCGTACTTCAGAACGTTCTTGCGGGTCTCGAAGTTCTGCTGCTCGACCTGCGACTGGGCGGACGCGATCGCGCGCGTGACCATCTTGTTCTCGATCGGCACGTCGTCCGGGACGTTCGCCATCGCCATCACGCGCTCGACCATCTGCGCCTTGAACAGACGCATCAGGTCGTCGCCGAGGGAGAGGTAGAAGCGGGACTCGCCGGGGTCGCCCTGACGACCGGAACGACCGCGCAGCTGGTTGTCGATGCGGCGCGACTCGTGCCGCTCGGTGCCCAGCACGTAGAGCCCGCCGAGTTTCTCGACCTCCTCCTTCTCGGCCTTGACCGCCTCCTCCGCACGCCGCAGCGCCTCGGGCAGGGCCGCGGCCCACTCCTCGATGTGCTGCTCGGGGTCGAGGCCGTGCTGGCGCAGCTCGGCCTCGGCGAGGTCCTCGGGGTTGCCGCCGAGCTTGATGTCCGTACCGCGGCCGGCCATGTTCGTCGCCACGGTCACCGCGCCCTTGCGGCCGGCCTGGGCGACGATCGACGCCTCGCGCTCATGGTGCTTGGCGTTGAGGACCTCGTGCTGGACGCCCCGCTTGCTGAGCTGCTGCGAGAGGTACTCGGACTTCTCCACCGAGGTGGTGCCGACCAGGATCGGCTGCCCCTTCTCGTGCTTCTCGGCGATGTCGTCGACGACCGCCTCGAACTTGGCGACCTCGGTGCGGTAGATGAGGTCCGACTGGTCCTTGCGGATCATCGGCCGGTTGGTCGGGATGGGCACCACGCCGAGCTTGTAGATCTGGTGGAACTCGGCCGCCTCGGTCATCGCCGTACCGGTCATGCCGGACAGGCCGGGCAGTTCCTTGCCCTTGTGGTCTTGGCGCTTGTAGAGGCGGAAGAAGTTCTGGAGCGTGATCGTGGCGAGCGTCTGATTCTCGTCCTTGATCGGCACGCCCTCCTTCGCCTCGATCGCCTGGTGCATGCCCTCGTTGTAACGGCGGCCGGCGAGGATACGGCCGGTGTGCTCATCGACGATCATGACTTCGTCGTCGATGATGACGTAGTCCTTGTCGCGCTTGAAAAGCTCCTTGGCCTTGATGGCGTTGTTGAGGTAGCCCACGAGCGGGGTGTTCACCGACTCGTACAGGTTGTCGATGCCCAGCCAGTCCTCGACCTTGCTGACACCGGACTCGTGGATGGCGACGGTGCGCTTCTTCTCGTCGACGTCGTAGTCGCCGGTCTCCTCGATGCCCTTGAGCGGCTGGCCGGCCTCGCCGCGCTTGAGGCGCTTGACCAGCTTGGCGAAGTCGCCGTACCACTTGGTGGCCTGGTCGGCCGGGCCGGAGATGATCAGCGGCGTACGGGCCTCGTCGACGAGGATCGAGTCGACCTCGTCGACGACGGCGAAGTTGTGCCCGCGCTGGACCAGCTCGTCCTTCGACCAGGCCATGTTGTCGCGCAGGTAGTCGAAGCCGAACTCGTTGTTCGTGCCGTAGGTGATGTCGCAGTGGTACTGCTCGCGGCGCTGAGCCGGCGTCATGTTGGCCAGGATGCAGCCGACGTCCAACCCCAGGAAACGGTGGACGCGGCCCATCATCTCGGAGTCGCGCTCGGCCAGGTAGTCGTTGACCGTGATGATGTGGACGCCCTTGCCGGCCAGGGCGTTCAGATACGCCGGCAGGGTGCCGACGAGGGTCTTGCCCTCACCGGTCTTCATCTCGGCCACGTAGCCCATGTGCAGGGCGGCGCCGCCCATGATCTGGACGTCGTAGTGCCGCTGGCCCAGGACGCGCTTGGCGGCCTCGCGGACCGTGGCGAAGGCCTCGGGCAGCAGGTCGTCCAGGCTCTCACCGTCGGCGTACCGCTGCTTGTACTCATCGGTGAGGGCCCGCAGCTCGGCGTCGGAGAGGCTGATGAAATCCTCTTCGATGGAGTTGACCTGGTCCGCGATGCGGTGCAGCTTGCGCAGGATCTTGCCTTCGCCTGCACGCATGATCTTCGAGAGGACGGACACGGGGGTTGGTCTCCTTGCCGGTCGGGCCTGGGACGGTCGGTTTCCATTTGACGGACTGAGCAACGGCCATCGTATGCGAGGACACGGCCGAGTCGGGAGGGCCTGCCGCAGGGCACGTGTCCACTGCACCGCGAGGGCTACACAGAGGACAACGTCCGGGGGCCGCGGATGGTGCCGCCTTCCCCCGAAGATTTACGCGAATTGTGATCGCCCACTCACTCAGGGCGAAAAATGATGGTGCCCTGTCGCGGCCCCGAGGAGAATCGGCCGATGGAACCCGTCACGCTCACCACCGACCGCCTGCTCCTGCGCGCCATCGGCGCCCAGGACGCCGACGCCGTGTACGCCGCCGCGCAGGACCCCGACATCGGGCGCTGGCTCTCCCAGCTCCCCTCGCCCTACCTGCCCGAGCACGCGCGGCACTTCACCGAACAGATGGTTCCCCAGGGATGGGCCGACGGCTCCGTGTTCTTCTGGGTCACGAAGGAACACCGCGGCAACGGCTACGTGACCGAGGCCGCCCTCGCCGTCGCCCGCTGGGCCTTCACCCGACTCGCCGTCGACCGCCTGGAATGGCGCGCCGAGGTCGGCAACAACGCCTCCCGCGCGGTGGCCGAACGGGTGGGCTTCACCCTGGAGGGCACTCTGCGCTCCGCCCTCGACAGCAGGGGAGTACGACGCGACTGCTGGGTGGGCTCCCTGCTGCCGTCCGACCTGGGCCTGCCGCCGACGGCGCCGTACCTGCCGGCGCCCGCGTAGACATCGGGGACAACGGCATCGGGGACGAAGGCGCCAGGAACCCGAGCGCCAGGAACCCGAGCGCCGGGGACCCGGGCGTCGGGGACCCGGGCGTCGGGGACGAACGCCCAGTTCAACCCGCGCTGTCAGTGCCACCCCCTATCGTGCGGAGCCATGACCTCCCTCCCGCGCCCCACCACCGACCTCTCGGCGGACGAAGCCCGCCGCATCGCTCTGCGGGCCCAGGGCTTCCTCGGCGCGCCGGACCGGCGGGCCGGGGTGCGCGGCGTCCTGCGTCACCTCGGCGCCGTCCAGCTCGACACGATCTCGGTCCTCGCCCGCTCCCACGAACTCGTGCCCTACGCGCGTCTGGGCGCGGTCGGCCGCGCGACCGTCGACCGCGCCTACTGGACCGGCACGCACGCCTTCGAGTACTGGTCGCACGCCGCCTGCCTCCTGCCCATCGAGGAGTGGCCGCACTTCGCCTTCCGCCGCCGCGCCTACCGCAACCGCCCGCACTGGAACCACGAACTGCCCGACGGCGCCTACGAGCAGGTCATCAAGCAGTTGCGCGCCGAGGGCCCGCTGACGGCGACTGAGCTGGGCGGCGCGAAGAAGACCAGCGAGTGGTGGGACTGGTCCGGCTCCAAGGTCGCCGTCGAGCGCGCCCTGATGTACGGCGAGGTGGTCTGCGTTGAGCGCCGGGGCTGGAAGCGGGTGTACGACCTCGCCGAGCGCGCCGTCCCGGAGCAGCTGCTGCACGACGAACTGGACGACAGCGAGTGCCTGCGCCGCCTGGTCCGTCTGGCCGGCCAGTCCCTGGGCGTGGGCACGCGCGCGGACATCGCGGACTACCACCGTCTCAAGGGCGAGCAGGTCGACGCGGTGATAGCGGACTCGGGGCTGGTCCCGGTGACGGTCGAGGGCTGGGGGAAACCGGCCTGGGCGGACCCGGCGGCGCTCGGGACGGCCCCGCGCGGCCGGCACCGGACCACCCTGTTGTCCCCCTTCGACTCCCTGGTCTGGGAGCGGGCCCGCACCGAGCGGATCTTCGGCTTCATCCACCGCCTGGAGGCCTACGTCCCCAAACCCAAGCGGGTCCACGGCTACTTCGCGATGCCGGTGCTCGCCGGAGGCCGCCTCGTCGGCCGCGTCGACCCCGCCCGCGAGGGCCGCACCCTGGTCGCCAAGCAGGTCACCCTGGACGGCGCCGGATCCGTACCCGCGGTCGCCCAGGCCCTCGTCGAGGCGGCGGGCTGGGTGGACTGCACGGACGTACGCGTGGAGCGGGTGGACGCGCCCGAGCTGCGCGAACCCCTGGCCCGGGAGCTGGCCCGCGCGCTCGGCTGAGCGTCAGCGGATCTCGAGGATCTTCTCCCGCATCGCGTACACCACCGCCTCCATCCTGGAGTGCAGCTGGAGCTTCTCCAGGATGTTGCGCACGTGGTTCTTCACGGTGTTCTCGGAGATGAACAGCTCCTTGGCGATGTCCCGGTTGTTCATCCCCGTGGCGACGAGCTTGAGGACCTCCAGCTCACGGTCGGTCAGCCGGGGAGCGGGGACGAGGCGACGCTCGTCGGTCCGCTGGATCATCGACTTGAACTCGGTGAGCAGCTTGGACGCCATGGACGGACTGATCTGCGACTGGCCGTCGGCCACGGCGCGGATGGCGGTGGCCACCTCGTCCGTGGAGATCTCCTTGAGCAGGTAGCCGGTCGCGCCCGCCTTGATCGCGTCGTAGAGGTCGGCCTCCTCGTCGCTTATCGTCAGCATGATGATCTTGGCGCTGGGGGCGACCTCCTTGATGGAGGTGCACGCCTCGATCCCGCCGCGCTTGGGCATCCGTACGTCCATCAGCACGATGTCGGGCAGCAGGTCGGCGGCCTTGTCCACGGCCTCGGCACCGTCACCCGCCTCGCCGACCACCTGGATGTCCTCCTCGGCGGCGAGCACGATCTCCAGGCCGCGGCGGAAGAGGGCGTGGTCGTCCACGACAAGGACTCTGATCGGCTCCTTGCGCGCAGTGCCCGCGTCCGGGCCCGCGCCGACGACGCCATCGTCGGCATCCTCGCCCCGCATCGGTCCGAAGCTGTCCGCCATCGTTGTCCTCCCCCTGAGGCTGTGGCCTGGTGTGCGGTGCCGTGGCCAACCCAAGGCAACAGCCCATCCGTTGAGCCGTTGCCGCCATGATTCCATGTCCGGCCGACACTGCGGTGCCCAAGCGGGGCGCGAAGGGGTCGCACGCCGGTGCCCCTGGGGGCGCACACGCGCATCCAGGGGCACCGTCTCAGCTGTCGGCCGGGTGGGTCAGCCGCCCAGTGTGCCGCCCGCCTCGGGAGAGTGCGCCTCAGTGACCATCGTGTCCGTCCTGAGGTGGATCACGCCGTAGTCGTAGGCGTGCCGTCGATAGACGACGCTGGGTTCCTTGGTCTCGGAGTCGACGAACAGATAGAAGTCGTGCCCGACCAGCTCCATCTCGTAGAGGGCCTGGTCGAGGGTCATCGGGGAGGCGACGTGGGTCTTCTCGCGGACGATGAGGGGGCCTTCCCCCTGCACCTCCAGCGAGCCGACCTTCTTGGTGGGCACCTGGCCCGCTTCCTCTTCCGTGGCGGTCTGGCCGCTGCCGTTCAGCGTCGCCGCGCCCGGGACGTGGTCGGGGACCTCGGCGGCCGAGATCCGGCGCGCTCCGCGTCGCGAGAAACGCTTGTCGTGCTGCTTGCGCAGCCGGGCACCCAGCTTCTCCGCCGCCAGGTCGAGTGCCGCGTACGGATCGCTGGCCGCTGCCTCCGCCCGGATCACCGGACCGCGGGAGCGGAGCGTGATCTCCACTCGGTCACTGCGGTCGGCCTGTCGGGGGTTGGGCTCCCTGGACACCTCGACGTCGAGGCTGATCACCTTGCCATCGAGCTTCTGGATCTTCTCCAGGTTCAGCTTCTCGGCCACGTGCTTGCGGAACCGCTCGGGCACCTCGGTCTTGCGGCCCTTGACGACGATGTCCACGCAGAACTCCGTTCCCGGATCGCTCCGCCGACCGGCGGAGCATCTCCCTTTTCGCACCCGGTTCCGGTGATCCCGGAACCTCGGACTCGGTGACGGCCACCTCCTCCTCCCCCATGGGCAAGATCTCCACCCAGCCGGTGCGGATGATTACGGAAAACCCACAGCACGGCATTCGGATACGACGGGGATGGCCTGCGCCTTTCCCTCACACCCTGAACATATCTCGCCCGGACAGATGACGTCACCCTCTACTGCGGCGTACCTCCGTTCAGGTGAATTACCCCTCTCGTTACCTGCAACGACGCAAGTTCACAGTCAGTTCCGGTTTATTTCGAAGGAATCCGGAGAAGCCGCGACGACGGCCGCACAGATCACGTCACCGGCGCCGTACGCACCCCCGTTTTCCAGTGCGCCGTACACCGAGTTCCCCTCCTTCTGCGTTGCTTCCCGCATCGCTCCGGACTTCCGTTCCCTCATCCCTTCCCGAGTCCGCACCGCGTACACAGCCGCTTTCACCGCACGTGCCGCTTCCGTCAGGGAGGCGCCCGTCGTCATGAGGTCGTCGACCAGCACCACCGGGCCGCTCAGCAGCAGCCCCGCACCACCCGCGGCCACCTGGAGCGCACCGGAGAGGTTGTCCAGCCGCTGCCGGGAGTCCAGCCCCGACTGGTCGGCCACGGCGCGCCGCTGGCGCAGCACGGCCAGCGTCCTGGCCGGCGTCCCGGACCGCCGCAGCTCACCGGCCGCCGCGAGCGCGATCCGCCGCGCCGGATCATGCCCGCGGGCCCGCACAGCCCACCTCGCGGACGGCACGGGAACCAGCAGCACGGTCCCACCCACCGTCCACGACAGCCCCGCGCCCGCTGTTCCTGCTCCTGCTCCTGCCCCTGCCACGGCCGCCCGCAGCCCGGCCCCCACCACACCCGCCAGCGCCGTGCCCAGCGGGCGCGCGAGAGCCAGTGCGCCCCGTTCCTTGTGGGCGAGCAGGGCCGCCCTGACCGCATCCTCGTACGGAGCCGCCGCGTACACCGCCGGCAGCCCGAGCGGCTCCGGCACCGGACGCACCCGGCATGGTGCGCCCCCGCTCAGGGCGGTCCGGCACTGGGGACAGAACACCGTGCGAGGCCGGCCGCAGCCCCCGCACTCGGCCGGCAGTACCAGGTCGGTCAGGTCCTGCCACCACCCGCGCATGCACTCCACTGTGCCAACGCCGCGCCGTCCCGGCCAGCCCTGTGGACAACACCCTGTGGACAACTCCGCTCACAACGACCGGAGCGTCCCCCACACGGACGACGAAGGAACCCTCAGCCGGGACAGCAGCAGGGCAGAGGCAGGAGGAGCGCTCAGCCGGGATAGACCGGCGCCCACCCGTCCTTGACCACCTTCTGCCACTGCGCCCCGGACGGCAGCCGGACGATCCCGTCCTCCGACGAGTACGCCACCAGCGGAAGCCGGTCGTCCTCGGACGCGGCGATCGACTGCACCCCGGTGAGTGCGGCGGGCGCCGGGCCCTTGGGCGTGGAGCCGTCGACCTGGACGTACCGCATCGTCTGCACGCCCCCCTGCTCTCGCCCGGCCACCACGAGCCGACTGTCACCGGCCCACGACATGGCGGTGACGTCCTCCAGCTCCGGCGCCGCCGAACGCAGCTCCAGCACCGACACCACCGGCCGGTCCCCGGAACTGTCGTCCCGTTCGATCCGCCCGATGAGCAGGGACTTGCTGTCGTCCTTCGCCCGCACGACGAGTGCGATCCGCACCCCGTCGGCGGCCACCCGCACCGCGTCGACGCGTCCGTTCAGCCCGGGAACGCGCACGTCGAGCGGCTTCCCCGCGCCCTGTTCCAGCACCAGCAGCTGCGGCTGGGCGGGATTGCGGTCGGCCACCCACAGGTCGCCGCGCACGTCCCAGCTCGGCGCCGTCAGCCGATCGTCCTCGGTCGTGCCGCGGCTCTGCAGCACGGGTGGCTCGAGCGGGTCGCCCGCCACCAGCGAGCCCACGAACAGCGACTTCCCGTCGGAGCTGACCCCTGCCGCGGTGCGCTCGTCCCACGACACGGCCGCCGACCCGAGAGGCTGGACGCCCTCGCCCAGCGCGCCCGGCACCGGTTCTGCGCCGACGCCGGCGCCGGACATCCGCACCAGCCGGTGCTTGTCGTCGACGAAGTACAGGTAGTCGGACCGCTTCACCGACCCGCGCCTGGCGACGCTCCCGGCCCGGTCCTCTCCGAGCCCGAGCGCGCACAAGGTGCTGCCGTCGGCCTGCAGCTCGACCGTGTCCACCGTGGGCGTCAGGTTCTGCAGTGTGAACAGCAGCTGGGTCGCCATCTCCCCGCACTTCTCGCGCCCCACCCCGGCTGCCTTGCCGTTCAGCGGCACGGTCAGCTTGTTCTGGTCGTCGGGTGTCAGCGCGGTGACGCCGCCACTCAGCGCCGTACCGGTCGGGAAGCTCGACCTGACCACCGGCTCGAGCCAGCTCGTGGGCCCGGCCAGCACGGAGCGCACCATCTGCGTCATCGCGTCCACGCGCCGGCGCACGTAGACGGGATCGGCGACGGCTGTCGCCGACGTCCCCGACTCCGCCCAGGTACCGGAGGCGAAGTAGTACTTGTTGACGGACATGTAGTTGCGCTGAAAGTCCGACTGTCCCATGACGACGCCCTGCGGCAGCACGTCGATGCGCCACTGCCTGCTCTTCTTGTCCCGCGTCAGATGCACCGGCTGGCTGTAGGGGCCGGCCAACGGCGTGTACGACTGCTGCTCGTCCACCCGGGCCACCTTGCTGCCGGTCAGCGTGAACGCGTAGTCGTCAGTGTCGTCGCGTCCCGCCCTGCGGTCGGCCTGGATGCCCGGGCCGCCGGCGAGCACGGTCGTGGACGACTCCGGCCGCCACTGCCGCGCGGCCGCTCCCGTCAGGTACTGGCGGGCCGTCGCATACTGCGGATCGTCGCTGGTCAGCGCCTCCAGGAAGCCCTGAAGGATCTCCGCGGGCTGGGCGCCCTCCGCGGGCGGCATGGCGAACACCCGTACCTCGGTGTCCTGACGCGGAGTGGACTCCACATCCCTCAGGTCCCCGCTGTCGGGCATCGTGGCGCACCCCGCCAGCAGTACGACCCCACAGACGGCGTACGCCACCGCGCGCACCGGCCGCCGCACGCCCCCCTCGCGGTCAGCGCCCACGAAATACCTCCCCTTGCTGCGTCACGTCCCGCGGCCCGACTCCCTCCGGATCCGCGGAGCCCTCCGAGTCGTTCCCCGCCGTCTCCACCGCGGGCACGGCCTCCTGCCGTCGCGCGCCCGAGGCCGGCCGGGGCACCACGCGCGCGCCGTTGCCGGGCAGCGCCGTCGGGTCGGCCGTGGGGGTCGCCTCGGCCGGCCGCGACGCGATCGGGTCCCGCGGCGAGGCCATACGGTCACCCGTCGCCTGCACCGGCACGGTGGCACGCTTCTCTCCCCCGCTGGGCAGACCGGCGTCGTCGAGTCCGCGGTTGCGCCGCGAGTCCTTGGGCTCCAGCGGTATGGGCGAGCCCCGCAGCGGCTCGTCCGCGGTCCTGGGCAGCGTCAGCCGGAACTGCGAGCCACCGCCCGGCTCGCCCCATGCCTGCAGCCAGCCGCCGTGCAGCCGGGCGTCCTCCAGGGCGATCGACAGCCCCAGGCCCGTACCGCCCGTGGTACGCGCGCGTGCCGGGTCCGCCCGCCAGAAGCGGCTGAAGACACGGGTCGCCTCGCCCGGCTTGAGCCCGACGCCGTAGTCGCGCACCGCGACCGCGACCGCACCGCCGGCCGCGGCGAGCTTGACGACGACATCCCTGCCCTCGCCGTGCTCCACGGCGTTGACGACCAGGTTGCGCAGAACGCGCTCCACACGCCGCGCGTCGGCCTCCGCCACGATGGGCTGCTGGTCACCGACGACCCGGATCCGGGTGCCCTTGCGCTCGGCCAGCGGCTCCGCACCGCTGACGACCCGGTGCACGACCTCCCGCAGGTCGATCGGCTCGGCCTCCAACGCCGCCGCACCCGCGTCGAAACGGCTGATCTCCAGCAGATCGGCGAGCAGCGACTCGAACCGGTCCAGCTGGTCGGCGAGCAACTCCGCCGAGCGGGCGGTGACCGGGTCGAAGTCCTCGCGCGCCTCATGGATGACGTCGGCGGCCATCCGCACGGTCGTCAGCGGCGTGCGCAGCTCGTGCGAGACGTCGGAGACGAACCGGCGCTGCATCCGCGACAGGTCCTCCAGCTGCTGGATCTTCAGCTGCAGGTTCTGCGCCATCTTGTTGAAGGCCTCGCCGAGCCGCGCGATGTCGTCCTCGCCGGTGACCTTCATCCGCTCCTGCAGCCGCCCGGCCGACAGCCGCTCGGCGACCCCGGCCGCCATCCGCACCGGCGTGACGACCTGCCGCACCACCAGCCAGGCGATGGCCCCGAGCAGTACGACGACGAAGAGACCGGCCGTCGCGAGAGTGCCCTTGACCAGGCTCAGCGACTTCTCCTCCTGACTGAGCGGGAAGAGGTAGTACAGCTGGTACGGGTCACCGTTGGGGTCGTTGACCTGCTTGCCGATGACCAGCGCGGGCTGGGAGCCCTTGTCGCTGTCCTTGTAGACGATGCGGGCGTAGCTCTGGGCGGCCACCATGCTGCCGTTGATCCTCGCCCGCAGTTCCTCGGGGATGCTCGCCGTCGGGTCCACGCCGCCGGAGGCGCGCGGACCGCGCCCGCCGCCGCTGTTGTCGCCCGCGGGCAGTGTGACCACGTCGAAGGCTCCCTGGCCACCGCTTGACAGCGAGGACACCAGGTCGCTCATCCACTGGATGACGTTCTGCGAGGAGCGGCCGTCCGTCGTGGAGGCGGCGTCGGCGGTGACGGTCGCCTCCTCGTCGGCCCCCTGCTTGGCCGCCGCGAAACCGCCGGTGGCCTGGCTCTGCGACGCCTTCACCTTGGCGTCCAGCAGCCCGTTGCGCACCTGGCCGATGACGACGAAACCGAGCAGCAGGACGACGCCCAGCGACATCAGCAGCGTGGTGACGACGACCCTGAGCTGGATGTTGCGCCGCCACAGCCTCATGACGGGCAGCAGCGGCCGGCGCACCCAGCGCAGGAAGAGACGCAGGACCGGGCTGCCCTGCACGCCGCCGTGCAGCAGCCCGCCGTCCAGGAGGCGCCCCCAGCGGGAACCCGCACTCGTCCGGCCGACAGGCCGCTCCGCGCGGGCCCCGGTCCCTCCGGGCGTCGAAGCGGCACTGTCCCCCGACACGTCAGCTCGGTCCGGCCTTGTAGCCGACACCACGGACGGTCACTACGATCTCGGGCTTCTCCGGGTCCTTCTCGACCTTGGAGCGCAGTCGCTGCACGTGCACGTTCACCAGGCGGGTGTCGGCCGCGTGCCGGTAGCCCCAGACCTGCTCCAGGAGCACCTCGCGGGTGAACACCTGCCACGGCTTGCGGGCCAGGGCGACCAGCAGATCGAACTCCAGCGGCGTCAGCGCGATCGACTGCCCGTCCCGCTTCACGGAGTGACCGGCCACGTCGATGACGAGGTCGCCGATGGCGAGCTGCTCCGGTGCCGGCTCCTCCGACCTGCGCAGCCGCGCCCGTATACGGGCCACGAGCTCCTTCGGCTTGAACGGCTTCACGACGTAGTCGTCGGCGCCGGACTCCAGGCCCACCACCACGTCCACGGTGTCGCTCTTGGCCGTCAGCATCACGATCGGCACCCCGGACTCCGCCCTGATCAGGCGGCACACCTCGATGCCGTCCCGGCCGGGCAGCATCAGGTCCAGCAGCACCAGGTCGGGCTTGGTCTCACGGAAAGCGGCCAGCGCCTTGTCGCCGTCGGCTACGAAAGACGGCTCGAAACCTTCACCACGCAGCACGATCCCGAGCATCTCGGCCAGTGCGGTGTCGTCGTCGACGACAAGGACTCGTCCCTTCATAAACGACATCATCCCATTCTCGTAACGGCTGCGAAGATCCAGGTGAGGGAGTTCACTGTCCTGTGACGATAGTCGTACCGACTCGCTACTGTCTGCCCTCACCCCGAGAACGGGACGCCGCCCCTACTCGGCCGCCGCCTGCCGCGACCTGGCGCACAGTTCGGCCAGGCCCTCGGCCGTCACCGGCGAGACGGTGCCCTCCTCGGTGACGATCGCGGTCACCAGCTCGGGCGGGGTCACGTCGAACGCCGGGTTGTAGGCCTGCGTTCCCAGCGGCGCGACCGGGATGCCGCCGCCGGCTCCCGTGACCGGGACCTGAGGCGCGATGATCTCGGTCACCTCGTAGCCCGGGCGCTGCTCGACCTCGATCGCCGCACCGTTGGGGGTCTCCGGATCCACCGTCGTCACCGGCGCCACCACGATGAACGGCACGTGGTGGTAGCGCGCGAGCACCGCGAGCGGATAGCTGCCCACCTTATTCGCCACCGAGCCGTCGGCGGCGATACGGTCCGCGCCGACCAGCACGGCGTCCACCTCACCGGCCGCGAACAGCGAGCCCGCCGCGTTGTCCGTGAGCAGGGTGTACGCCATGCCCTTGCGGGCCGCCTCGTACGCCGTCAGCCGCGCACCCTGGAACAGCGGCCGGGTCTCGTCCACCCACAGCCGCCGCAGCCGCCCCACGCGGTGCGCCGCGAGCGCCACCGCGAACGCCGTCCCCTCCCCGCCCGACACCAGTGACCCGGTGTTGCAGTGCGTGAGGACGCGGTGCCCGCCCCCGGACTGCAACTCGTCCAGGAGCGCCAGCCCGTGCTCGGCCATCCGCGCACTGGCCCGGGCGTCCTCCTGATGCAACTGACGTGCCGCGGCCAACGCCGCCGAAGCGGCCTGCCGGACGTCGCCGGTCCTGGCGAGCACCGCCTGATGAGCGGACCGCGCCCGGCGCACACCGACGGAGAGGTTGACCGCCGTGGGCCGTGCACCCGCCAGCGCCGTCGCGGCCTCGTCCACGTCGAAGCCGCGCGCGGCGGCGAGCGCGACGCCGTACGCCCCGGCGATGCCCAGCAGCGGCGCCCCGCGCACGGCCAGCGACCGGATCGCCTCCACCAGCGCGGAGGCGTCCGTGCACACCAGCTCGACCTCCTCGGCGGGCAGCCTCGTCTGGTCGAGGAGAACCAGGACCGGGCCCTCGGGCGGCTCCTCCCAGCGGATCGCCGGTGTCCCGGCCGGCCGGTTGTCCTCGCGGGTCTGCGCGTACTGATGAGCCATGTCGTCAGTCTGCCCCGTATCCGGCGGACAATTGAAGGTACTCAGCCGCCACCACCGCCGGTCATCCGAAGACCACCCCATGGCACGATGGCTGCCAACCTGCCGCCGCGACCGCGGACGGGCACCGTGAAGGAGCGACGATGAAAGACACTCCGGGCTGGTCCTCGCCCGGATCCGCCCCGTCCGACGGACAGGAGCCGAGTGGCTCCGGGCCTGCCGACGCCGCCGGCCACCCCGGCCCCGCGCAGCCCACGGACCAGCCGGGCGAACAGCCGCAGAGCCCCGGCGTGAAGTGGTCCAAGGAGCAGCCGCCGCCCGGCCAGTGGTCCGCACCCACGGGAGCCCCGGCCCCCGGCCAGACCCCACCGCCGCCACCGCCCGGCCCCGGCTGGGGCCGGCCCGGCTACGGCGCTCC
>NZ_QFDQ01000220.1 GCF_003270085.1 Streptomyces triticisoli | reverse complement strand
CAGAACGACAGGCGGGCCCCGAGGGGCCCGCCTGTCGTTCTGCCCGTGGGCTAGGCCCGTGTCAGGCCCGCCACCAGTTCGTCCGCCGCGCTGTACGGGTCCAGCTCTCCCGCCACGATCCTCTCCGCGAGAGCGGCCAGGCGGCGGTCGCCGTGGAGGTCGCCGATGCGTTCGCGCAGGGCGGTGACCGCGATCGTCTCCACCTCGCGGGCGGCACGGGCCCGGCGCCGCTCCGCCAGGACGCCGCGCTCCTCCATCCACGCGCGGTGCTTCTCCAGGGCCTCCACGACCTCGTCGACGCCCTCGGCGCGGGCCGCCACCGTCTTGACGATGGGCGGGCGCCAGTCGCCGGGGCCGCGGGCCTCGCCGAGGCCCAGCATGTGGTTCAGCTCGCGGGCGGTGGCGTCCGCGCCGTCCCGGTCGGCCTTGTTGACGACGAAGACGTCGCCGATCTCCAGGATGCCGGCCTTGGCCGCCTGGATGCCGTCGCCCATGCCCGGGGCCAGCAGGACGACCGAGGTGTCCGCCTGGGAGGCGATCTCCACCTCCGACTGGCCCACGCCGACCGTCTCGACCAGGACCACGTCGCAGCCCGCCGCGTCCAGTACGCGGATCGCCTGCGGGGCGGCCCAGGCGAGGCCGCCCAGGTGGCCGCGGCTGGCCATGGAGCGGATGTAGACGCCCGGGTCGGAGGCGTGCTCCGACATGCGGACGCGGTCGCCGAGCAGGGCGCCGCCGGAGAAGGGCGAGGACGGGTCGACGGCCAGGACGCCGACCCGCTTGCCCTGCTTGCGGTACGCCGTCACCAGCGCCGAGGTGGACGTCGACTTGCCCACGCCCGGGGAGCCGGTGAGGCCGACGACGTAGGCGTTGCCGGTGAGCGGGGCGAGCGTCCGCATGACCTCCCGCAACTGCGGGGACGCCCCCTCCACCAAGGAGATCAGCCGGGCCACGGCCCTCGGCCGGCCTTCCCTGGCCTGGGCCACCAGAGAGGAGACGTCCTGCATCACAACTCCGTTCACTTGGTCCTCGTACGCCGTGCGCGTTCGAGGGGGTCGTACGAGGGGGCGGTCGAAGGGGGGCTTGCGCCCTCGGCGTCCGTTGCGCCTTCGGTGTCGGTGTCCGTTACCCCTTCGGTACCCGGACGATCAGCGCGTCACCCTGACCGCCGCCGCCGCACAGCGCGGCCGCGCCGACGCCGCCGCCGCGCCGCTTCAGCTCCAGGGCCAGGTGCAGGACGAGACGGGCGCCGGACATCCCGATCGGGTGACCCAGGGCGATGGCGCCGCCGTTCACGTTCACCTTTTCCGTGGACACGCCGAGGTCCTTCATTGACTGCACGGCGACCGCGGCGAACGCCTCGTTGATCTCGATGAGGTCGAGGTCGGAGACGTCCAGGCCCTCCTTCTTCAGGGCGTGCAGGATCGCGTTGGACGGCTGCGACTGCAGGGAGTTGTCCGGGCCGGCCACATTGCCGTGGGCGCCGATCTCGGCGATCCACTCCAGGCCCAGCTCCTGCGCCTTGGCCTTGCTCATCACGACCACGGCGGCGGCGCCGTCGGAGATCTGCGAGGAGGAGCCGGCCGTGATCGTGCCGTCCTTGGTGAAGGCCGGGCGCAGCTTGCCCAGCGACTCGGCGGTGGTGTCGCCGCGGATGCCCTCGTCCTTGCTGAACAGGACCGGGTCGCCCTTGCGCTGCGGGATCTCCACGGGGGTGATCTCGGCCTCGAAGACGCCGTTCTTCTGCGCGGCGGCGGCCCGCTGGTGGGAGAGGGCGGCGATCTCGTCCTGCTCGGCGCGCTCGATGCCCAGGCGGGTGTTGTGCTTCTCGGTCGACTCGCCCATGGCGATGTTCTCGAAGGAGTCGGTCAGGCCGTCGTGGGCCATGGCGTCGAGCAACTGCACGGCGCCGTACTTGTAGCCCTCGCGAGACTTGGGCAGCAGGTGGGGGGCGTTGGTCATGGACTCCTGGCCGCCGGCGACGATCACGTCGAATTCACCCGCACGGATCAGCTGGTCGGCCAGCGCGATGGCGTCCAGGCCGGACAGGCACACCTTGTTGACGGTGAGTGCCGGGACGTTCATCGGGATGCCTGCCTTGACCGCGGCCTGGCGTGCCGGGATCTGCCCCGCCCCGGCCTGCAGCACCTGGCCCATGATGACGTACTGCACCTGGTCGCCGCCGATCCCCGCACGGTCGAGGGCGGCCTTGATCGCGAAGCCGCCGAGGTCGGCTCCGGAGAAGGACTTGAGCGAGCCGAGCAGTCGTCCCATGGGCGTACGGGCGCCCGCGACGATCACCGAGTTGTTCGTTCCGGACGTTGCTGAGGTTCCAGAAGACATGAGCTGCGATCCCCTTCCGGCTGGACAGCCGAGGAGTGAACGAGGGTTTACTTCGAATGTACTGAGGGGTTGTCCGCCCCGTCATCCGGCGGCCGGTGTGATCGCGCGCACGTTGCGTAACCACCCGATGCGCGCTGCACTGAAACCATGCTGACGCGAATCGACCACATCGGGATCGCCTGCCACGACCTCGACGCCACCGTCGAGTTCTACCGGGCCACGTACGGCTTCGAGGTGTTCCACACCGAGGTCAACGAGGAGCAGGGCGTGCGCGAGGCCATGCTCAAGATCAACGAGACGTCCGACGGCGGGGCGTCCTACCTGCAGCTACTCGAGCCCACCCGCGAGGACTCCACCGTCGCCAAGTGGCTGGCGAAGAACGGCGAGGGCGTGCACCACATCGCCTTCGGTACGGCGGATGTCGACGCGGACGCCGCGGCCATCCGGGAGAAGGGCGTACGCGTTCTGTACGAGGAGCCGCGACGCGGCTCCATGGGGTCACGGATCACCTTCCTGCACCCCAAGGATTGTCACGGTGTGCTGACAGAACTGGTCACCTCCCGAACCCCCTGAGGGTTTGCCCCGAATGGCGGAAGAGTGCCCTCACGGCCGGGTACGCTCACTGCCGTGCGTGCGAGAGCCGAGCACGCGCGTCTCCTTGTCCTGATGGGCAACCGGGCAGGTTCCGTCCCGGCTGGTGCTGGGAGCGTCGGACTCGCCCGCTCGTCGAGCGAACGAGCTGCTTGAGCCAGGAATCCCCTTGCTTCAGCTGGGGGAGGGTCCAATTCGGCGCCGGTTGAGTCGACTGGGCACTGACTCACGTACAAAAGGGCCGGTAGGGTTGGGGGCGGCCGTCCCCGGAACGGGGATGGCCGCTTTCCGGGGTCCGGGTTTCGGGGGACGTGCGTCGGGGCGGCAGCCCGTGCTCCGCCGTTGATCTGACACCATTCCCCGGGGGCCCCGTTCGGCGGATGGACGGAGCTCGTTTGGACAGGCTTGCGACCAGGGGACGGATGGGACCGCGCAGTGCGGGGCTACGAACGCCAGGAGCGAGAGCCGGCGGCTGACGTCGACCACCTCTCTCGGTTCGAGGCCGAGATGGAGCGGCTGAAGACCGAGCGGGAAAAGGCGATCCAGCACGCCGATGACCTCGGCTACCAGGTCGAGGTGCTGCGCGCCAAGCTGCACGAGGCGCGCCGCACCCTCATGTCCCGGCCCGCCTACGACGGCGGTGACATCGGCTACCAGGCCGAGCAGTTGCTGCGCAACGCGCAGATGCAGGCCGACCAGATCCGCGCGGACGCCGAGCGCGAGCTGAGCCAGGCCCGGGCACAGACCCAGCGCATTCTCCAGGAGCACGCCGAGCAGGCCGCGCGGCTGCAGGCGGAGCTGCACCAGGAGGCGGTGACCCGCCGCCAGCAGCTCGACCAGGAGCTCGCCGAGCGCCGGCAGACCGTCGAGTCGCACGTCAACGAGAACGTGGCGTGGGCGGAGCAGCTGCGGGCCCGCACCGAGCAGCAGGCCCGCCGGCTGCTGGACGAGTCCCGCGCGGAGGCCGAGCAGGCGATGGCCGCGGCCCGCGCGGAGGCCGAGCGGCTGACCGCGGAGGCCCGGCAGCGGCTGCAGGGCGAGGCCGAGTCGGCCCGCGCGGAGGCCGAGCAGATCCTGCGCCGCGCCCGCACCGACGCCGAGCGGCTGCTGAACGCCGCCTCCACCCAGGCCCAGGAGGCCACCGACCACGCCGAGCAGCTGCGCAGCTCCACGGTGAACGAGTCGGACGCCGCCCGCCGCCAGGCCGCCGAGCTGAGCCGGGCCGCCGAGCAGCGCATGACCGAGGCCGAGGAGGCGCTGCGCAAGGCGCAGACCGAGGCGGAGAAGCTGGTCGTCGAGGCCAAGGAGGCCGCGGCGAGGGCGCTCTCCAGTGCCGAGTCGGCCAACGAGCAGCGCACACGTACGGCCAAGGAGCAGGTCGCCCGGCTGGTCGAGGAGGCCACCAAGGAGGCCGAGACCACCAAGTCCGAGGCCGAGCAGCTGGTCGCGGACGCCCGTGCCGAGGCGGAGAAGATCGTCGCGGAGGCCTCCGAGAAGGCCCGCACGATCACCGCCGAGGAGAGCGCCACCCAGCTGTCCAAGGCGGCGAAGACCGCCGAGGACGTGCTGAACAGGGCGTCGGAGGACGCCAGGAGGACCACCAAGGCGGCGGCCGAGGAGGCCGAGCGGATCCGCAAGGAGGCCGAGGCCGAGGCGGACCGGCTGCGCGCCGAGGCGCAGGGCATCGCCGAGCAGCTCAAGGGCGCCGCCAAGGACGACACCAAGGAGTACCGCGCCAAGACGGTCGAGCTGCAGGAGGAGGCCCGCCGGCTGCGCGGCGAGGCCGAGCAGCTGCGGGCCGACGCGGTGGCCGAGGGCGAGCGGATCCGCGCCGAGGCCCGGCGCGAGGCCGTGGTGCAGATCGAGGAGGCGGCCAAGTCCGCCGAGGAGCTGCTGGCCAAGGCGAAGGCCGACGCCGACGAGCTGCGCTCCACGGCGCAGGGCGACAGCGAGAAGGTCCGCACCGAGGCCATCGAACGGGCCACCACGCTGCGCCGACAGGCCGAGGAGACCCTGGAGCGCACCCGCAAGGAGGCCGAGCGGCACCGCGAGGAGGCCGCCGAGCAGGCCGAGTCGGTCAGGGCGGACGCCGAGCGGGCCGCGCGCGAGCTGCGCGAGGAGACCGAGCAGGCGGTGGCGGCCCGGCAGGCGGAGGCCACCGAGGACCTCACCCGGCTGCACACCGAGGCCGAGGAGCGCCTGGCCACCGCCGAGCAGGCGCTGACCGACGCACGCGAGGAAGCCTCCCGTATCCGCCGTGAGGCCTCGGAGGAGGCCGAGCGGCTGCGGGCCGAGGCCGCCGAGCGGATCCGTACGCTGCAGCAGCAGGCGGAGACGGAGGCCGATCGGCTGCGCACCGAGGCCGCCGCCGACGCGTCCGCCTCCCGCGCGGAGGGCGAAGCCGTCGCCGTACGGCTGCGGTCGGAGGCCGCGGCCGAGGCCGAGCGGCTCAAGGCGGAGGCCCAGGACACCGCGGACCGGGCCCGCGCGGAGGCGCAGGCCGCGGCCGAGCGGCTGGGCGCGGAGGCGTCCGAGACGCTGGCCGCCGCCCAGGAGGAGGCGGCCCGGCGCCGCCGCGAGGCCGAGGAGCTGCTCGGTGACGCGCGCGCCGAGGCCGACCAGGAGCGCGAGCGGGCCCGCGAGCAGAGCGAGGAGCTGCTGGCCTCCGCGCGCAAGCGCGTGGAGGAGGCGCAGGCCGAGGCCACCCGTCTGGTGGAGGAGGCCGACCGGCGCGCCACCGAGATGGTGTCCGCCGCCGAACTCCACGCCCAGCAGGTGCGGGACTCCGTGGCCGGGCTGCACGAGCAGGCGCAGGAGGAGATCGCCGGGCTGCGTTCGGCCGCCGAGCACGCGGCGGACCGTACCCGCCGGGAGGCCGAGGAGGAGGCGGACCGGGTCCGCGCCGACGCCTACGCCGAGCGGGAGCGGGCCAGTGAGGACGCGGGCCGGCTGCGGCGCGAGGCGCAGGAGGAGACCGAGGCCGCCAACGCTCTGGCCGAGCGCACGGTGTCCGAGGCGATCGCGGAGGCGGACCGGCTCCGCGCCGATGCCGCCGAGCACGCCCAGCGGGTGCGTACGGAGGCCTCCGACCTCGTCGCGCGCTCCGAGCAGGACGCCTCGCGCACCCGGGCGGAGGCCCGTGAGGACGCCAACCGCATCCGTTCGGAGGCGGCGACCCAGGCGGACACGCTCATCTCCGAGGCACGCTCGGAGGCGGAGCGGCTGCAGTCGGAGACGGTCGCGGAGGCGGACCGGGTCCGCACCGAGTCCGTCGCCACGGCGGAGCGGCTGATCTCGGACGCCACCGGGGACGCGGAGCGGCTGCGCGCCGAGGCCGCCGAGACGGTCGGCTCCGCGCAGGCGCACGCCGAGCGGGTCCGCAGGGAGGCCGAGCGGGTCGGGGCCGAGGCGGCGGCGGAGGCCGAGCGGCTGGTGTCCACGGCCCGCGCGGAGGCCGAGCGGACCCTGGACGAGGCCCGCAAGGACGCCAACAAGCGGCGTTCGGAGGCCGCCGAGCAGGTCGACACGCTCATCACGGAGACCACGGCCGAGGCCGACAAGCTGCTCACCGAGGCGCAGGCGAGCGCGGTCAAGACGACGGCGGAGGCGGAGTCCCAGGCCGACACGATGGTGGGCGCGGCCCGCAAGGAGGCCGACCGGATCCTGTCCGAGGCGCGGATCGAGGGCAACGCGGCGGTGGAGAAGGCCCGTACGGACGCGGACGAGCTGCTCGTCGGCGCCCGCCGGGACGCCACCCTGATCCGGGAGCGCGCGGAGGAGCTGCGCGAGCGTCTGACGAGCGAGATCGAGGAGCTGCACGAGCGGGCCCGCCGCGAGGCCGCCGAGACGATGAAGTCGGCGGGCGACCGCTGCGACGCGCTCATCAAGGCGGCCGAGGAGCAGCTGGCCAAGGCGCAGGCCAAGGCCAAGGAAATCGTGTCGGAGGCCAACTCCGAGGCGGGCAAGGTGCGTATCGCCGCGGTGAAGAAGGCCGAGGGGCTGCTGAAGGAGGCCGAGCAGAAGAAGGCGACGCTCGTGAAGGAGGCCGAGGAGCTGAAGGCCGAGGCGGTCCGCGAGGCGCGGCGCACGGTCGAGGAAGGCAAGCGCGAGCTGGAGGTCCTGGTGCGCCGGCGCGAGGACATCAACACCGAGATCTCCCGGGTCCAGGACGTCCTGGAGGCACTGGAGTCGTTCGAGGCTCCGTCGTCCGGAAAGGACGGCGGGGTCAAGGCGGGCGCGACGGTGGGGGCACCCCGGTCGGGCGGCAAGGCATCGGAGGGCTAGCCTTGGGGTCGGATTCCGGTCGTTCGGGGGGCTTTGGCCCGCTTCTTGGCAAGCCTTCCGGCGGTCAGCCACTCAAAAGAGGTGTCATTCTCCAGATCAAACACGTATCCGCTCGATGACACACCGCTTCGGCCCCTAGGATTCCACCTATCACCTCACCGGTCTCTTTCGACAGGAACCCCATGAGCGACACTTCCCCCTACGGCTTCGAGCTTGTGCGGCGTGGGTACGACCGCGCTCAGGTGGACGAACGTATCCTCAAGCTCGTCTCCGACCGTGACAGTGCCCTCGCCCGCATCACCGCCCTGGAGAAGCGCATCGAGGAGCTCCACCTCGAGACGCAGAACGCCCAGGCCCAGGTCAACGACGCGGAGCCGTCGTACGCGGGTCTCGGCGCGCGGGTCGAGAAGATCCTCCGCCTCGCCGAGGAGGAGGCCAAGGATCTGCGTGAGGAGGCCCGACGCGCGGCCGAGCAGCACCGCGAGCTGGCCGAGTCCGCGGCCCAGCAGGTCCGCAACGACGCCGAGTCCTACGCCTCGGAGCGCAAGGCCAAGGCCGAGGACGAGGGCGTCCGGATCGTCGAGAAGGCCCAGGGCGAGGCCTCCCAGCTGCGTGCCGAGGCGCAGAAGGACGCGCAGTCCAAGCGGGAGGAGGCGGAGGCCCTCTTCGAGGAGACCCGCGCCAAGGCCGCGCAGGCCGCCGCCGACTTCGAGACGAACCTCGCCAAGCGGCGTGAGCAGTCCGAGCGCGACCTGGCGTCCCGTCAGGCCAAGGCGGAGAAGCGGCTGGCGGAGATCGAGCACCGCGCCGAGCAGCTGCGCCTGGAGGCGGAGAAGTTGCGCACCGACGCCGAGCGCCGCGCCCGCCAGACGGTGGAGACGGCGCAGCGTCAGGCCGAGGACATCGTGGCCGACGCCAACGCCAAGGCGGACCGCATCCGTTCGGAGTCCGAGCGCGAGCTCGCCGCGCTGACCAACCGCCGCGACTCCATCAACGCCCAGCTGACGAACGTGCGCGAGATGCTGGCGACCCTCACCGGTGCCGCGGTGGCCGCCGCGGGCACGCCGGCCGAGGACGAGCCGGTCTCCCGTGGTGTTCCTGCCCAGCAGTCCCGGTAACAGCTGCATTACCGGGCCCGACAAGGGCTGATATGTCGCGAAGCTCTCCGCCTGAAGGACTGGCGGGGAGCTTCGCGGCTGTTCTAGCGTGGGCCGCATGATCGAGCTTGAGGGGCTGACCAAGCGTTACGGGGAGAAGCTGGCGGTCGACAACCTCACCTTCACCGTCCGGCCGGGCACCGTCACCGGCTTCCTGGGGCCCAACGGCGCCGGGAAGTCGACGACCATGCGGATGATCCTCGGCCTGGACCACCCCACCGCCGGGAACGTGCGCGTCGACGGCCGTCGTTACCAGGAACTCAAGGACCCGCTGACGTACATGGGCGCCCTGCTGGACGCCAAGGCCGTGCACGGCGGGCGCAGCGCCTACAACCACCTGCTGTGCCTGGCGCAGAGCAACGGCATCCCGGACCGCCGGGTGCACGAGGTCCTGGACACGGTCGGACTGACCCCGGTCGCCCGGAAGAAGGCGAAGGGCTTCTCGCTCGGCATGAGCCAGCGGCTCGGCATCGCCGCCGCGCTGCTCGGCGACCCTCGGATCCTGATGTTCGACGAGCCGGTCAACGGCCTCGACCCCGAGGGCATCCACTGGATCCGCGGTCTGATGAAGTCGCTCGCCGCCCAGGGCCGTACGGTGTTCGTCTCCTCGCACCTGATGAGCGAGATGGCGCTGACGGCGGATCACCTGGTGGTCATCGGCCAGGGCCGGCTGCTCGCGGACACGTCCATGGCCGACTTCATCGAGCGGAACTCCCGGTGCTACGTCCGGATTCGCACCCCGGAGCGTGAGCGGCTGCTCGACGTGCTGTCCACGGCCGGGATCACGGCCGTGGAGCAGGACGGCGGACTGCTGGAGGTGGAGGACGGCGAGGCGGAGCGCATCGGCGAGCTGGCCGCCCGGCACCGTGTTGTGCTGCACGAGTTGAGCAGTCGGCAGTCCTCGCTGGAGGAAGCGTTCATGCAGCTGACGGCCGGGTCGGTGGAGTACCACGCGCACACCGGGCAGGCCGAGCGGGCGGGGCAGGCCGGACAGACGGGGCAGGCGGGGCAGGCCGAGCCCGCCGCGGCGCCCGTCCAGCCCGCGGTCGCGGACATGAAGAAGGAGAGCTGAGCCATGACGACCCAGGTCATCAGGTCCGAGTGGACCAAGATCCGGTCGGTGGCGTCCACCGTGTGGACCCTGTCGCTGGCCGCGGTCGTCACCATCGCGCTCGGCATGCTGGTCTCGGCCCTGGCCAGGCAGCAGTTCGACAACATGGGGGAGCAGGACCGGCTTTCCTTCGACGCGACCTACATCAGCTTCGCCGGCATGGGGCTCGGCCAGCTGGCGATGATCGTGTTCGGTGTGCTGGTGGTGACCAACGAGTACAGCACCGGCATGATCCGCACCTCGCTGGCCGCCGTGCCGCGGCGCGGCTCCCTCCTGGCGAGCAAGGTCGCGGTGGCGACCGTGCTGGCGCTCGTGGTCGGCATGGTCACCAGCTTCGCGGCGTTCTTCCTCGGGCAGGCGCTGCTCGGCTCGCTGAGCACCTCGATCGGTGAGGAGGGCGTGCTGCGGGCGGTCATCGGCGGCGGCCTGTACATGGCGCTGATCGCGATGTTCTCCATGGGCATCGCCGTGATGCTGCGCTCGCCGATGCTGTCGCTGGGCATCCTGATGCCGTTCTTCTTCCTGATCTCCAACATCCTCGGCGCCGTCCAGGCGACGAAGAAGTTCGGCCGGTTCCTGCCCGACCAGGCCGGCAGCCACATCATGCAGGTGGTCACCCCGGTCGGCGACGACACGCCCTACGGCCCCTGGGGCGGTCTCGGGATCATGGCACTGTGGGTGATCGCGGCGCTCGCCGGCGGTTACCTGCTGCTGCGGAAGCGGGACGCCTGACGACCGGGAGCTTTTACTTTCTTTTGGGTGGAACCGTCAGCGCCCGGTTATCCTCCTAACCCTTACGGGGGGCGTGTGCCCCGCTGACCTGAACCTTTCGATGGGTGCGGAGCATGATCGAGGCAGTCGGCCTGACCAAACGCTACGGCGACAAGACCGCCGTGGACGACCTTTCCTTCCAGGTGCGACCGGGCGCCGTCACCGGCTTCCTGGGACCGAACGGTTCGGGCAAGTCGACGACCATGCGGATGATCCTGGGTCTGGACAACCCCACCAGGGGGACGGTGACGATCGGCGGCTATCCGTACCGCAGGCTGCCGAACGCGCCCCGTCAGGTCGGCGCCCTGCTGGACGCCAAGGCCGTGCACGGCGGCCGGAGCGCGCGCAACCACCTGCTGTGCCTGGCCCAGCTCTCCGGCATCCCGGCCCGCCGGGTGGACGAGGTGCTGGGCGTGGTGGGGCTGTACGAGGTGGCGAAGAAGCGGTCCAAGGGCTTCTCCCTCGGCATGGGCCAGCGGCTCGGCATCGCCGCCGCGCTGCTGGGCGACCCGCAGGTGCTGCTGTTCGACGAGCCGGTGAACGGTCTCGACCCCGAAGGCATCCTCTGGGTGCGCAATCTGATGAAGTCGCTGGCGGCGGAGGGGCGGACCGTGTTCGTCTCCAGTCACCTCATGAGCGAGATGGCGCTCACCGCCGACCACCTGATCGTCATCGGGCGCGGGCGGCTGCTCGCCGACATGAGCGTGAAGGACTTCATCGCCGCGAACTCCGCGGGCTTCGCCCGGGTCCGTACGCCCGACACCGAGCCGCAGCAGCGGGAGAAGCTGACGTCGGCGCTGACGGAGGCGGGCGGGCACGTGCTGCCCGAGCAGGACGGCGCGCTGCGGGTGACGGGGCTGCCGATGCACCGCATCAGCGACCTCGCGCACGAGGCGGACGTACGCCTGTGGGAACTGTCGCCGCACCAGGCCTCGCTGGAGGAGGCGTACATGCGGATGACCCAGGCGGCCGTCGACTACCGCTCGAGCACCGACCAGAAGGCCGGCCTGATGCGGCCCCTGCCACCCGGCGCCGTACCACCCGTACCGGTCCCCGGCCAGGGCCAGCCCGGTTGGTACGCCCCACCACCACCCCAGCAGGACGGCCGGCCGCCCGCACCGGACCCGTACGGCGCCCCGGGCACGGAACAGCCGGGCCCCCACGGCGCTCCGGGCGCGGGCGCCCCGAACCCGTACGCGCAGGACACGCCCCAGACCCCGCAGGCGCCCACCCGGTCCGGCACCGCACCGCAGGGCCCGGCGGCCACTCCGGCCGCCCCGCCGACCGCACCTGCCGCCCCGGCCGGCCAGACCGCCGCCGCACCGCAGGCCGCCCCCGCCTCCGACTCCGTCAAGCCCGAGGACGCCCGATGAGTACGCCGCAGACTCCGTTGCCGCAGGCCGTGCCGTCCGCCTGGGAGGACGGTTACACCTCGCCGATCCCCGTCGTGCGTACGCACCTGGGGCACGCCCTCGCCTCCGAGTGGACGAAGATCAGGTCGGTGCGGTCCACGATGTGGACGCTCGGTGTGTACGTGCTGCTCGTGCTCGGGATCGGGCTGCTGTTCGGGCTGATCATCGTCAACTCGTCCTCGGAGTACCAGGGCGGCGAGAACCCGCTGGCGCTGGGCTTCTTCGGGCTGCTGGTCGGCAGCGTCTGCATCATCACGCTCGGTGTGCTGACCACGGCCTCGGAGTACGGCACCGGCATGGTGCGCACCACGATGACCGCGTGCCCGAGCCGCACGCGGGTGCTCGCGGCGAAGGCCGTGGTGTTCTTCCTCGTCGCGTTCACGGTCACCCTGTTCTCCGCCGGGGTGGTCGCCCTCGCACAGACGGCCCTGCTCACCGGCAACGGTGCCCGGCAGCCGACCGGTGAGGAGTGGCTCAAAGGCACGGTCGGCGTCAGCCTCTACATGGCCCTGCTCGGCCTGCTCTCGCTGGTGATGGGCACGATCCTGCGACACTCGGCGGGTGCCATCACCATCATGATCGGTGCGGTGCTCGCCCCGCTGGTCATCGCGGCGTTCATGTACGCGCAGTCGCTGGAGAAGGTGCAGGAGGCCCTGTTCAACTACTCGATCCCCAGCCAGCTGGCCATCTTCTACGCCAACTCCGACGGCCCGCTCAGGGACTCCGGCCCGTCCGGCTGGGACCCGCTGTGGATCATCCTGGGCGTGACGGCCGCCGCGTTCGCCGGCGCCTGCGCGCTGCTGCAGCAGCGGGACGTCTGACCGCCCAGGGCCGGACAGGTCCGTCCAGGGCCGGGCAGAGCCGTCCCAGGGCCTAGAACCGCGGCGCGTTACGGGACCGCTGCACCCGCGTGGTGCGGCGGTCCTTCGCGTTCCAGCACGCCTTGTGCCAGTGCCGGCGGTCGTCCACGCCCGCGTGCTGCGGCCAGGCCACCACGTGCGGGACGCCGGAGGCGATCATCTGGTCGCAGCCCGGGCAGCGGTACGTCTTGCCCTGGGCGCTCGCGCCCGCGACCTGGCGCACGCTCCAGTCATCGCCCTGCCAGCTCTCGGTGGACTGCCAACCGCCGTAGCGGCCCGTGGAATCGTCCTCGGCGCTCCGTCCGGACGAGGCAGCGCCTCTTCCACCCTTGGGTCGGTTGCGACGCGGGGACACGGAACACCTCACGGAACTGTACGGAAAAATGAGCCTCCTCCAGACTACGCGCCACCGCCACGGGCAGACGTACGGAACCGACCCCCACAAGTCCCCTTCCCGCGCCACTCCTTGCACCGCCCGCACCCCCTCCCGCGGACAATCCGCAGACAATCCGCAAATCTCTCCGCCAGACCGTGACTTCGGCACGTGTCGCACGGTTATGCCCGGTGGGGAGCTCCGTGTCGGAGCCGAGGAAGCAGGAAAGAGCAATGCGCGTAGGAACTTTCGTGCTGGCGGCCCAGTTCCCTGGGCAGGGCCAGGGGGAGGCGCTGCACCGGGCGGTCCGCTCCGCCGAGGTCGCCGAGGAGGCCGGACTGGACGCGGTCTGGCTGGCCGAGCACCACTTCGTGCCGTACGGGACCTGCCCGTCGGCGATCACCCTGGCCGCGCTGCTGCTCGGCCGCACCCGCCGCCTGCGGGTGGGTACGGCGGTCAGCGTGCTGCCCACCGCCCACCCGGTCGCGCTCGGCGAGCAGGCCGCGCTGCTGCACGTGACGAGCGGCGGGCGGTTCTCGCTGGGGTTGGGGCGCGGCGGCCCCTGGGTGGACCTGGAGGTGTTCGGCACGGGGCTGGAGGCGTACGAGAAGGGATTCCCGGAGTCGCTGGACCTGCTGCTGCGCTGGCTGCGCGAGCCCTCGGTGTCGGCCTCGGGGGAACGATTCACCTTCCGTGAGGTCCCCGTCGTACCGCGCCCGTCGGAGGCGCTGACGGAGACGCCGGCGGAGGCGGAGGGCCCCGAGGTCGTCGTCGCCTGCACCTCCCCGGCGAGCGTCCGCCTGGCCGCCGAGCGCGGGCTGCCGATGCTGCTGGGCATGCACGTCGGGGACGAGGAGAAGGCCGAGATGGTCGCCCTGTGGCAGCGGTGCGCGCGGGCGGCGGGCCGGCCGGGCGAGGAGGTCCGGGGCGCCGCCCATGTCTCGGCGGGCGTCTGCCAGATCGCGGACCGGCGCACGGACGCGGTGGAGGCGCTGCTGAAGGCGATGCCGGGATGGCTGAAACAGGGCCTGGACGCCCATGTCACCGTGGACGGCCGGACCCGCCGGATGCGCGATCCGCTGGAGTACACCGAACTGCTCTGCGGTCTGCACCCGGTGGGCACCCCCCGGCTGTGTGCCGACCGGCTCGCTGCGACCTCCGAGCGGACCGGCGTCTCCCGCTTCGCCCTGCTCGTGGAGGGCTCGGGCGACCTGGCGGCGACGGAGGAGAACGTACGACGGTTGGGCACCGAGGTACTGCCCCACCTCCGTTGAGCGGGAGCGCCTCGCGGGTGGCTTGCCGCCCCTGTACTCCATGCACCTCCCACGGGCGGAGCGGCAAGCAAGCGACTCACGGCCTCAGCAGTCCCGCAGCTCCGGAGACTGGTTGAGCAGTTGGTTGCGCACCGAGGTGAACCGGGCGAGCGTCTCGTCGACCGAGGCGTCCAGCGGGAACACCGCCACCCGGTGGCAGTTCTGGAAGGCCAGCCGCACACCGAAGTGACGCTGCAGCGCACCGCGTATGGCGTCACTCGCGAGCGCACGCAGCAGCTGACCCCGTGCCTGCTCGTCCGGCGGGGGCGTCTGGTTGTCGGCGAACTGGCCGCCGTCCACCTTCAGCTGGGCCACCAGGGAGCTGATCATCTCCCATGCGTAGGGCAGGGAGGTCCGGACGCAGTCGACGAAGGCAGCTTCGTCGACCTCGCCTCGCTCGGCCTGTTCGAGTAGGGCCGGTGAGACGTCGAGCGACATGGGTTCTCCTCTCGCACCCCCGGAACAGCGGGGGTTGCCGGACAGGTAAGGGGGTTCGCGATACCGAACACGGTGAGTACACAGATCACGACCTCCCGTTGACTACGGTATGCACAAGAATGAAGGCTCACCAGGAGAATGCACGTACAGGCCGGTCGGGTTGGGCACACAATCGGCCATGAATGAACACGGGTTATCAAGGTAGAAAAGGGACGGTCCGCGGGGAGCGGGGCGGGCGGCGGGCAGACCTCTCCCGGGCCCTCTCCCGGGCGAATCGCGCGCACCGCCGTGCGTCGAGTAGCGTTGCCGACCATGCGCCTCGTCATTGCCCGATGCTCCGTCGACTACGTGGGCCGGCTCACCGCCCATCTGCCGTCAGCGCCCCGTCTGATCCTGGTCAAGGCGGACGGCAGCGTCTCGATCCACGCGGACGACCGCGCCTACAAGCCGCTGAACTGGATGTCGCCGCCGTGCACGCTGAAGGAGGGCACGGGCGAGGAGGCGGGCGTCTGGACGGTCGTCAACAAGGCGGGCGAGAAGCTCATCATCACGATGGAGGAGATCCTCCACGACTCCTCGCACGAACTCGGCGTGGATCCGGGGCTGATCAAGGACGGCGTGGAAGCGCACCTCCAGGAACTGCTCGCCGACCGCATCGAGACGCTCGGCGAGGGCTACACGCTGATCCGCCGTGAGTACATGACGGCCATCGGCCCGGTCGACATCCTGTGCCGGGACGCCGACGGGCGGACGGTCGCGGTCGAGATCAAGCGGCGCGGCGAGATCGACGGTGTGGAACAGCTCACCCGCTACCTGGAGCTGCTGAACCGCGACCCCCACCTCGCCCCGGTCCGCGGCGTCTTCGCCGCCCAGGAGATCAAGCCCCAGGCCCGGGTCCTCGCCACCGACCGCGGCATCGACTGCCAGGTCCTGGACTACGACGCGCTCCGCGGCGTCGAGGACGACAAGCTGCGGCTGTTCTGAACGCGGCTGTTCTGAACGGGAAACGCACGGGGGCCGGGTCCGCACGGACCCGGCCCCCGGCTGTTGCCGATCCGGCTCAGATCACGCCGTCCGGCCCGGCCGGGGAGCTTGCGGCCTCGCTCTCCGGGGCGCTCGCGGAGCTGCTGGAGGCGGCCGGGGCCTCGGCCGTGGTCGGAGTGGTGGAAGTCGGAGCGCCGGCCGCGTCCGATGTGCTCGGTGACGTGGTGTCGGTCGGCGTGTCGGGCGACGACGGTTCGTCCGTCGGTGTGCCGGGCGACGACGAGTCGTCCGTCGGCGCGCTCGTCGACGAAGAGGGCTTCGTGGTGGGCGGCCGGGGAGAAGCCGGCGTCGACCTGGACGAGGACGGCTTCGGCGACGTACCGCCGCCCGTCCCCTTCGAAGCGCCCGGGCCGGTCGAGGGCTGCCCCGCACCGGACGGCGGGGTCGGGTCGTCCGGGGTGCCGTAGGTGCCGTCCGGGCCCGGGCTGGTCGGGCGGCTGGTGGCTGTGCCGGTGTCGCCGATGTTGCTGTCGTCCTGGTCCGGGGTGTCGGCCTCCAGGGTGCCGTCGTCCGTGTCCTGGCCGGCGGACGGGTTGACGCCGACCTTGTCGGAGGGGGTGTTGGCGTCGTTGTGGGAGGTGGCGCCGAGCGTCACCACCGTGCCGAGGACGGCGGCGAGCAGCGCGCCCGCACCGGCCGCCACGAGGTTGCGCCGGGCCAGGCCCCTGATGCCGGCGCGGTGCTTGGCCGGGGTGCCCGGGCCCAGGACCGTGGTGGGGGTGCCGCTGGACGGCTGGAGTGCCGGGAAGGGCGCGGGGGCTCCGCCCGGCGCGGACGCCGGCTTCTCGGTGCGGGCGCCCGGCGTCTCCTCCCCCGCCATCGCCCCGGGGCCCGCCACGAACGCGTCGCCCGGTGCCGTACCGGAGCGGTCGGCGACCAGGGCGAGGGCGCGGCGCCCGGCGACGGTGCCGCGCTTGTCGGAGAGCGCGCCGCGCAGCCCGATGGCGGTCTCCAGTTCGGCGCGGGCCCGGTCCAGCCGGCCGCCGCAGAGCGCGAGGATGCCCAACTCGTGGTGGAAGTAGGCCTGTTCCCCTACGTCTCCGGCGAGCCGGGAGGCCTCGGCACCGAACCGCAGCGCCCGCTCCCAGGCGTTCCAGTCGAGCCCCGCGGCGAACGCGGGCGAGGCCGTGCGGGCGAGCTGTACGGCGGGGCTCCCCTCGACCTCGTCGACCGGCGTGGTCTGCGGCACCAGCACCGCCAGCGCGGCGAGCACGGCGTCCGCCTCGGCGCACACCCTCTCGGGCGTGACCGAGGGGTGCCCGGCCCACCAGGCGTAGTGCTGGGCGGCGGTGAGGGCCCGGTCCGCGGCGTCCTCGCCGTAGCCGGCGGCCTCCAGCTGGGTCAGCACCCCGGCGGCGAGCCGGTAGCGGGAGCCGACCGGGGAGACCAGGCCGCAGCGCGCCAGCTCGCCGAGCGCGGCGTCGGCGTGGGTGTCGCCGGCCAGCGCGGGCAGGTGCGACTGGTGGGGCACCTCGCCGCCGAGCGCGACGGCGAACCGCAGGGTGTCACGCGCGGCCGCGCTCAGCCGGGACGCGAGCAGCGGCGCGGGCGCGGCGGCCTCCCCCAGCGACGGCAGGGGTACGTCGTCGCCGGCGCCCCCGTCGAGGGGGGCGTCCGCGGGCGGCGCGTCCTCGAAGACACCGAACTCGTCGACGGCGCCGGCACTGGCCCGCAGTCGGTCGTGCTGGCTCAGCAGGGCCCCGGCCTGGACGAAGCGCAGGGGCAGGCCCTCGGACTCGAACCAGAGGTCGCCGGCCCAGTTGGACTCCGCCTCGGTGAGCACCCGGCCGACGCCGCGCTCGATGAGCTCCACGCCGCCGGCCCGGTCCAGCCCGCTGAGGACGACCTCCTCGACGTCGGACTCGGCGGACGGCGCGGGCACGTCCGGGGTGGCGCCGACCAGGAAGGCGCACTCGGGGGTGGCCTCCAGCAACTCGTCCAGCGCGCTGCCGCCGAACTCGATGTCGTCCACGACGACGACCGCGCCGATCTCGCGGACGCAGGCGCGCAGTTCGTCCTCGTCGGGCCGGTGGCCGGGCGCGCTGTGGACGGCGTGGAAGAGGTCGCGCAGCAGGTCGCTCGCGCTGCGGCGGAAGCCGGTGAGGCGGACGACGCCGTCGGGGGCGAGGTCCGAGCAGTCGTCGGCGACGAGGTCGAGCAGGCTGGTGCGGCCGGAGCCGCCCGGCCCGGTCAGGCGTACGGAGCGGCCGCGGGCGAGCAGCCGTACCAGCTGCTCGCGCTCGTCCTGACGCTCCAGGAGCGGCTGCGTGGAGGGGTCCTGGCCCGGCGGGAGGGGCGGCTCGGCCGCGGCTTCGATCTCGGCGCGCTCGGCCTCGTCGTACTTCCGCGGCCGCTCGGGGCGCTCTCCGGGCGGGCAGGCCTCGATCTCGCTGCCGTCGACGGGGTTGACGGTGAGCAGGAAGTCGCCCGTGACGAGCTGCACCGTGCGGGCCAGTGCGGGCGCGTGCGGCGTGAAGTCGGGTGCGAGGGATTCCCTGGGCGGGCGCTGACGCGGCGCGTGGCCGTCGCCGTCATGGCCCATGTCCTCGGGTTCCCGGATGTTCGGGTCCATAGGTTCCAAGCCCCCCAAAAGCGTCGTGTGCCGACCGTGGCCGGCCCCTCCCGGCCTTGCCGCTCACCGCGCTGTCGCTTCTGGTCCGGTCCCGCTCGAGGGTTTCTGGGCAGCGGGCGACCGAACCCTAAACCTTCGCACAGTATCTACGACACCCCGGGGTACCGGGCCGTCCGAGACATCACAGTCTCGTGAGGATTGCGCGCGACGTACGGTTCGCCGACCTGCGTCCGGGTCTCCCGCGTGGCCCGCTTCACACCTGTACGGGACGGAAGCCCGGAGCGGTCCAGGGTCCGGCGGTCTAGACGCGGGGCAGGGACTCGAGGCCGATGCCGCCCTCGATGGCGAGGATGCGGTGCAGCCGGGTGGCCACCAGCAGGCGCTGCATCTGCGGCGGTACGCCGCGCAGCACCAATCGCCGGCCGCAGCGGCCGGCCCGCCGGTGGGCACCCATGATCACACCGAGTCCGGTGGCGTCCCAGGAGTCGAGCTCGGACAGGTCGAGCACCAGGTCTCCGGCGCCGCCGTCGACGGCCGAGTGCAGGACCGTACGGGCGTCCGCCGCGCTGCGGACGTCGAGGCGGCCCCCGACGACCAGCTCGGCGTGGTCGCCCCTGATGTACATATGTGCTCCCCGTGAGTGCGGTGGCGTACTCCGTTGACAGTGGCTGTGCAACCTCTGACTGTTTCTGCGGCAGTGTGGTTGCTGGCTGTAAGCGAACCGATACCAAATTCACCCTGAAGGGTGATCCCAGTGACCCCGGCGCGGTGTCAGTGCTTGTAGAAGCCCTGCCCGCTCTTGCGTCCGATGTCACCGGCGTCAACCATCCGGCGCATCAGCTCCGGCGGGGCGAACTTCTCGTCCTGGGTCTCGGTGTAGATGTTGCTGGTGGCGTGCAGCAGGATGTCGACGCCGGTGAGGTCGGCGGTGGCGAGCGGGCCCATGGCGTGCCCGAAGCCCAGCCTGCAGGCGAGGTCGATGTCCTCGGCGGTGGCGACACCCGACTCGTACAGCTTGGTCGCCTCCACCACGAGGGCGGAGATCAGACGGGTGGTCACGAAACCGGCCACGTCCCGGTTGACGACGATGCAGGTCTTGCCGACCGACTCGGCGAACTCGCGGGCCCTGGCGAGCGTCTGGTCGCTCGTCTTGTAGCCGCGGACCAGTTCGACGAGCTGCATCATCGGCACCGGCGAGAAGAAGTGCACGCCGACGACCCGCTCGGGACGCTCCGTCACGGCCGCGATCTTGGTGATCGGGATGGCGGAGGTGTTGGAAGCGAGCACGGTGTCCTCGCGGACGAGCTTGTCGAGCGTACGGAAGATCTCGTGCTTGACCTCGAGCTTCTCGAAGACGGCTTCGACCACTACGTCCGCGTCGGCGGCCGCGTCCAGGTCGGTGGTGGCGGTGATCCGGGCGAGGGCGGCGTCGGCGTCGTGCGCCTCCATCCTGCCCTTGCCGACGAACTTGTCGTACGAGGCTTTGATGCCGTCGGTGCCACGCCTCAGCGCCTCGTCGGTGACGTCCCGCAGGACGACGTCCCAGCCCGCCTGCGCGGAGACCTGGGCGATGCCGGCCCCCATGAGACCGGCCCCGATGACGGCGAGCTTCCGTGCCACTGACGACTCCCCTGGGAAACGACCGCGCGAGCGCTTACTCGCGGTTGACGAATGACTCCAGGGCGGACACTAGCGCTCACGCGGGCCCGTGTGACCGGTAAGTAACGCGCGTCACGTCTCAAATGACGGACGTCACACCGGCGAGGGTCACCGGGCCCCTCGGACGGCGTAGCGACCCAGGAACGCGGCCCAGGCCGCCGGCGCGACCGTGACGTGCGGTCCGGCGGGGATCTTGGAGTCACGGAGGTGGACGGCGGCGGGGTGGGCGGCTACTTCGAGGCAGGCACCACCTTCGTCACCGCTGTAGCTGGACTTGCGCCAGTTGTAGGCGGCTTCGAGGCAAGCGCCACCTTCGCTGCCGCTGTAGCTGGACTTGAACCACTCAAGTGCCCTGCTGCTCATGCCTCTCCCAGAAGACGGTCCAACAGATCCCTTGTGTCCTCGGTGTTGAGGGCCTGCGTCCGCAGCATCGCATACTTCTGGGTCAGGATCCCTACCTCGTCGGGATTGGCGATCAGCTGACTGCCACGCTGAGTCTCGGTATAGGCGAGCCGCTGATGCTCGGGAGTCTCCAGCAGGATGAACGGGCCATTGAGTCCGGCGTGGGAAGTGCGCCCCAACGGCAAGACCTGGAGCGCGAGCCCGGGCAGGTCGGCGTACTCACGCAGGTGCCGCAACTGCTCGACGTACACCTTCCTTCCACCCAGACGATCTCGCAGTGCCGCCTCCCAGACCACGAAGCTCGCAGTTGGCGGCACCTTGCGGTGCAGGATCTCGCGCCGCTCGATGCGCGCCGCCACCAACTTCTCAATCTTGTCCTCGTCGTAAACCGGCACCCGGCTGCGGAAGACAGCCCGCGCGTACGCCTCGGTCTGCAGCAGGCCGGGAACGAGCAGGCTCTCGTACCACGAGATCGCGATCGCCTCCCGCTCCCGGTCCAGATACTCCTCCGCCCACAGCGGTACGAGATCCACCTCCGGCATGTACTTCAGGGCCTCGCTCAACACGCCCTTGGTGTCGAGGAGTTCGTCGAGCAGCTCGGCGAGGTCCGGTTTCAGGGGGCGTCGGCCCTGCTCGATGGAGGCGATCTGCTGCTCGCTGACGACGAACCGCTCGGCCAGCGACCGCTGGGTGTACCCGGAGGCCTCGCGGAAGATGGCGAGCAGTGCGCCCACCATCCTCATCGCCGAGGCGTTCTTGCGTGCCCTTGACCGTGTCGTGGTGCTCATGCGGCCGAACTCCCCATCAACGTGCGTACGTTCACTGTCGCGTATGCGTACACACCAGCCGTACGGATACACGCACTGTTCCATGATGGCCACGGAACGTCACTCTCGTCGGGTGAACACGGAAACCCGACTCCCGACCGCACGTGAGCGGCTCTACCGCCGCGAACGCCAGTCCGTACCGGCCGCACGTGCGTTCACGCGCGTCGCTCTCACGGACTGGGGCATGGCCGAACGCGCGGACGATGTCCTGCTGTGCGTCAGCGAACTCGCCACCAACGCCCTGGTGCACGGCGTACCGCCCGGACGCGGCTTCCTGCTGCGGCTGCTGCCGTACGACGGCGGAGGGCTGCGCGTCGAGGTGCACGACAGCGGGGACGGCGTACCGGCCGTGCCGCAGCCGGACGCCGGGGAGCCGGGCGAGGGCGGGCGCGGGCTGCTGCTGGTGGCGGAGCTGGCGGACCGGTGGGGTGTGAGCGGGCGCAGCCCCGGCAAGGTGGTGTGGTGCGAGTTCGGGGGACGGGGACGGTGACAGCGCCGCACGGCCGGGGTGTGACTACGCTGGCCGCATGGTCAATCTGACGCGCATCTACACCAGGACCGGGGACAAGGGCACGACCGCCCTCGGGGACATGAGCCGGGTCGCCAAGACGGATCCGCGGATCTCGGCGTACGCCGACGCCAACGAGGCGAACGCGGTGATCGGCACGGCGATCGCGCTGGGCGGGCTCGAAGCGGAGGTCGTGAAGGTCCTCACCCGCGTGCAGAACGACCTGTTCGACGTGGGCGCGGACCTGTCCACCCCGGTGGTGGAGAACCCGGAGTTCCCGCCGCTGCGGGTGGAGCAGTTCTACATCGACCGCCTGGAGGCGGACTGCGACCGCTTCAACGCCGAGCTGGACAAGCTCCGCTCCTTCATCCTCCCCGGCGGCACCCCGGGCGCGGCCCTGCTCCACCAGGCGTGCACGGTGGTCCGCCGGGCCGAACGCTCGACCTGGGCCGCCATGGAGACCCACGGCGACACGATGAACCCGCTGACGGCCACCTACCTCAACCGCCTGTCGGACCTGCTGTTCATCCTGGCCCGCACGGCGAACAAGGAGAACGGGGACATCCTGTGGGTGCCCGGCGGGGAGCGGTGAACACGGCTCCCGCCCAGAGCCCCCCACACCCGCCCCGCGCTGATCGCCGGCTGCAAGCATCGCCGAGAGGCGGTTGACGTCAGGGCGCACAAGTGGAGGGCGATGCGTCCGCCCACGTCATGTCTGCCCCCACCTGCGCCAAGCCGGTGCTGGGCGCGCCGACCTCGCCCTCAAGGGTCTGCAGGGCCTTGCGCGCGAGCAACTCGTCGGCGGCCTCCTCCAGCGCGTTGTACTCCTCGATGGGCACGATCGCTGCCCCAGGGTGCTGTCACGCGTGATGACGGTGGATTTCTCCTCTGCCGCGAGGCCCAGGCCGGCCTGGGCCTCGCGCACCGATACGGAGTCGTTCATATCCGCAGCGCACGTGCGAGCGCACCCTCCTTGACCGCCTGGCCGGCCTACGACCATCTGCCGGCCCGGCGCAGCGCCCGAGCGCGAGATGCTGTCATGCCTGGGTGAGGGGCTGTCCAACGCCGGGATCGCCGCCCGGCTGGAGCCGGCGGAGGGCACCGTGAAGACCCACGTCAGCCGGCTGCTGGGCAAGCTGGGGCTGCGCAGCCGGGTGCAAGCGGCGGTGCTGGCGCAGGAGTTGGGGATCCAGTACGCCATTGAACCATAGTGGTCCAGACCTATTGACCTGTGGTCCAGACCTTTCTATCCTCGCGGCACTGAGGGCGTGATGGCTCAGTCATGCCCCCGACGACAACCCCCGAAAAGGGAGGCGCGCCATGCGCTTCAGACACAGAGCCGCGGCCGGGTTCGCGACCCTGCTGCTCCCCCTGGCCGGCCTGGTCGGCCTCGCGAGTCCCGCCCAGGCCGCGACGTCCGCCACCGCCACCTACGCCAAGACCCAGGACTGGGGCTCCGGGTTCGAGGGCAAGTGGACGGTGACCAACTCCGGCACCACGACGATCAGCTCCTGGACGATCGAGTGGGACTTCCCCTCCGGTACGTCCGTCACCTCCGCCTGGGACGCGGACGTGACGTCCTCCGGCACCCACTGGACCGCCAGGAACAAGTCCTACAACGGCACCCTCGCCCCGGGCGCCTCCGTCTCCTTCGGCTTCAACGGCGCCGGCTCCGGCTCCCCGAGCAACTGCAAGCTCAACGGCGGAAGTTGTGACGGCGGCGGCACGGTCCCCGGCGACAACCCGCCTTCCGCGCCGGGCACCCCGACCGCCTCGAACATCACCGACACCTCGGTGAGGCTCAGCTGGAGCGCGGCCACCGACGACAAGGGCGTCAAGAACTACGACGTGCTGCGCGACGGCAGGACGGTCGCGACGGTGACGACGACCTCGTACACCGACAGCGGTCTGACCGCCGGCACCGACTACTCCTACAGCGTCCAGGCCCGGGACACGGCCGACCAGACCGGCCCGGTCAGCCGCTCGGTCGCCGTGCGCACCACCGGCGGTGGTGGCGGCGACGACGGCGGCGGCACCCCGGGATCCAAGATCAACCTGGGTTACTTCACCAACTGGGGCGTCTACGGGCGCAACTACCACGTGAAGAACCTGGTCACCTCCGGCTCCGCCCAGAAGATCACGCACATCAACTACGCCTTCGGCAACGTCCAGGGCGGCAAGTGCACCATCGGTGACTCCTACGCCGACTACGACAAGGCCTACACCGCCGACCAGTCCGTCGACGGCGTCGCCGACACGTGGGACCAGCCGCTGCGCGGCAACTTCAACCAGCTGCGCAAGCTGAAGGCCAAGTACCCGCACATCAAGGTGCTGTGGTCCTTCGGCGGCTGGACCTGGTCCGGCGGCTTCCCCGACGCCGTGAAGAACCCGACCGCCTTCGCGAAGTCCTGCCACGACCTCGTCGAGGACCCGCGCTGGGCCGACGTCTTCGACGGCATCGACCTGGACTGGGAGTACCCGAACGCCTGCGGTCTGACCTGTGACACCGGCGGCCCGGCCGCGTTCAAGAACATGATGCAGGCCATGCGCGCCCAGTTCGGCTCGAAGGCCCTGGTCACCGCGGCCGTCACCGCCGACGCCACCAGCGGCGGCAAGATCGACGCGGCCGACTACGGCGGCGCCGCCCAGTACCTCGACTGGTACAACGTGATGACCTACGACTTCTTCGGCGCCTGGGACGCCAAGGGCCCGACGGCTCCGCACTCGCCGCTGACGTCGTACGCCGGCATCCCCCGGCAGGGCTTCACCAGCGCCGACGCGATCGCGAAGTTCAGGTCCAAGGGCGTGCCGGCGAGCAAGCTGCTGCTCGGCATCGGCTTCTACGGCCGCGGCTGGACCGGCGTCACCCAGTCCGCCCCGGGCGGCACGGCGACCGGCGCGGCGGCCGGCACCTACGAGGCGGGCATCGAGGACTACAAGGTCCTCAAGAACAGCTGCCCGGCCACCGGCACCGTCGCGGGCACGGCCTACGCGCACTGCGGCAGCAACTGGTGGTCCTACGACACTCCGGCCACCATCAAGTCGAAGATGGCCTGGGCCAACAGCCAGGGCCTCGGCGGCGCCTTCTTCTGGGAGTTCAGCGGTGACACCGCAGGCGGTGAACTGGTGAGCGCCATGAGGAGCGGTCTGTCGTAAGGGCTCCCGCCCGCAGCGGACCGAGCGGACCGACAGGAAAGCTCCCCCGGACGAGGTCCGGGGGAGCTTTCCCCGTCTCTATGCCACGTTCACCCTCTGCCCGGGCGGCGCCGCCTCCAGCCAGGCCAGGAAGCCGGTCAGGGCGTCCTCGCTCATGGCGAGCTCCAGGCGGGTGCCGCGGTGCAGACAGGTGAGGACGACCGCGTCGGAGAGCAGGGCGAGCTCTTCCTCCCCCTCGGGGAGACGCCGGCCGGCCACCTCGATGGACTCGCGCTCCAGGGCGCGGCGCGGGCGGGGGGCGTAGGAGAAGACGCGGAACCACTCCACGCGATCGCCGTTGTAGCGGGCGACGCCGTAGCTCCAGCCTTTGCCGCTGGTGTCGGGTTTCTCCGCCACGTCCCAGCGCAGACTGCAGTCGAAGGTGCCGCCGGAGCGCTGGATCAGCCTGCGCCGCAGCCCGAAGACGAACAGTCCCACCACCACGAGCAGGACCACCAGCCCGCACACAGTCAGAGCGAGGACCATCGACACCGACCTCCTCGTCTCCTAGGTAATGGAACGGAAAAAACACCCACATTCACCTCAGCCGCGGCCGGTTCCGGATTGCTCCGGTACCGGCCGCGGCTGAGTGACGTCATCGCACGGCTGGCTTGGTTCAGCTCGCCGTCGCAGCGCGCAGTCGGACCTCCGCGCGACGCTCGGCATGGACGTCGCCCTCCGCCTTCGCTCGCTGCAGCTCCTGCTCGATGCGCTTGACGTCGATCTCGTCCGCGAGTTCGGCGATCTCCGCCAGCAGCGACAGCTTGTTGTCCGCGAAGGAGATGAAACCGCCGTGCACCGCGGCGACGACCGTCTCACCTTCACTCGTACGGATGGTCACCGGGCCCGACTCCAGCACACCGAGCAGCGGCTGGTGACCGGGCATGACGCCGATGTCGCCGGACGTGGTGCGCGCGACGACCAGGGTGGCCTCGCCGGACCAGACCTGGCGGTCGGCGGCGACGAGCTCGACGTGCAGCTCAGCAGCCAAGGGTGGCTCCTCGGGTCACCACCCGGCGGGACTGCCGGGTGTTGGGGTCAATTCTAAAGGGAGTGAGAGAGGGGGCGGGACGCGCCCGCCCCCTCCGGTGAGCACGTGGCTCAGGAGACGCCCAGCTCCTTCGCGTTCTTCTTCAGGTCCTCAAGACCACCGCACATGAAGAACGCCTGCTCGGGGAAGTGGTCGTACTCGCCGTCGCAGATCGCGTTGAACGCGGTGATCGACTCGTCCAGCGGCACGTCCGAGCCGTCCACACCGGTGAACTGCTTGGCCACGTGGGTGTTCTGGGACAGGAAGCGCTCCACGCGACGGGCCCGGTGGACGACGAGCTTGTCCTCCTCGCCGAGCTCGTCGATACCGAGGATCGCGATGATGTCCTGGAGGTCCTTGTACTTCTGCAGGATGTTCTTCACGCGCATGGCCGCGTTGTAGTGGTCCTGCGAGATGTAGCGCGGGTCCAGGATCCGGGACGTGGAGTCCAGCGGGTCCACGGCCGGGTAGATGCCCTTCTCGGAGATCGGACGGGAGAGAACCGTCGTCGCGTCGAGGTGGGCGAAGGTGGTGGCCGGGGCCGGGTCGGTCAGGTCGTCGGCGGGGACGTAGATCGCCTGCATCGAGGTGATCGAGTGACCGCGGGTCGAGGTGATGCGCTCCTGGAGCAGACCCATCTCGTCGGCCAGGTTCGGCTGGTAACCCACCGCGGACGGCATACGGCCGAGCAGTGTGGAGACCTCGGAACCGGCCTGGGTGAAGCGGAAGATGTTGTCGATGAAGAACAGCACGTCCTGCTTCTGGACGTCGCGGAAGTACTCGGCCATGGTCAGGCCGGCCAGCGCGACGCGCAGACGGGTGCCCGGGGGCTCGTCCATCTGACCGAAGACCAGCGCGGTCTTGTCGATGACGCCGGACTCGGTCATCTCGTCGATGAGGTCGTTGCCCTCACGGGTGCGCTCACCGACACCGGCGAACACCGACACACCGTCGTGGTTGTTGGCGACGCGGTAGATCATCTCCTGGATGAGCACCGTCTTGCCGACGCCGGCGCCGCCGAACAGACCGATCTTGCCGCCCTTGACGTACGGGGTCAGCAGGTCGATGACCTTGACGCCGGTCTCGAACATCTCGGTCTTCGACTCGAGCTCGTCGAAGTTCGGCGCCTTGCGGTGGATCGGCCAGCGCTCGCCGTCGTACTCGGCGTCGACGTTCAGCACCTCACCGAGGGTGTTGAACACCTTGCCCTTGGTGAAGTCGCCGACCGGGACGGAGATGGCGGAGCCGGTGTCCGTCACCGGGGACTGGCGGACCAGGCCGTCGGTGGGCTGCATGGAGATCGTGCGGACGATGCCGTCACCCAGGTGCTGGGCGACCTCCAGGGTCAGCGTCTTCTTCTCGCCCGCGTTCGCCGGGTCGGCGACCTCGACGTGAAGGGCGTTGTTAATGTCCGGCATCGCGTCGACGGGGAACTCCACGTCGACGACCGGGCCGATGACCCGAGCGACGCGGCCCGCCGCCGTGGCCGTCTCAACAGTGGTGGTCATTACTTGTCACTCCCCGCGGTCGCGTCGGCCAGGGCGCTCGCGCCACCGACGATCTCGCTGATTTCCTGGGTGATTTCGGCCTGGCGGGCCGCGTTGGCAAGCCGGGCGAGGTTGTCGATCAGCTCGCCCGCGTTGTCGGTGGCCGACTTCATCGCGCGCCGTGTGGCGGCGTGCTTGGAAGCGGCCGACTGGAGCAGCGCGTTGTAGATACGGCTCTCCACGTAGCGCGGCAGCAGCGCGTCGAGGACGTCCTCCGCCGAGGGTTCGAAGTCGTACAGCGGAAGGATCTCGTCCTTCTTCGCCACCTCTTCCGCGACCTCCTCGAGGCGCAGCGGCAGCAGCCGGGCGCCGGTCGCCGTCTGCGTCATCATCGAGACGAACTCGGTGTAGACGATGTGGAGTTCGTCCACGCCGCCGTCCTCGGTGTCCGTCTTGATGGCCTCGATCAGCGGGGCCGCCACCGTCTTGGCGTCCGCGTACGCGGGCTCGTCGGTGAAGCCGGTCCACGACTCCGTGACCTTGCGCTCACGGAAGTTGTAGTGGGCGACACCGCGCCGGCCGACGATGTACGTGTCGACCTGCTTGCCCTCGCCCTCGAGGCGGGCGGTCAGCTGCTCCGCCGCCTTGATGGCGTTGGAGTTGAAGGCGCCGGCCAGGCCGCGGTCGCTCGTGAGGAGCAGGACCGCGGCACGGGTCGGGTTCTCCACCTCCGTGGTCAGCGGGTGCTTGACGTCGGACCCGGTACCGACCGCCGTGACCGCGCGGGTCAGTTCCTGCGCGTACGGCGTGGAGGCCGACACCTTGCGCATCGCCTTGACGACGCGCGAGGCGGCGATCATCTCCATCGCCTTGGTGATCTTCTTGGTCGCGGTGACGGAACGGATGCGACGCTTGTAGACCCGGAGCTGGGCTCCCATGAGTCAGGTCCCTTCCTTACGTCACTTGGCGGCAGCGGCCGGGGTGTCCTCGCCGAGCAGCTTGCCGTCGCCCGTCTCGAACTGCTTCTTGAAGTCGGCGATCGCCTCGGCGACGGCCTGCAGCGTGTCGTCGGACATCTTGCCGCCCTCCTTGATGGAGGTCATCAGGCCCTGCTCCTTGCGGTGCAGGTACTCGAGGAGCTCCTTCTCGAAGCGGCGGATGTCGGCGACCGGCACGTCGTCCATCTTGCCGGTGGTACCGGCCCACACGGAGACGACCTGGTCCTCGGTGGCCATCGGCTGGTACTGGTCCTGCTTCAGCAGCTCGACCATGCGCTGACCGCGCTCCAGCTGGGCCTTGGAGGCCGCGTCCAGGTCGGAACCGAAGGCGGCGAACGCCTCCAGCTCACGGAACTGGGCGAGGTCCACGCGCAGACGGCCGGAGACCTGCTTCATCGCCTTGTGCTGGGCGGAACCACCGACTCGGGAGACGGAGATACCGACGTTCAGCGCGGGGCGCTGACCGGCGTTGAACAGGTCCGACTCCAGGAAGCACTGGCCGTCGGTGATGGAGATGACGTTGGTCGGAATGAACGCCGAGACGTCGTTGGCCTTGGTCTCGACGATCGGCAGACCGGTCATCGAACCGGCACCCATGGCGTCGGACAGCTTGGCGCAGCGCTCCAGCAGCCGGGAGTGCAGGTAGAAGACGTCGCCCGGGTAGGCCTCGCGGCCCGGCGGGCGGCGCAGCAGCAGCGACACGGCGCGGTAGGCGTCGGCCTGCTTGGACAGGTCGTCGAAGATGATCAGGACGTGCTTGCCCTGGTACATCCAGTGCTGGCCGATGGCGGACCCGGTGTAGGGCGCCAGGTACTTGAAGCCGGCCGGGTCGGACGCCGGGGCGGCGACGATGGTCGTGTACTCCAGCGCGCCGTTCTCCTCCAGCGCGCGGCGGACCGACGCGATGGTGGAGCCCTTCTGGCCGATGGCGACGTAGATGCAGCGGACCTGCTTGCTCGGGTCGCCGGTGCGCCAGTTGTCGCGCTGGTTGATGATCGTGTCGACCGCGAGGGCGGTCTTGCCCGTACCGCGGTCGCCGATGATCAGCTGACGCTGACCGCGGCCGATCGGGGTCATGGCGTCGACGGCCTTGTAGCCGGTCTCCATCGGCTCGTGCACCGACTTGCGCTGCATGACCGTGGGGGCCTGCAGTTCGAGGGCGCGGCGGCCCTCGGTCTCGATCTCGCCGAGGCCGTCGATCGGGTTGCCGAGGGGGTCCACCACGCGGCCGAGGTAGCCCTCGCCCACGGCGACGGACAGGACCTCACCGGTGCGCTGCACCGGCTGGCCCTCCTCGATGCCGCTGAACTCACCGAGGACGATGGCACCGATCTCGCGCTCCTCGAGGTTGAGGGCGAGGCCGAGGGTGCCGTCCTCGAACTTCAGCAGTTCGTTGGCCATGGCCGAGGGCAGGCCCTCGACCTTCGCGATGCCGTCGCCGGCAAGGGTGACCGCACCGACCTCCTCGCGCGAGGCCGCGTCCGGCTTGTACGACTGGACGAAGGTCTCCAGCGCGTCCCGGATCTCCTCCGGCCGGATCGTGAGCTCCGCCATCTGGGTTCCCTGCTCTCCTTGTTGGGCCCGAAGTTTCACTTGGGGGGTATGGGGACTCCCCCCAATAACGAGGTGAATCCTCTGCACGGCCCAACCAGGGCCGTCGTGTACGTCTTGTGTTGAGTTGCTGCTAGCTCGTCATGCGGCGGGCGGCGTCTTCGAGCCGGTCGGCGAGAGAGCCGTTGATGACCTCGTCGCCGACCTGCACCCGGATCCCTCCGACGACCTCGGGGTCCACGTCGAGGTTCAGGTGCATCTGACGGCCGTAGAGCTTGGCGAGAGCGGCGCCGAGGCGCTGCTTCTGCGTGCCGCTCAGCGGGACCGCCGAGGTGACGACGGCGACCATGCGGTTGCGCCGGTCGGCGGCGAGCTTGGCGAGGGACTCCAGTCCCGCTTCAAGGCTACGTCCCCGCGGCGCGGTCACAAGGCGCGTCACCAGACGCACCGTGGTCACGTCGGCCCGGCCGCCGAGCAGCCGGTTCAACAGCTCCGTCTTGGCCGACGCGGTCGCGGCCCGGTCCGTCAGGGCCGAGCGCAGTCCGGTGTTCGACGAGATGATCCGCGCGAAGCGGAACAGCTCGTCCTCGACGTCGTCGAGCGCACCGGTCCGCTGCGCCGCGGTGAGGTCGGCGATGCTCGCCAGCTCCTCCAGCGCGTCCACCAGGTCGCGGGGCTGCGACCAGCGGGAGCGCACCAGGCCGGACACCAGGTCCTCGGTCGTACCGCCGATCTGGCCGCCGAGCAGGCGCTGCACCAGCGTGGCCTTGGCCTCGCCGGTCTGCGCCGGGTCGGTGAGGACCCGGCGCAGACCGACCTCGCGGTGGAGCAGCGAGGTGACGGCCGCCAGTTCCTCGGCGAGCCGTGCGGCGTCCACGGACGTGGAGTCCGTCAGCGCGTCGAGACGCTCACGTGCAGCGGCCAGAGCCTCACGGCTCGCTCCGTGCATGGTCATCGAGCGGCCTCGGCCTTCTCCTCGAGCCCGTCGAGGAAGCGGTCGATCACACGGCTCTGCCGGGCGTGGTCCTCGAGGGACTCGCCGACGAGCTTGCCGGCCAGGTCGGTGGCCAGCCTGCCGATGTCCTGGCGCAGCGCCGCCGAAGCGGCCTTGCGGTCGGCCTCGACCTGTGCGTGGCCGGCGGCGATGATCTCCTCACGCTGCCGCTGGCCCTCCGCGCGCATCTCGGCGATGAGCACGGCGCCCTGCTCCTGCGCCTCCTGGCGCAGGCGCGCGGCCTCGTGCCGGGCCTCGGCGAGCTGGGCCTTGTACTGCTCGAGCACGCTCTGAGCCTCGGTCTGAGCGGCCTCGGCCTTCTCGATCCCGCCCTCGATCGCCTCGCGGCGCTCCTCCAGAACCTTGTTGATGTTCGGGAGGAGCTTCCAGGCGAGGAAACCGAAGACGATGACGAAGGCGAGCAGGCCGATGACGACCTCGGGAATCGGCGGGACAAGGGGGTTCTGAAGCTCCCCCTCAGCCGCGATATGAAGCAGTGGGCTCATATCAGTGTGCCTTTCGTCTAGTGAGCCGGTCGTGGATCAGAGATCACGTGCCGTAGACGAACGGCATGACCAGGCCGATGAGGGCCAGCGCCTCACAGAAGGCGAAACCAAGGATCTGGTTGGCACGGATCAGGCCGGCCGCCTCAGGCTGACGGGCGATGGCTTCGGTGCCCTTACCGAAGATGATGCCGACGCCGATGCCGGGGCCGAAGGCGGCGATGCCGTAGCCGATGGAAGCGATCGAGCCGGTGACGGCGGCGAGGGTCTGGGACATGCCAGTTCTTCCTTTTCTTCACGAGCCGGTGGGGGTGCGCCACCGGACGATTGGGGGCGGGTTCGGGACGCTCAGTGCTGCTCGGCGAGCGCGCCCTGGATGTAGGTGCAGGTCAGCAGGACGAAGACGTACGCCTGCAGGGCCTGGATGAACAGCTCGAAGACGGTCATCACGAGGACCATCAGGAACGAGACGCCGGCGTAGGCGATCCCGATGCCGTTCAGCAGGTACCAGCTGGCGATGGTGAACAGCACCAGCAGGATGTGGCCCGCGAACATGTTCGCGAAGAGTCGCACGGCGTGGGTGAAGGGCCGGACGAGCAGGTTCGAGAAGGCCTCGATCAGCATGACGACCGGCAGTGCCGCACCGAGCGACTTGTCGTAGCCGGTGAAGTTCTTCAGGGCGCCGACGAAGCCGTGCTTCTTGAAGGTCAGCGAGACCCACACGAGGTAGACGACCAGCGCGAGCACCATCGGGTACGCGATGACCGACGTCACCGGGAACTGGGCGAACGGGATGATCGACCAGAGGTTCATCATCCAGACGAAGAAGAACAGCGCGACGACGAACGGGACGTACTTCTCGCCCTGGCGCTTGCCCATCGTCTCGTAGACGACGCCCCGGCGGACGAAGTCGTAGCCGGCCTCGGCGACCATCTGCAGCTTGCCGGGGACGACCTGGGGCCGGCGGAAGGCCGCCCAGAAGAAGCCGATCACGATGATCGACCCGAGCAGCGCCAGCAGCATCGTCTTGTTGAAGTACACGTTGCTGTCGCCGTTGCCCCAGAGGGGCTCGAAGAGGAACGAGTGCAGCCCGGGAGACGGAAAGCCACAGTCGGCGAAGATGTGGCAGTCGGTCTCGAAGGCGAGCACCTGCGTCGGGTCAGCACTCACCGCGGGCTCCTTCGGCGTGGCGCATGGATTCGGCAACCTCGTGGTGTCGGCGCGGCACGGGGCCGCGGATCGGCACGGGACTGGTGTTACGGATGTGGGGGCGACTGTGGGGCATCTCGCCTCGCGATATTGCAGGCGTCAGCTCGGATGCCCGCGCCCGCGATGCCGCAGTTGGCACCGGACGATAGCAGGATCTCTGATGCACCTTTATCCCGGCCCTACGTCTCACGACGAGTGCCCCTGAGTCTCCTTCTTCTCGCCCGTCGTCGAATCGGGTTCCACGTAAAGGATCTTGGCCTTCATCTGGGCGCGTGCCTGCGCGGCGACCCAGGTCAGGGTGCACACGAGCAGCGCGAGGGCGAAGACCTTCGGGTGGAACAGCGTCGTGTTCTTGAAGAGCGCGATGAAGGTGAACATCAGCAGGATCTGCGCCATGTACATCATCAGCCCCATCGCCTGGAACAGATGCGGCAGTGACTTGGCGGTCCACTGGAGGACGTACAGACCCGCCCCCATGAGCAGGATCACGAGCACTGTCGCGATGACCGCTCCGATCGCACCCTTGCCGCCTTCGACGGCGCCGCCGATCGCGACGGCGACCGCGCCTACGGCAGCAGTGGGCACGGCAGCCTGGATCAGGGTCCGGGCGTCACTGGAGGGCATGGCGGCGACTCCGCAAATCACTGGGGGAAGGGTGTCGTCATGGGACGAGCGTAGTCCCGGCGTCGAGAGAGAAACCTCGGCCCCGAAGGACCGTTGCACTCAGGGCCTTCGACTCTGTCCGGGATACTCGTGAACGGTATCACAAACTATTTGATGAGGTCTTTACCCGCCGGGTGTGCGCACCCTCACAGTCGAGGCTCACGCCACACACCTGCGCAAAACCTGGACCAATATGTCCAATATTGCCCGGATTCACAACCCCATGACTGGGCAACGCCTTAGTCAGATTCTTACCTTGACCCTCAGCCTTGACGCTCGGCCTCGACCCTCAGCGTGACGTTCCTGCTTTGCGCCTGTCCAGGAGACGCGAACGGGCGCCCAGAGCGGTCGCTCCGTTGACGCCGGCCACGCCGGCCCGGACCCGTACGCCGGAAGTCCCCGTGACATCAGCCGTGGCAAGGGGCTCCGCGGCCGCCGGCCTGGAGGCGTCCGGCGCCGTGGCCGGGCGCGGGTGCCGGTAGCGCGGCGGCACGAGCTGCTCGGCCCAGCGCGGCGCACGCGGGGTGAAGCGCGGCAGCAGGAGCAGCACCAGCCCGACGAAGCTGAGCAGGGCGACGCCCAGCACGATCCACATGGACGCGGAGTTGACCGAGTAGGCCAGCGCGCCGAAGCCGATCAGCGCCGACCAGAAGTACATGATCAGCACGGCCCGGCTGTGCGAGTGGCCGATCTCCAGCAGGCGGTGGTGCAGATGCCCCCGGTCCGCGGCGAACGGCGACTGTCCGTGCCAGGTGCGCCGCACGATGGCCAGGACCAGGTCGGCGGCCGGAATGGCGATGATCGTCAGCGGCATCAGCAGCGGGATGTAGACCGGCACCATCTGGTGCACGGTGTTGCGTTCTGAGCCGGAGAACAGCTTCATCACATCCGGGTCGATCTGCCCGGTCACCGAGATCGCGCCCGCCGCCAGGACCAGGCCGATCAGCATGGACCCCGAGTCACCCATGAAGATCCGCGCGGGATGCATGTTGTGCGGCAGGAAGCCCAGGCACATGCCCATGAGGATGACGGCGAAGAGTGTGGCGGGGGCGGCGGCCTCGATGTTGTACCCGTACCACAGCCGGTAGGCGTACATGAAGAACGCGACGGCCGCGATGCACACCATGCCGGCGGCCAGACCGTCCAGTCCGTCGACGAAGTTGACCGCGTTGATGGTGATCACGACCAGCGCCACCGTCAGCAGGGTGCTCTGCCACTGGGTCAGCGCGACCGTGCCCACGCCCGGCACCGGCAGCCACAGGATCGTCAGACCCTGCACGACCATCACACCGGCGGCGATCATCTGGCCGCCCAGCTTGATCAGTGCGTCGATCTCGAACTTGTCGTCGAGGACGCCGATCAGCCAGATCAGGGCGGCCCCGGAAAGCAGCGCGCGTGGCTCGTTCGACTTGTCGAAGACCTGACTGAGGTTGGTGAGGTGGCCGGCGACCAGCAGGCCCGCGCACAACCCGAAGAACATCGCGATTCCGCCGAGCCGGGGAGTGGGCTCCCGGTGCACGTCACGTGCCCGGACCTCCGGCATCGCCCCCGCCACGATCGCGAACTTCCGTACCGGCCCTGTCAGCAGATACGTCACCGCGGCCGTGATGCAGAGCGTCAGCAGGTATTCACGCACGGGCTTCCCCACAGGTCTCGCTGGCCGTCTCAGAGCCTGTCGTCAAGCTCCCGCCTGCCCTTCGGGCGAACGACAGAAGTTTGACGACAGGCTCTCAGCCTAGCGAGCTAGCGACGCAGGCATATGTGTGACTCCGCTCCCCTGCCTGAAGGAGGGGGGCTTCCAACCCGAGGGTTGCGGTCCAGCCCGAACCGATCCCGTGCGGAACAGGTGGAAACCACCACAGATTCAGGAAGCGACCCTCCGACTGGGCGTCTACCCCACCTCAGCCGGGATATGGCGGAAACCGGCCGGTGAGTTCACGCACGTCCTCACGTGCCCTGGCCCCGTCGAGTTCGCCGCGCAGCACCTTGCCGAACAGTACGGCGATCCACTCCATCTCGCCCTGGCCCATGCCCTGGGTGGTCACCGCGGCGGTGCCCAGGCGCAGCCCGCGGGCGCCGGCGTGCGGCAGGGCGCAGCAGTCGAGGACGATCCCGGCGGCGGCCAGACGGCCGCGCGCGGTGCGCCCGTCGACGCCGAGCGGCGCCGGGTCGGCGGTGATCAGGTGGGTGTCGGTGCCGCGGGTGGTGACGTTCAGGCCCTCGGCGGCCAGCCGGGCCGCGAGCACCCGTGCGTTGGCGACGACCTGGTGGGCGTAGGCGGCGAAGGCCGGGGTCGCGGCCTCGGCGAACGCGACGGCCTTCGCGGCGATGGTGTGCATCTGCGCGCCGCCCTGGGTGAAGGGGAAGACGGCGCGGTCGACGCGCTCGGCGAGCTCGCCGCCGCACAGGATCATCCCGCCGCGCGGGCCGCGCAGCACCTTGTGGGTGGTGGCGCACACGATGTCGGCGTACGGCACGGGGCTGGGCGCCGCTCCCCCGGCCACCAGCCCCATGGGGTGGGCGGCGTCGGCGATCAGGTAGGCGCCCACCTCGTCGGCGACGGAGCGGAAGAAGGCGTAGTCGATGTGGCGGGGGTAGGCGATCGACCCGCACACGATCGCCTTGGGGCGGTGCGCGTGGGCGAGGGTGCGCACCTGGAGGTGGTCGATGAGTCCGGTCTCGGCGTCGACGCCGTAGCCGACGAAGTCGAACCAGCGGCCGGAGAAGTTCGCGGGCGAGCCGTGGGTGAGGTGGCCGCCGTGCGGCAGTCCGAGGGCGAGCACGGTGTCTCCGGGGCGCAGCAGCGCCGCGTAGGCGGCGAGGACCGCCGAAGAGCCCGAGTGCGCCTGGACGTTGGCGTGCTCGGCGCCGAACAGGTCCTTCGCCCGCTGCACGGCGAGGCGTTCGGCGGCGTCGGCCATCTCGCAGCCGCCGTGGTGCCGGGCGGCGGGGTAGCCCTCGGCGTACTTGTTCGCCAGCGCCGAGCCGAGCGCGGCCAGCACTGCCGGCGAGGTGAAGTTCTCGGCGGCGATCAGCTGCAGCGTCGTCGACTGCCTCTGCAGCTCCCCCAGCAGGATGTCGGCCAGTTCGGGGTCCTGCCGCCGCAGGACGTCTGCCTCGAGAACGGGGATGACCGACATGACGCGCTCCGGACGGTCGACGGTGACGTACGTCCAATGTAGGCCCGCCCCCCACCACCCCGCGCGACCCTTACGCCGTCCCGGGCACACCGCGAACCCCGGGCCTCACAAGGCCCGCGCGGTCCTCGGGCGTCCCGACACACCGGGAAACCCAGCCCCACAGACCCCACACACCCCCCAGGACCTCCCATCACACCGGGAAACCTTGGCTCGTGGGCCCCGCGCGGCCCTCGGGCCCTCCCGGGCGCACGGGGGGGATCACGGCCTCGTCGGGCCCGTGTGATCCGGTGCCGTCCGGGTGCGCCGTTGGCCCCCAGGTCCTGTCGGGCCCACGGGGTCACGGACGCGGGCATACGAGGCCGGGGGTTTCGGGGGCGCTGTGACGGCGCGGTGCCGTGACGGACGGTCCCGTGAACCCGCCGGCCCACCGCCCTGTCCCGTCACCGGACGCTTGTGTGGGGCCCCGCCCCGCTCAAGCCCGCGCGGCCACCCCCGTCAGCGCCGTCACCACCGGGTCCAGCGCCTGGTGTATCTCGTCGCCGATCGAGCGGAAGAAGGGCAGGGGGGCGCCGTAGGGGTCGTGGACCTCGTCCGCCTCGGCCGTGGGGGCCAGGAGCCACCCGCGTAGAGCGGCGGCGGCGCGGACCAGGGCGCGGGCGCGTTCGACCGCGCCGTCCTCCAGGGGAGGCAGCGTGGCCGGGTCTATCGCCCGCACCAGGCGGGTGAACTCCTTGAGGGTGAAGGTGCGCAGACCCGCCGAGTGGCCCATGGAGATGACCTGGGCGCGGTGGTCGCGGGTGGCGGTCAGCACGAGATCGGCCATGATCACGTGCTCGTCCAGGAGTTCGCGGCCCACGAAGCCGGAGGCGTCCGCGCCGAAGTCGGCCAGCACGGTCTCCGCGTTGGCCTCCATGGGCGCGCCCTCGTGGCCCCAGGTGCCCGCGCTCTCCACGATCAGCCCGCCGCCCCGGGGGTCCCCGAGCCGGTCCGCCAGGAAGTGCCGGGTCAGCCGCTCGGTGATGGGCGAGCGGCACACGTTGCCGGTGCTGACGTGGAGGATGCGGAAGGTGTCGCCTATGCCGCGCATGGGGGTCCCCCCTGCTCGAGCGCAGCCGAGAGCTTGGGGGATTCGGGCGCCGTCAATTCGCCACCTCGAGGTCGGGTACGACCTTCCGCAGCTCCTCCGGGGACAGGGCGCCCTCGCGCAGCAGCACGGGCACCCGGCTGGTGACGTCGACGATGGAGGACGGCACGTTGCCGGGGGTCGGGCCGCCGTCGAGGTAGACGGAGACGGAGTCGCCGAGCATCTCCTGCGCGGCGTCGCAGTTCTCCGGCGCGGGGTGGCCGGTCAGGTTCGCCGAGGAGACGGCCATCGGGCCGACCTCGGTGAGCAGTTCGATGGCGACCGGGTGCAGCGGCATCCGCACGGCGACCGTGCCCCGGGTGTCCCCCAGGTCCCACTGCAGGGACGGCTGGTGCCGGGCGACCAGCGTCAGCGCGCCCGGCCAGAAGGCGTCGACGAGTTCCCAGGCCATCTCGGAGAAGTCCGTGACCAGCCCGTGCAGGGTGTTCGGGGAGCCGATGAGGACGGGGGTGGGCATGGTGCGTCCCCGGCCCTTGGCCGCGAGCAGGTCGGCCACGGCCTCGGAGGAGAAGGCGTCGGCGCCGATGCCGTAGACGGTGTCGGTGGGCAGCACCACGAGTTCGCCCCGGCGGACGGCGGACGCGGCTTCGCGCAGGCCCGTCGCGCGGTCGGTGGCGTCGTTGGTGTCGTATCGCCGTGCCATGGTCAGCGGGCCTCCTCGTACGCGTCCTGCTGGGTCGAAGTGCTGGTGGGGGGCTGTGCGGGCGTCACGGCAGTGCCTTGCGGGCGGTGGCGAACCGCGGCCGGTTGTTGAGGTCGGGGTGGTCGGCGGCGTCGGCCCAGCCCCGCTCCTCGGTGAAGATCCACGGCACCTGGCCGCCCTGGGTGTCGGCGTGCTCGACGACGACGACTCCGCCGGGCCGCAGCAGCCGGTGCGCGGTGCGTTCGAGGCCGCGGATCAGGTCGAGGCCGTCCTCCCCGGAGAACAACGCCAGCTCCGGGTCGTAGTCGCGGGCCTCGGGGGCGACGTACTCCCATTCGGTGAGCGGGATGTACGGCGGGTTGGAGATGACGAGGTCGACCTGGCCGTCGAGGTCGGGGAACGCGGTCAGGGCGTCGCCCTGGCGCAGGTCGACCCTGGAGCCCTCGACGTTCTTGCGGGCCCATTCCAGCGCGTCCTCGCTCAGCTCCACGGCATGCACGCGCGAGCGCGGCACCTCCTGGGCGAGGGCGAGCGCGATGGCGCCCGAGCCGGTGCACAGGTCGACGATGCACGGCTCGACGACGTCCATGGCCCGTACGGCGTCTATCGCCCAGCCGACCACGGACTCGGTCTCGGGCCGGGGCACGAACACGCCGGGGCCGACCTGGAGCTCCAGGTAGCGGAAGTAGGCCCGGCCGGTGATGTGCTGCAGCGGCTCGCGCTGCTCGCGGCGGGCGATGACCTCCCAGTACCGGGCGTCGAAGTCGGCGTCCTTCACGGAGTGCAGCTCGCCCCGCTTGACGCCGTGCACGAACGCGGCGAGCTCCTCGGCGTCGGTGCGCGGCGAGTCCACGCCGGCGTCGGCCAGCCGCTGCGTGGCCCGGGCCACCTCGGCGAGCAGCACGCTGCGGGGGCTGGGGGGCCGCCCCCCGATTCCTTGCTGCACCGCTGGTCCTCCGGTACTCGTACGTCGTCCTACGTGCTGTGTCCTGCGTCCTGCGTCCTGCGCCTGTGTGCCTTACGCGGCCGCGAGCCTGGCTGCCGAGTCCGCGTCGACGCAGGCCTGGATCACCGCGTTCAGGTCGCCGTCCAGGACCTGGTCCAGGTTGTAGGCCTTGAAGCCGACCCGGTGGTCCGAGATGCGGTTCTCCGGGAAGTTGTAGGTGCGGATCTTCTCGGAGCGGTCGACGGTGCGGACCTGGCTGCGGCGGGCGTCGGCGGCCTCCTTCTCCGCCTCCTCCTGCGCCATGGCGAGCAGCCTGGAGCGCAGGATACGCAGTGCCTGCTCCTTGTTCTGCAGCTGACTCTTCTCGTTCTGGCAGGAGGCGACGACTCCGGTCGGGACGTGCGTGATGCGCACGGCGGAGTCGGTGGTGTTGACGGACTGCCCGCCCGGGCCCGAGGACCGGTAGACGTCGATGCGCAGGTCGTTCGGGCTGATCTCGATGTCGACCTCCTCGGCCTCCGGGGTGACCAGCACACCGGCGGCGGAGGTGTGGATACGGCCCTGGGACTCGGTGGCCGGCACCCGCTGCACGCGGTGCACCCCGCCCTCGTACTTCAGCCGGGCCCACACGCCCTGGCCGGGCTCGCTCTGCCCGCGGGCCTTCACCGCGACCTGGACGTCCTTGTAGCCGCCCAGCTCGGACTCGGTGGCGTCGATGATCTCGGTCTTCCAGCCGACCCGCTCGGCGTAGCGCAGGTACATGCGCAGCAGGTCGCCGGCGAAGAGCGCCGACTCGTCACCGCCGGCGCCGGCCTTGATCTCCAGGATGACGTCCTTGTCGTCACTGGGGTCGCGCGGGACGAGCAGGAGTCGCAGCTTCTCGGTCAGCTCCTCGCGCTGCTGCTCCAGGTCCTTGAGCTCGGCCGCGAAGTCCGGGTCGTCGGCGACCAGTTCGCGCGCGGTCTCGACGTCGTCGCCGGTCTGCCTCCAGGAGCGGTACGTGGCGATGATCGGGGTGAGCTCGGCGTAGCGCTTGTTGAGCTTGCGCGCGTTGGCCTGGTCGGAGTGGACCGACGGGTCGGCGAGCTTCTTCTCCAGGTCGGCGTGCTCGGCGACGAGTTCCTCGACGGCCTCGAACATCTTTCGGCTCCTGTACTGCCTGCTGTTCTGCGGGTGCTGCGGGGAAGGGGAAGGCGAGCGACCAAAAACGCCGGTCCCGGCGCACTCCCCGGCAGGGGCGCGGCCATGGACCGGCGGAAAGGGGCTCGCTACTTCTTGGAGCCGGCGGCAACCTTCTTGCCGAAGCGGGCCTCGAAGCGGGCCACACGGCCACCGGTGTCGAGGATCTTCTGCTTGCCCGTGTAGAACGGGTGGCATTCGGAGCAGACCTCGGCCCGGATGGTGCCGGACTCGATCGTGCTGCGGGTCGTGAACGACGCGCCACAGGTGCAGCTGACCTGCGTCTCGACGTACGCGGGGTGGATGTCGCGCTTCAAGGGGTTCTCCTACCGATCCTGGAGGGCGCCGGGTCGCAGCCGCGGGATGCGGTGCGTGAACCGGAGCCGACGCTCCAGTCTGCCAGGACTGGGGCCATCTCCCCAAACCGGGGGGTTCGGTCGTGTATTCCCCGCGGGTCCCTGCGGGGCGAGGGCGGGATTGCGCCTATGGGGGTGGGCGGTTTCGTCGTGGGCGGGGGCGGGTTGTTGTGGGCGGGGGCGGGTTGTTGTGGGTTGTTCGCGCCCACGCGGCAGAGCCGCATGTCGGTACAGCCCCGCGCCCCTCAGGGAGTCACCACATCCTTGGCTTCGCCGGTGGCCGTTCCCTTGGTGGCCGCCCTGGGGATCGGCTGGTCGTTCTTCAAGGCCTGCCAGACCTGGTTGGCCTTGAGTTTCTCCACCACGACCCGGTTCCTGTTCGCCGGGTCGTACTGGACCGGCATGGTGATCATGGTCATGTCGGAGGAGCCGATGGTCTTGAGGCTGTCGGCGAAGGAGATCAGGGCGTTGACCGAGCCGAGGTCGGAGTCGGTGGTGACGGACTTGGTGGCGGTGTTGCCGAGGTCGTAGAGCTTCTTCGGGTTGGTGAAGAGGCCCACCTGCTCGACCTGGTCGACCAGGGCCTTGAGGAATGCCTGCTGGAGTTGGATGCGGCCGAGGTCGGAGCCGTCGCCCACGCCGTGCCGGGTGCGGACCAGGCCGAGGGCCTGCCGGCCGTCGAGGGTGTGGGTGCCGGCCTCGAGGTCCAGGTGGCTCTTCGGGTCGTCGATGTTCTTCGTCGTGGTGATCGGGACGCCGCCGAGTTCGTCGACGAGTCTCCGGAAGCCGCTGAAGTCGACCTCCAGGTAGTGGTCCATGCGGATGCCGGTCATCGACTCGACGGTCTTCACGGCGCAGGCGGCGCCGCCGGTGGAGTACGACTCGTTGAACATCACGCCGTGGGCCGCGGGGTGCGTACCGCCCTTGGCGTCGGTGCACTCGGGGCGGTCGACGAGGGTGTCGCGGGGTATGGAGACGACGCCGGCCTTCCGGTGGCCCTCGTAGACGTGCACGATCATCGCCGTGTCGGAGCGGGCGCTGCCGTCGTCGGGGCCGCCGCCCAGCTTCCTGTTGCCGCCGGACCGGGTGTCGGAGCCGAGGACGAGGATGTTCTCGGAGCCGTTGTCGGCCTTGGTGGGCCGGTCGGTGCCGAGGACCTGGTTGATGTCGACCGTCTCCAGGTTGCCGTTGAGCTTGAAGTAGAGGTAGCCCACTCCGGTGCCGCCGAGCACGACGATCCCCGCGGCGGTCCAGGCCGCGACCGTCAGGGCCCTGCGCCGCCCGGTGCGGGGCTTGCGGCGTCGGCCCCTGGCACGGCGGCGGGGACTGGTGTCGCCGGTCTCCTCCGGTATGCCGGGGCCCGGCGTGCTCTCGGCGGACATGTGCTCCTCAGGTCTCGTATCCGGTCGGCTACCCCGTGTTCCCGGGGCCAGGCCCGGTCGACGAGCCCATACCTGACCATCGTCACCCTTACGGTCAGACGGGGGAAACCGGAAAAAGGTTGCACAACGCTCCGCGGCACAGGTCCCGCCAAGCACAAGGGCCGCCCCCATGGCACGGGAGCGGCCCTTTCAGCTGATGCGCCTGCCTCAGTCGCCGTTGCCCGGCGCCGGGGTCGTCTTCTGGATCTGCATCAGGAACTCGACGTTCGACTTGGTCTGCTTCATCTTGTCCAGGAGCAGTTCGATCGCCTGCTGCTGGTCGAGCGCGTGCAGCACCCGCCGCAGCTTCCAGACGATGTTGAGCTCCTCCGCGCCGAGCAGGATCTCCTCCTTGCGCGTACCGGACGCGTCGACGTCGACGGCCGGGAAGATGCGCTTGTCGGCGAGCTTCCGGTCGAGCTTGAGCTCCATGTTGCCGGTGCCCTTGAACTCCTCGAAGATCACCTCGTCCATGCGGGACCCGGTGTCCACCAGGGCGGTGGCGAGGATGGTCAGCGAGCCGCCGTCCTCGATGTTGCGGGCCGCACCGAAGAAGCGCTTCGGCGGGTACAGGGCCGTGGAGTCCACACCACCGGACAGGATGCGGCCGGAGGCCGGGGCGGCGAGGTTGTAGGCGCGGCCCAGGCGGGTGATGGAGTCCAGCAGGACGACCACGTCGTGGCCCAGCTCCACCAGGCGCTTGGCGCGCTCGATGGCGAGCTCGGCGACCGTGGTGTGGTCCTCGGCCGGGCGGTCGAAGGTCGAGGAGATGACCTCGCCCTTGACCGACCGCTGCATGTCGGTGACCTCTTCCGGACGCTCGTCGACGAGGACGACCATCAGGTGGCACTCGGGGTTGTTGCGCGTGATCGCGTTGGCGACCGCCTGCATGATCATGGTCTTGCCGGTCTTCGGCGGGGCCACGATCAGACCGCGCTGGCCCTTGCCGATCGGCGAGACCAGGTCGATGATCCGGGTGGTCAGGACGCCCGGGTCGGTCTCCAGACGGAGCCGGTCCTGCGGGTACAGCGGCGTCAGCTTGTTGAACTCCGGCCGCCCGCGGCCGTGTTCGGGCGCCATGCCGTTGACGGAGTCGAGGCGGACCAGCGCGTTGAACTTCTCCCGGCGCTCGCCCTCCTTCGGCTGGCGCACGGCGCCGGTGACGTGGTCGCCCTTGCGCAGGCCGTTCTTGCGGACCTGGGCGAGGGAGACGTACACGTCGTTCGGACCCGGCAGGTAGCCGGACGTACGGATGAAGGCGTAGTTGTCGAGGATGTCCAGGATGCCCGCGACCGGGATCAGGACGTCGTCCTCGGCGATCTGCGGCTCGGACACGTCGTCGCGGCCACGGCGGCCACGGCGGTCGCGGTAGCGGCCGCGACGGCCCCGGCGGCCGCCGTCGAAGTCGTCGTCGTCCTGGTGATGACGGTCCTGGCGGCCGCCGCCGCCCTGCTGCTGGTTCTGCTGCTGGCGCTGCTGGCCGTTCTGGTTCTGCTGGTCGCCGCCCTTGCCGTGGCGGTCGCGGTCCCGGCCGCGGTCCCGGCTGCGGTCGCGGTCACGGCGGCGGCCCTCGCCGTTGTCACCGGCGTCGCCCCTGGCCGCCTCGCCCTGCTGCTGGGAGTGCTGGTCCTGCTGCTGCGGCTGTGCGGAGGTCTCGGCCCTCGACTCGCTCTGCGGCTCGCTCTTCGCCTCGGCGGCGACCGTCTCGGCGCTGCTCGCCGGGGCGCCCGCCTCGGCGGTGGCCCGGCGGCGGCGCTCGGCGGGAACGTCCTCGCTGGCCGGCTGGCCGGGGATCTCGATCTGCTTCTGGGCCACGGCCTTGTCGGCCTTGTCCGCCTTCTCGGCGGGGGCTTCGGCCGCCTTCGTCTCCGCCTTCTGGGCGGGTGCGGCCTCCTCGCCCGTACGGGCCCGGGAGGTGGCGCGGCGCTTCGGCTTGTTCTCGGTGGCGTCCTCCGCGGCGGGCGCGGCCTTCGCGGCGGGGGCGCCTCCTGCCGCCTGCGCCTCCTTGATGACCTCGATCAGCTGGCTCTTGCGCATGCGCGCGGTGCCCCTGATACCGAGGCCGGATGCGACCTGTTGCAGCTCGGCCAGCACCATGCCCTCGAGGCCGGTACCGCGGCGACGCCGGGAGCCGGCACCCGTGGCAGGCGCGGAGGCGTCCGTGGCAGGCGCGGCAGCGGTCTCCTCGACACGTGCGCCCATCAGATCGGTGGTGTCGCTCACGAAGGGTCCTTCCCTGGAGCGGACGTCGGCCTTCATGGCTCGGCGACCGGTTGTGCTGTCCGGCTTCGGTCCTTGCGTGGGGACCGTGCCCGGCGGTGGTCCGCCAAAGCGGCGGAAGAATTTCTGGTGATTGGCGCTTCCTCGACGATCCGTGGCACCAAGTTTCGCTGTGTCACGTGGCGTGGTCGCACCGATTCCGGAGCGCGCCCGGTGGACCGCTCAGTGTGCGCGTACGGCGTACTACCCAGGTACGACGTACACCACGCAGTGCGGTTCGGGGGGCTCCCGGAGGAATGTCTGTCCCGGACGGGGACACAAAGCACCTCGCCATGGTGCGGTCGGGTGCAGACTTGAGGTTAACACTACCGGATCCAACAAACATTCCCCCTCTCCAAATCCGGCAATCACCGACTTTCAGCTCTCCGTACCGGCGGCGAGCGGCAGTACGCAGGCTCCCTTCAGGTCGAGACTCAGCCGGTTGGCGGCCCAGTCGGCGCCCGCCAACTGCTCCACCTTGTCGGCGGTGTCCGCGTCGGCCAGCGCCATGACGGTGGGCCCGGCGCCGGAGATGACCGCGGCGATGCCGTCGGCCCGCAGCCGCTCCACGAGGGCGGCGCTCTCCGGCATGGCCGGGGCGCGGTACTCCTGGTGGAGGCGGTCCTCGGTGGCCGGGAGCAACAGCTCGGGGCGCCGGGTGAGGGCCTCGACGAGCAGGGCGGCGCGGCCCGTGTTGACGGCGGCGTCGACGTGCGGCACGGTGCGCGGGAGCAGGCCGCGGGCGGTTTCGGTGAGGACCGGCTTCGCCGGTACGAAAACCACCGGAACGATGGAATCGGAGGGCTCCATCCTGATGGCCCGGGCGGCGCCGGCCTCCGTCCAGGACAGGGTGAACCCGCCCAGCAGACAGGCCGCCACGTTGTCCGGGTGGCCCTCGATCTCGGTGGCCAGCTCGAGCATCGCGGTGTCGTCGAGCCTGGCCTCGGCGCCTATGGTCACGGCGCGGGCGGCGACGATGCCGGCGCAGATGGCGGCGGAGGAGGAGCCCAGGCCGCGGCCGTGCGGGATGCGGTTGGCGCAGACGATCTCCAGCCCGCGCGGCTGTCCACCGAGGAGGTCGAAGGCGGTGCGCAGCGAGCGGACGAGCAGGTGCTTCTCGTCGCGCGGCAGCGTCTCGCTGCCCTCGCCGGCGATGTCGATGTGCAGCCCGGAGTCGGCCACCCGGACCACCACGTCGTCGTAGAGCCCCAGCGCGAGGCCGAGGGCGTCGAAGCCCGGGCCGAGGTTGGCGCTGGTGGCGGGGACGCGCACCCGGACGGCGGCGGCGCGGAACGCTGGACCGGCCATCGCTCGTTGACTCTCCTTGAGCTGCGTGATGGTCGAATGACACTCGGTGGACACTCGATGGGCACGAGAACCCTCAGGCCGCGGAGACGACGCGGCGCCGCGCCATATGCGAGGGCATATGCGGCGGGTGGGTTACCTACAGCCTATCGAAGGAAGGTTCAGTGTCGATATAGGGCGCACAGGAGGCGCACGAAGCGTGTCGCAAGCCCCCCGTGCAACCCCCTCCCAGGGAGCCCCAAGAGGAGGACGTGCAGGAGGCCGGGCGGTCGCACGGGCGCGCGGCCGGCTGCCACCGGGTGGGCGGAGTGCGCGGTGGGGCTGCCACCGGGGCGGGGTACTGGCCGGACAGGGGCCGGCCGAACGGTACCGCTGCCTGGGTGTGAGTGCCCGGGACGCCGGTGTACGGCCCGTACCGTCCGCTGCCGCTGCCGCCCAGGCGCACGGGGCCGCACTGCGCACGGCCTGGCGCGCACCACCGCCCGCCGGGCGGGACTTGGCCCCTGGCCCCGCCGGGACCGCGGCGCCCGGACGACCCCCGGACGAC
>NZ_QFDQ01000219.1 GCF_003270085.1 Streptomyces triticisoli | reverse complement strand
CGGTGGCGGTCGCGGCCCGTACGGCGGCGGTCGGGCCGCCGGCGACTCCCGCGAGCCGTTCGCCGACGACGATGACCGCGCCCTGCTCGCGCAGCGCCTCGGCGGCCTCGGTGCCCTCGCCCTCCAGGCCGACACCGCCCGCGAGCGCGTCCAGCCACTCGTTCTCGGTGCCGGGCGCGGCCGGCAGCAGCGTGCCGCCCGCCTTCTGCAGGCCCCGCGTGGCGTGCGTGGCCAGTGCGAACACCTTCTGCCCGTGCTTCCGCCAGGCCTTGCGCAGCCGGAGGAAGACGCCGGGTGCCTCCTCCTCGGACTCGAACCCGACGAGCAGGACGGCGGGCGCCTTCTCCAGGGAGGTGTAGGTGACACCGCCGCCGTCCAGGTCCCGGCCGCGTCCGGCGATCCGGGCGGCCAGGAAGTCGGCCTCCTCGCCGCTGTGCACGCGCGCGCGGAAGTCGATGTCGTTGGTGTCGAGCGCCACGCGCGCGAACTTGCTGTAGGCGTAGGCGTCCTCGACGGTGAGCCGGCCGCCGGTGAGCACACCGGTCCGCCCGCGCGAGGCGAGCAGGCCCTGGGCGGCGATCTCCAGCGCCTCCGGCCAGGACGCCGGCACCAGCTCGCCCTCGGGGTTGCGCACCAGGGGCGTGGTGAGCCGGTCCCGCATCTGCGCGTACCGGAACGCGAAGCGCCCCTTGTCGCAGATCCACTCCTCGTTGACCTCGGGGTCGTCGGCGGCGAGCCGCCGCATGACCTTGCCGCGCCGGTGGTCGGTGCGGGTGGCGCAGCCGCCCGCGCAGTGCTCGCACACCGACGGCGAGGAGATGAGGTCGAAGGGGCGGGCGCGGAACCGGTAGGCGGCCGAGGTGAGCGCGCCGACCGGGCAGATCTGGATGGTGTTGCCGGAGAAGTACGACTCGAAGGGGTCGCCCTCGCCGGTGCCGACCTGCTGCAGCGCGCCCCGCTCGAGCAGGTCGATCATCGGGTCGCCGGCGACCTGGTTGGAGAACCGGGTGCAGCGGGCGCACAGCACGCACCGCTCGCGGTCGAGCAGCACCTGCGTGGAGATCGGGACGGGCTTCTCGTACGTCCGCTTCCTCCCGTCGAAGCGGGACTCGGCGTTGCCGTGCGACATGGCCTGGTTCTGCAGCGGGCACTCGCCGCCCTTGTCGCAGACCGGGCAGTCCAGCGGGTGGTTGATGAGCAGCAGCTCCATCACACCCTTCTGGGCCTTCTCGGCGACCGGCGAGGTGAGATGGGTCCTGACGACCATTCCGTCCGTACAGGTGATCGTGCAGGACGCCATCGGCTTGCGCTGGCCCTCGACCTCGACGATGCACTGCCGGCAGGCGCCGACCGGGTCGAGCAGGGGGTGGTCGCAGAACCGGGGGATCTCGATGCCGAGCTGTTCGGCGGCCCGGATGACCAGGGTGCCCTTGGGCACGCTGATCTCGATCCCGTCGATCGTCAGCGTCACGAGGTCTTCCGGCGGGACCGCCGCCTCTCCTCCGCCCGCGGGAACGTTGGTGGTCACGGTCATGCGGACACCTCCTTACGGTCGGCCCAGGCCGTGGACTTGGCCGGGTCGAAGGGGCAGCCCCGGCCCGTGATGTGCTGCTCGTACTCCTCGCGGAAGTACTTCAGGGAGGAGAAGATCGGTTGGGCGGAGCCGTCGCCGAGGGCGCAGAAGGACTTGCCGTTGACGTTGTCAGCGATGTCGTACAGCTTGTCGAGGTCGGACATGGCGCCCTTGCCGGCCTCGAGGTCCCGCATCAACTGCACCATCCAGTACGTCCCCTCGCGGCACGGCGTGCACTTGCCGCAGGACTCGTGGGCGTAGAACTCGGTCCACCGGGTCACGGCCCGCACCACGCACGTCGTCTCGTCGAAGCACTGCAGGGCCTTGGTGCCGAGCATGGACCCCGCGGCGCCCACCCCCTCGTAGTCGAGCGGGACGTCGAGGTGCTCGTCGGTGAACATCGGCGTCGAGGAGCCGCCCGGTGTCCAGAACTTCAGCCGGTGCCCGGGGCGCATGCCGCCGCTCATGTCGAGCAGCTGACGCAGCGTGATGCCGAGCGGGGCCTCGTACTGGCCGGGGTTCGCGACATGGCCGCTGAGCGAGTAGAGCGTGAAGCCCGGGGACTTCTCGCTGCCCATCGACCTGAACCAGTCCTTGCCGTTTTTCAGGATCGCGGGAACCGACGCGATCGACTCGACGTTGTTCACGACAGTCGGGCACGCGTAGAGGCCCGCGACAGCGGGGAAGGGGGGACGGAGCCGCGGTTGACCGCGGCGGCCTTCGAGCGAGTCCAGCAGCGCGGTCTCCTCACCGCAGATGTACGCGCCCGCGCCCGCGTGCACGGTGATGTCGAGGTCGAGGCCGCTGCCCAGGATGTTCTCGCCGAGGTAGCCGGCCGCGTAGGCCTCACGCACGGCCGAGTGCAGCCGCCGCAGTACGGGGACGACTTCACCCCGCAGATAGATGAAGGCATGCGACGACCTGATGGCGTAGCACGCGATCACAATGCCCTCGATGAGGCTGTGCGGGTTCGCGAAGAGGAGCGGGATGTCCTTGCAGGTTCCGGGCTCCGATTCGTCGGCGTTGACAACTAGATAGTGCGGTTTTCCATCACCTTGGGGAATGAACTGCCATTTCATTCCCGTCGGGAATCCCGCGCCGCCGCGCCCGCGCAGGCCGGAGTCCTTGACGTACGCGATCACGTCGTCCGGCGACATGGCGAGCGCCTTGCGGAGCCCTTCGTATCCCTCGTGCCTCCGGTACACGTCCAGCGTCCAGGACCTGTCCTCGTCCCAGAAGGCCGACAGCACGGGTACGAGCAGCTTCTCGGGGCTGCTCTCGTCGATCTCGGGTGCCAAGGTCATCCCTCCCCCTCCTCTCCGACGGGTCCCTGCGGATGGGACGGATCGGAGGCCGATGTCTCCTGCGGCGCGTCGTGCGAGCTCAGGTGCACGGCGGCGTCCCGCGGCCGGCCGTGCGGTCCGCCGTCGTCCGGTCCGCCGTCGCGCGGGTGGACCACGCGCGCGGGTGCGGCCTCTCCCTTGGCCAGGCGGAGGCCCATCAGCGAGGCGGGTCCCGCGCTGCCGCCGGCCTCCGTGGCCCCTTCGCGCTCGTCGGGGAAGCCCGCCAGGATCCGGGCGGTCTCCTTGAAGGTGCACAGCGGCGCGCCGCGCGTGGGCGTCACCGGCCGCCCCGCGCGGAGGTCGTCGACCAGGCGCTTGACGCTCGCCGGGGTCTGGTTGTCGAAGAACTCCCAGTTGACCATCACGACCGGCGCGTAGTCGCAGGCCGCGTTGCACTCGATGTGCTCCACGGTGACCTTGCCGTCGTCGGTGGTCTCGCCGTTGCCGACGCCGAGGTGTTCCTGGAGCGCCTCGAAGATGGCGTCGCCGCCCATCACGGCGCACAGGGTGTTGGTGCAGACGCCCACCTGGTAGTCACCGGACGGCCTGCGCCGGTACATGGTGTAGAAGGTGGCGACCGCGGTGACCTCGGCCGTGGTCAGGCCGAGCACGTCCGCGCAGAACCGCATCCCGGTGCGCGTGACGTACCCCTCCTCCGACTGCACCAGGTGCAGCAGCGGCAGCAGGGCCGACCGGGAGTCCGGGTAGCGGGCGATGATCTCGCGCGCGTCCTGCTCGAGCCGGGCGCGGACGTCGTCCGGGTAGTCGGGTGCGGGCAGTTCGGGCATGCCCAGGCTGACGCCCTGCCCCGAAGAACTGGTGGTCACCGGTCGACGCCTCCCATCACGGGGTCGATGGACGCGACGGCGACGATGACGTCGGCGACCTGGCCGCCCTCGCACATCGCCGCCATCGACTGCAGGTTGGTGAAGGACGGGTCGCGGAAGTGGACCCGGTAGGGGCGGGTGCCGCCGTCGGAGACTACGTGCACCCCGAGTTCGCCCTTGGGCGACTCGACCGCCGCGTACGCCTGTCCCGGCGGGACGCGGAAGCCCTCGGTGACCAGCTTGAAGTGGTGGATCAGCGCCTCCATGGAGGTGCCCATGATCTTCTTGATGTGGTCGAGGGAGTTGCCCAGCCCGTCCGGCCCCAGGGCGAGCTGGGCGGGCCAGGCGATCTTCTTGTCGGCGACCATGACCGGGCCCGGCTGCAGCCGGTCCAGGCACTGCTCGACGATCCTGAGCGACTGGCGCATCTCCTCCAGGCGGATCAGGAAGCGGCCGTAGGAGTCGCAGGTGTCGGCGGTCGGGATGTCGAAGTCGTACGTCTCGTAGCCGCAGTAGGGCTGCGCCTTGCGCAGGTCGTGCGGCAGGCCGGTGGCGCGCAGGATCGGGCCGGTGGCGCCGAGGGACATGCAGCCGGCCAGGTCGAGGTAGCCGATGTCCTGCATACGGGCCTTGAAGATGGGGTTCCCGGTGGCGAGCGCGTCGTACTCCGGGAGGTTCTTCTTCATCTTCTTCACGAACTCGCGGATCTGGTCCACCGCACCGGGCGGCAGGTCCTGGGCGAGTCCGCCCGGCCGGATGTACGCGTGGTTCATCCGCAGGCCCGTGATGAGCTCGTAGAGGTCGAGGATCATTTCACGGTCACGGAATCCGTAGATCATGATCGTGGTGGCGCCGAGTTCCATGCCGCCGGTGGCGATGCACACCAGGTGGGAGGAGAGCCGGTTCAGCTCCATCAGGAGCACCCGGATGATGTTGGCGCGCTCGGTGATCTGGTCCTCGATGCCGAGGAGTTTCTCGACGGCGAGACAGTAGGCGGTCTCGTTGAAGAAGGACGTCAGGTAGTCCATGCGCGTGACGAAGGTGGTGCCCTGCGTCCACGTGCGGAACTCGAGGTTCTTCTCGATACCGGTGTGCAAATAGCCGATGCCGCAGCGGGCCTCGGTGACCGTCTCGCCGTCGATCTCCAGGATCAGCCGCAGCACTCCGTGGGTGGAGGGGTGCTGGGGACCCATGTTGACGACGATGCGCTCGTCGTCGGCGCGGGCCGCGGACTGGGCGACCTCGTCCCAGTCGCCACCGGTGACCGTGTAGACGGTGCCCTCGGTGGTGTCGCGTGCCGAAGCGGCCGACGCGGCAGATGCTGACTGCGTGCTCACGAGTACGACCTCCGCTGGTCCGGAGCCGGGATCTGGGCGCCCTTGTACTCGACGGGGATGCCGCCGAGGGGGTAGTCCTTGCGCTGCGGATGGCCCTGCCAGTCGTCCGGCATCATGATCCGCGTCAGGGCCGGGTGACCGTCGAAGACGATCCCGAAGAAGTCGTAGGTCTCGCGCTCGTGCCAGTCGTTCGTCGGATAGACGGGGACCAGCGACGGGATGTGCCGGTCGCTGTCGGGGGCGCTGACCTCGAGGCGGATCAGCCGGTTGTGGGTGATCGAACGCAGGTGGTAGACGGCGTGCAGCTCGCGGCCCTTGTCGTTCGGGTAGTGGACGCCGCTGACACCGGTGCACAGCTCGAAGCGCAGGGCCGGGTCGTCGCGCAGGGTGCGGGCGACGCGGACCAGGTGCTCGCGCTCGATGTGGAAGGTGAGCTCGCCGCGGTCGACGACCGTCTTCTCGATCGCGTTCTCGGGCAGGAGGCCCTGCTCCTCCAGCGCGCCCTCGAGTTCGTCGGCGACCTCGTCGAACCACCCGCCGTAGGGCCGGCCGGCCGGTCCCGGGAGCCGGACCGAGCGGACCAGGCCGCCGTAACCGGAGGTGTCGCCGCCGTTGCTGGCACCGAACATGCCGCGCTGGACGCGGATCTCCTCGCCGCCCTGGCCACGCTGACCGGGGAGGTTGTCGACGGCGAGGTCCTTTTCGGGGTTGACCCCGTTCGTGGACCCGTTCGTGGCCCCGCCCGCGGAGCCGTTCACGCCCTTGCCGTTGGCGTCACTCATCGCAGCAGCCCCTTCATCTCGATCGTGGGCAGAGCCTTGAGCGCCGCCTCCTCCGCCTCGCGGGCCGCCTCCTCGGCGTTCACACCGAGCTTGGTGGACTGGATCTTCTGGTGGAGCTTGAGGATCGCGTCCACCAGCATCTCGGGCCGCGGCGGGCAGCCCGGCAGGTAGATGTCGACGGGGACGACGTGGTCGACGCCCTGGACGATCGCGTAGTTGTTGAACATGCCGCCCGAGGAGGCGCAGACACCCATGGAGATCACCCACTTGGGGTTGGGCATCTGGTCGTAGACCTGCCTGAGGACCGGCGCCATCTTCTGGCTGACCCGGCCGGCCACGATCATCAGGTCCGCCTGCCGGGGCGAACCACGGAAGACCTCCATGCCGAAGCGCGCCAGGTCGTAGCGGCCGGCGCCGGTGGTCATCATCTCGATCGCGCAGCAGGCGAGGCCGAAGGTGGCCGGGAAGACGGACGCCTTGCGCACCCAGCCCGCGGCCTGCTCGACGGTGGTCAGCAGGAAACCGCTCGGCAGCTTTTCTTCGAGTCCCATGTCTGATAAAGCCCCTCAGTCCCATTCCAGGCCGCCGCGCCGCCATACGTACGCGTACGCGACGAAGACGGTGAGCACGAAGAGCAGCATCTCCACGAGCCCGAAAACACCCAGGGCGTCGAAGGTGACGGCCCAGGGGTAGAGGAAGACGATCTCGATGTCGAAGACGATGAAGAGCATCGCCGTCAGGTAGTACTTGATGGGGAAACGCCCGCCGCCGGCCGGCGTGGGGGTCGGCTCGATACCGCACTCATAGGCCTCGAGCTTGGCGCGGTTGTACCGCTTCGGCCCGATCAGAGCGGCCATGATCACGGAGAAGATCGCAAAGCCTGCCCCGAGGGCTCCCAGTACGAGGATGGGCGCATATGCGTTCACCGCTCCTCGCTCCTCTCAGTCGGCACTGACTGCTGGCGGTAGTGGACTCGTAGTCGCCTCACATGCCCCACCACCCCCGCTTGTGCCGACGAAGATCGAGAACATGTGAAGCAGGTCACAAGCCCAACTGCCTCGCATCCTATGCCCCACGCTCTGTGATCTGCGACACGGGGTATCGCATGAGCTTTGTGATCTTCACCACCTGACGAACGATCATCAAGCCGGATGAGCGGTGACCTTCGCACGCGAAGCACCTGTGCGATCACTACTGGTTACATTTTATCGCGTATTCGCAGGTCGGAGGGGGTGTTCACTATCAGATGCCCGACGTCCGGCGCAAAGTGGCGGAGCTCGTCAAGACCTTGGTATAGGGCGGCTTTTCACACCTCGGAGGGGCGGCGACACGAGATGTGGACACGTTCACCCCTTCACAAGCCGGAGGGCGCGCCCCGCAGTCCCCGCCGGCACCCCCTCTCACGCATGGGGCTCAAGTGACATAAGGGACTGCTGAGCTCCGGCGCGCGGACGCGCCGCGAGGCGGCGACCGTTCCGTGACCTCCATCACACTCGCGAGGGACGCCCGGGAGTCGGGCTTGGCCAACGATCCCAACCGGTGATAGGTCGGGAGCAATTCGGACGTAACAGCGAAAGCCCATGATCACAGGCATGATCACGTGCGCCCGCAATGTCCGTTACGCCGTCAATAAGGAACCGGGCCCGGGATTTTGGGCACTCCATTGAGCAAATGTGGCACAGCACACGTTCCTTGAAGATATGAAGGAGCCCCTGGTACCGGTAGTTCCCATGTCCCACACCGCTCACATACGCAGCCACCGGAAGCCCCGCCGTAGCGCGCCGAAACTCGCGATGCGGGCCGGAGTTGCCAGTGGCGTTTTCGGCACGCTGGCAGTGGCCGGCACAACGGCCTCGTCGGCGAACGCCGCCGAGCCGGTGACCCAGACCCTCGAACTGCCCACCCTGACAGCAGATCTGGCCGCCCAGGTGGCCCAGTCGGCGGACGCCACGCAGCAGGCCGCCGCGAACTACCAGCTGCAGGCCGAGCGCGACGCGGCCGCCGCGAAGGCCGCGAAGCAGGCCAAGGCGGACCTCGCCGACGCCAAGAAGAAGGCCGAAGCCCGCAAGAAGGCCGCCGAGGCCGCCCGCAAGGCCGCCGCCGAGCGCGCCTCCCGCACCACCAAGCGGACCACGCTCGCCGCCCCGGCGAGCGCCGGCACCAGCACCACCGCCACCACGAGCAGGTCCACGGCGACCGGTTCCGCCGCGGCGGTCATCGCCTTCGCCCGTGCGCAGATCGGTGACGCGTATGTTCTGGGCGCCTCCGGTCCGAACTCCTGGGACTGCTCCAGCCTCATGCAGGCCGCTTTCAAGCAGGCGGGCATCAGCCTGCCGCGCGTCTCCCAGAGCCAGTCGACCGTCGGCACCCAGGTGTCGCTGTCCAACCTGCAGCCGGGCGACATCCTCTACTGGGGCAGCGCGGGCAGCGCTTACCACGTGGCGGTGTACTCCGGCAACGGTATGTTCATCGGTGCGCAGAACGCGTCCACGGGCATCGTCGAGAAGCCGCTGTCCTACGACCCGCCGACCGGCGCCGTCCGGGTGCTCTGAGGACACCTGCGACAGCCGTACGGGGTGAAGGGCCGCAGCCGCTCGGGGGCAGCGGCCCTTCCGGCGCGCCTGCGCGCACTCCAGGCTTCGGGCACACCCCGGCACCCCGGCACTCCGGCAACGCACGAGGGGCGCTCACCACGCGGTGAGCGCCCCTCGGCGGCCTTCGGCGGCCCTCGACCGCCGAGCCGGCTCACGCCTTGGGCGCCACCTTGCTCAGGCCGTTGATGACGCGGTCCATCGCGTCGCCGCCCGTCGGGTCGGTGAGGTTGGCCAGCAGCTTGAGGGTGAACTTCATCAGCAGCGGGTGGGTCAGCCCGCGCTGGGTGGCGATCTGCATGACCTTCGGGTTGCCGATGAGCTTCACGAAGGCGCGGCCCAGCGTGTAGTAGCCGCCGTAGGTGTCCTTCAGGACGCGCGGGTAGCGCCGCAGGGCGAGTTCGCGCTGGGCGGGCGTGGCCCGGCACTGGGCCTGGGCGATGATCTCGGCGGCGAGCTGGCCGGACTCCATGGCGTAGGCGATGCCCTCGCCGTTGAAGGGGTTCACCAGACCGCCGGCGTCACCGACGAGCAGCAGGCCCCTGGTGTAGTGGGGCTGGCGGTTGAAGGCCATGGGCAGAGCCGCGCCGCGGATCGGGCCGGTCATGTTCTCAGGGGTGTAGCCCCAGTCCTCGGGCATGGACGCGCACCAGGCCTTCAGGATCTCGCGCCAGTCGAGCTCCTTGAAGGACGCGGAGGTGTTGAGCACCCCGAGGCCGACGTTGGAGGTGCCGTCGCCCATGCCGAAGATCCAGCCGTAGCCCGGCAGCAGCCGGTCCTGCGCGCCCCGCCGGTCCCACAGCTCCAGCCAGGACTCCAGGTAGTCGTCGTCATGGCGGGGGGACTCGAAGTACGTCCGGACCGCGACGCCCATCGGGCGGTCCTCGCGGCGGTGCAGGCCCATCGCCAGGGACAGCCGGGTGGAGTTGCCGTCGGCGGCGACGACGAGCGGCGCGTGGAAGGTGACCTCGCGCTTGTCCTCGCCGAGCCTGGCCTTCACCCCGGTGATACGGCCGGTGCGGTCGTCGACGATCGGGGCGCTCACGTTGCAGCGCTCGTACAGCCGCGCGCCCGCCTTCTGCGCCTGCCGGGCGAGCTGCTCGTCGAAGTCGTCGCGCTTGCGCACGAGTCCGTAGTCCGGGAAGGAGGCGAGATCCGGCCAGTCCAGCTGCAGGCGCACACCACCGCCGATGATCCTCAGGCCCTTGTTGCGCAGCCAGCCGGCCTCCTCGGAGATGTCGATGCCCATCCCGACGAGCTGCTTGACGGCGCGCGGGGTGAGACCGTCGCCGCAGACCTTCTCCCGCGGGAACTCGGTCTTCTCCAGCAGGAGTACGTCGAGTCCGGCCCGGGCGAGGTGGTACGCGGTGGTGGAGCCGGCCGGCCCCGCGCCCACGACGATCACATCCGCTCTGTTCCCGGAGAGGGCCTCGGAAGGGGATTCGGGCTGGGGCTCGGACTGGGGCTCGGTCTCGACGGTCACGGCGGGATCTCCCCAAGGTTCGTAATGTGCGTGCCGACCGGCACCGGACATGGGCAGTCTATGCAGCAGAATTGATCACCCGGCTGAAGGGCTGTCCCCCGTGAACCGAGCTCTCCCCGTCGTACGGCTGCGCGTTCCCACCGACGAGGACGCCATAGCCTGGCACCACCTCTTCGACGACCCGGACGTCATGGAGTTCCAGGGCGGCAGGCCCGCGGAGCTCTCCGTCTACGAGGAACTCACCGCCCGTCAGCGGCGGCACGACGCCGAGCGCGGCTTCTGCCTGTGGACGATGCTCGACGACTCCGGCCAGGTCATGGGCTTCACCGGCGCCCAGCCGTGGGAGCGGGACTGGGGTCCCACGGGGGAGACGGAGATCGGCTGGCGGCTCGGCCGGGAGTTCTGGGGCCGCGGATACGTCACGGCGGCCGCCCACATGACCCTGGAGCGGCTGCGCGCGGCCGGCCTGCCGAGCGTGGTGGCCATGGTCGACGCCCGCAACGAGCGGTCCATCGCGGTCGCCCGGCGGCTCGGCATGCGCCTCGCGGAGACGTTCGTGACGCCGACGTCGCAGCGACAGGGTCACTGCTACCGGCTCGACCTACAGGACCGTGACTCACGGTAGTCAATTGTCACGGAAAGAAACCCGACGCTTCCGGGTGGCACCCCTGGCCGGTTACCCTGCCGGTTACCGCTGGGGGTGACGTCTGTGCACATGACACCCAAGACACCCGAAGTGCGCGTACCGCGCCTGGTCGGACTGATGGCCGTGGACGCCCGCGAGACCGCCCGGGCGCGGGGCCTGTTCATCGACGCGCCGGACCGTCCGGACTTCCACCTCACCGTCGTCGACCACGTCGTACGCCAGTACCCGCAGCCCGGGGCCGAGGTCCCGCGGGACTCCTTGGTGTACGTGTGGTTCGACTTCGGTCCGGGCGAGGGCGGCGGAGGTGTCCGCGAGCCGCGCATCCCGAGGCCGCCCACGGGCGGGCTCCAGCGCGAGCTCGACGAGCCGGGCGATCCCTACGCGGTCAGCCCCACATGACACCGTCACAACATGACACCGTCACACCGTCACAACGTGGCACCGTCACAGCGGGACAGCGTGACCGTCAGGCCTTGAAACCCCGGTGCAGGGCGACGATTCCGCCGCTGAGGTTGCGCCACGCCACCTTCGACCAGCCGGCCGCCCGCAGCCGCCCGGCCAGCGCCGGCTGGTCGGGCCAGGCCCGGATGGACTCGGCGAGGTAGACGTAGGCGTCGGGGCTGGAGGACACCGCGCGCGCCACGGGCGGCAGGGCTCGCATCAGGTACTCGGTGTAGACGGTGCGGAACGGCGCCCACGTGGGGTGGGAGAACTCGCAGATGACCACCCGCCCACCGGGCCTGGTCACCCGGTACATCTCGCGCAGGGCCTGGTCGAAGTCCTGTACGTTGCGCAACCCGAAGGAGATGGTGACGGCGTCGAAGGTGGCGTCCTTGAACGGCAGCCGTGTCGCGTCGCCGGCCGTGAACGGCAGCCAGGTGTGCCGCCGCTTGCCCACCCGCAGCATCCCGAGGGAGAAGTCGCAGGGGACGACGTAGGCGCCGGCGCGGGTGAAGGGCAGCGAGGAGGTGGCCGTACCGGCGGCGAGGTCGAGGACCTTCTGCGCCGGCCGGGCGTCGACGGCGCGCGCGACCTCCTTGCGCCACCGCCGGTCCTGTCCCAGGGACAGCACGTCGTTGGTCAGGTCGTACCGTTCCGCCACGTCGTCGAACATCGAGGCGACGTCGTGCGGCTGCTTGTCCAGGGATGCGCGGGTCACGGGCCCATTGTTGCAGGCGGCCCCGCGGTGTCACGGCAGCAGCCGCGGCTTCTCGCGTACCACCGCACGGGCCCAGCCGGATGTGGGATGTCTCCGGCCCGGAACCCCGATTTGTCCCGGTCCCCGGACGGACGCGACGAGAGCTGGCGCATGCCTGATGAGGAGTCTCCCGAAGCCGGCAGGGGCCGGGCTCGCCTGCCTGTTCACCCTGGCCGCCGCGGGCTGCTCCTCGGGTTCCGGCGACACCTCGGACGCGGCCCCGAAGGTGCCCGAGCGCACCGCCGGCACGTCGTACGCCCCGTACGTGAGCGACACGACGGCCTCCGGCAGCGACAACGAGCAAGTGGCCGCACGGACTTCACGGCTGCGGAAGTCGGGCGGCACCCTGCGCGTCTCCTTCGGCAGGGCTCAGCGGCGGCGGTACACCAGGCGGCCGCCGAGGACGGTCGCCACGCAGCTCGCCGCTCCGCGTACGGCCAGCGCGGCCTCGTCCGGGACGTCGAAGACGGCGAACGTCGCGTCCATGCCGTCGAGCGGCGCCAGCGGCATCAGGACCGCATCCGCGAGGCTGCGTCCGGCCAGCGGGTCCAGGGCGGGCGGGCCGGTGGGGTCCCCGAACCGCTCCTCGACCGTCAGCCCCGCCCGGCGCACCGCGTCCACCACCGCCGGGTGCCGCAGCTCCCCCGCCACGGCGACCGTCCCGTGCGCCAGCATCCGCTGCACCCCGCGCCGTGCGCTCGCGCCCCAGCGGGCGTCGGTCATGGGCAGCGACGCGAGGGCCGCGCCGGTGACCGGCTCGGTGCCCAGCTCCTCCGCCTCGCGCGGGTCCGGATGGTAGGTCTGCTCCAGCAGTTCGGGCCCGTACGGGTTGACCAGGCCCGGCGCGATGAGCCCCGGCCAGCGCCGGACACGGGCCTGTGGACGGGCGGCGGCCAGCTCCTGGTACGTCCCGAGGCCCGCGAGCACCCGGCCGTCCACGAGCACCGCACCGCCCGGCACGACGGCGGGACGCACCCGGTCCGCGGTGACCAGCAGGTCGGCGGCGTGAATCGTCAGCATGAACGGCCCACCTGGTGCCGTGTCAGTTGGAGGTGAGGAGCTTGAGTTCCGGGTGGGCCGTCCCGCCCGAGATCGCCGTCGAGGAGATGTGGGACATCACGCGGTCGTCGACCGGGTCGTTCGCCGGGTCGTCGTGGACGACGAGGTGCTCGTACGTCGTCGACCGCTGCGCCGGGACCCGCCCCGCCTTCCGGATGAGCTCGATGATCTCCATCCGGTTGGACCGGTGCTTGGCGCCCGCGGAGGAGACGACGTTCTCCTCCAGCATGATCGAACCGAGGTCGTCGGCGCCGTAGTGCAGGGTCAGCTGGCCGACGTCCTTGCCGGTGGTCAGCCAGGAGCCCTGGATGTGCATCACGTTGTCGAGGAAGAGGCGGGCGATGGCGATCATCCGCAGGTACTCGAAGAGGGTGGCCTGGGTGCGGCCCTTCAGATGGTTGTTCTCCGGCTGGTAGGTGTACGGGATGAACGCCCGGAAGCCACCCGTGCGGTCCTGTACGTCCCGGATCATCCGCAGGTGCTCGATCCGCTCGGCGTTCGTCTCACCGGTGCCCATCAGCATCGTCGAGGTGGACTCCACGCCCAGCCGGTGCGCGGCCTCCATGATCTCCAGCCAGCGCTCGCCGGACTCCTTCAGCGGGGCGATGGCCTTGCGCGGCCGCTCCGGCAGCAGCTCGGCGCCGGCACCGGCGAAGGAGTCCAGGCCGGCCTCGTGGATCCGGGTGATGGCCTCCTCCACCGACACGCCCGAGATCCGCGCCATGTGCTCCACCTCGGAGGCGCCCAGGGAGTGGATCACCAGCTGCGGGAAGGCCTCCTTGATGGCGCGGAAGTGCCTCTCGTAGTACTCCACGCCGTAGTCCGGGTGGTGGCCGCCCTGGAACATGATCTGCGTACCGCCGAGCTCGACGGTCTCCGCGCAGCGCCGCAGGATGTCGTCCAGGTCGCGCGTCCACCCCTTCGCGGTGTCCTTGGGGGCGGCGTAGAAGGCGCAGAACTTGCACGCCGTGACGCACACGTTCGTGTAGTTGATGTTGCGCTCGATGATGTACGTCGCGATGTGCTCGGTGCCCGCGTACTTCCGGCGGCGTACGGCGTCGGCCGCGGCGCCCAGCGCGTGCAGCGGCGCGTCGCGGTAGAGGACGAGGGCCTCCTCGGGGGTGATCCGTCCGCCCCCGGCGGCACGGTCGAGGACGGACTGAAGGTCGGCCTTCTCGGTCACCGGCGTCCCTTTCGCAAGAGTTCGTAAGGGGTGGACAGGATGTGTGCGCGAAGCGCTCGAAACAAGGGTGGTGGTGGGAGACGGGTGGGCAGACCGAACCAGCCTACGTCAGGGGTTTCACGCTCCTCACCTCAGGCCGCGTCGACGACGGCCGGCGTCTACTCGGCCTTGAACAGCCGCGCCTCCGGGTATCCCGAATCGGAACTCTCCGACTTGTACATGAGGTCGTCCCCGACCGGACTGAGGCGGACCGTGTGCTCGGCCTGGACGCAGTTGCGGTGGTTGGTTCCGGCGCCCTTGGACGACAGGACGAGCTCCTTCCCCGTCACCTGCTTCAGCGTGAGTACGTCGATGCAGACGCCGCCGATGTGGTCCGTGTTGCGCACCGCGCCCACCTTCTTTCCCACGGCGGCCTGGCGGACCGTCACACGGAAGGTTCCCATCGGCAGGGTGCCTTTGAGGGCGGCGCCCTGGCCCTCCCAAGTGCCGAGGTAGCGGGCGGGGATCGAGGAGGAGGTGGCGGACGGCGTCGAGGAGTGGCCGCTGCCGGGTGTTCTGCCGCCGGTTCCGCTGCTGCCGGTTCCGCTGTCGCCGGGGCGGAGCGGGAGCAGCAACAACAGTGAACCGGCCGTCACCGCCGCCAGCGCGCCCGCGACCGCGAGAACCACGCCGCGGCTCGGCCGGCGGCGCTGCCTCTCCTCGCCGGCCGCACCCGCGGTGCCCGAGGAGCGGCCGGGGCCGGGCGGCGGTGCGGCGGTCGGCATGAGCGGCGGCGGGCCGAACTGTCCCCCGGGGACAGGGTGTGCGGAGGGCGTCGGGCCTTCCGTCGAGGCCCTGCTGGAATCCAGCGGACCGGACACCGGTTGCGGCGCTCCCGGTCCCGTGTCCACCGCCTCCAGGTTCAGCAGCCGTACGGCGCTGCGGCTGACCTGTTCGACCAGGCGGGACGGGAGCCAGCCGGCCGCGACCAGGCGGGACGCGCCCTCGGGGGCGAGGCGGCGGGCCACGTCGCCCGGGGTCGGGCGGGCAGCCGGCTCCTTGGCCAGGCAGGCCGCCGCCAGCTCCCGCAAGTCTCCGTCCATCGCGCCCAGTTCGGGCTCCTCGTGGATCACCTTGTACAGGGGCACCACCACGGAGTCGCCCGGGAAGGGGGGCACGCCGGTCGCGGCGTAGACCAGGACCGCGCCCAGGGAGAAGACGTCCGTCGCTCCGGTGACGCCCTTGCCCAGGATCTGCTCGGGCGACATGTAGCCGGGCGAGCCGATCGAGACTCCGGTCTCGGTCAGGGGCGCCGTGCCGTCGGTGGCGCGGGCGATGCCGAAGTCGATCAGGAGGGGGCCGTCGACGGTGAGCAGGACGTTGGAGGGCTTCACGTCGCGGTGCACCAGGCCCAGTTCGTGCACCGCCGCCAGTGCCTCGGCGAGGCCGGCGCCCAGGACCCGTACGGAGTGCGGCGGCAGCGGACCGCTCTCCACGACCGCCGCCGTCAGGGAGGGGCCGGCCACGTAGGCGGTGGCGACCCAGGGCACCGGCGCCTCGGGGTCGGCGTCCAGGACCGATGCGGTCCAGGCGCCGCCCACCCGGCGCGCGGCCTCGACCTCGCGGCGGAAGCGGGCGCGGAACCCCTCGTCGAGCGCGAAGTGCGGGTGCACGATCTTCACCGCGACCGTGCGGCCGCCCGCACTGCGGCCCAGGTAGACGCGGCCCATGCCGCCGGAGCCCAGCCGGCCGAGCAGCCGGTAGGGACCCACGGCGGTGGGCTCGTCGGCTTCCAGCGGCTGCATGGTGTCCACCCCTCCCCCGTACGCCCCCCGTACGCCTCCCAGCAGGGTAGTGCGCTGTGGCTCTACGGCTGCAGCAGATCCACCTTCACATTCGCCGGGAACCCGGTCGTCGGACCGACCCGCCGTGCGAACTCGGCGACCGCCGACAGCTGCGGGCCGCCGAAGCTGAAGTCCAGGGTGGTGAAGTACTGCTCGAGGACCTGCTGGTCGAAGGCCTCCCAGCGGGCCGCCTGCTCGGCGACCTTGCCGACCTCCTCCAGGGAGAGGTTGCGGGAGGACAGGAAGGCCTCGTGGACCTTGCGGGTGATGTCCGGCTCGCGGCCGAGGTAGTCGCGGCGCGCCGCCCAGACCGCGAAGACGAACGGCAGGCCCGTCCACTCCTTCCACAGCTGTCCCAGGTCGTGCACGTCGAGGCCGTAGCGCGGGCCGTCGTGCAGGTTGGCGCGCAGGGCCGCGTCGCCGATGAGCACCGCCGCCTCCGCCTCCTGCATCATCAGGCTCAGGTCGGGCGGGCAGGTGTAGTAGTCCGGTGCGACCCCGTACCGCTCGGCCAGCAGCAGCTGGGCGAGGCGGACGGAGGTGCGGGAGGTCGACCCGAGGGCGACCCGGGCGCCGTCGAGCCGGTCCAGCGGGACCTGCGAGACGATCACGCACGACATCACCGGGCCGTCGCAGCCCACGGCGATGTCGGGGAAGGCGACCAGATCGTCCGCGTGCCTGAGGAATTCGACGAGGGTGATCGGCCCGATGTCGAGGTCGCCCCGCACCAGCTGCTCGCTGAGCTTCTCCGGGGTGTCCTTCGTCAGCTCGAAGTCGAGGAGCGTGCCCGTTCTCGCGAGCCCCCAGTACAGGGGAAGGCAGTTGAGGAACTGGATGTGGCCGACGCGCGGCCGGTTGCGAGAATTGTCCACATCGCGAGACTAGACCCTCCCCGGCGCGGTCCCGCCGTCGCCCCCGTCTCCGCTTCCGCGCCCACCCGGTTGCCCCGATCGGCCGATTCCGTGCCAACCTTCTGTCAGGCCAAACCGGTCTCTCTGCGTCAACCTCTCGCCAGAACCTTCAAACATCCGGGTGACGTGATCTTGGCCTCTATTGCGCTTGGCCGCCCGCGTGCTAGGCTCGCCAGCAAGTTGCAGTTTGGTTTCCCTTGCAGTACAGAGCCTGCGGAGCATGTGACCGCGGGCTCTGGTCGTTTTCAGACGTATGCAGTTGTGCGGCGATTTCGTTATCACACTTGCAGGTTCTGGAGCAGGGCGACCCTTTGAGCCCAAGGAGGGCTTATGGCTACCGGAACCGTGAAGTGGTTCAACGCCGAAAAGGGCTTTGGCTTCATTGCCCAGGAAGGCGGCGGCCCCGACGTCTTCGTCCACTACTCCGCGATCAACGCGAGCGGTTTCCGCTCCCTCGAAGAGAACCAGCAGGTGAGCTTCGACGTCACGCAGGGCCCGAAGGGCCCGCAGGCGGAGAACGTCACCCCGGTCTGAGAGCAGTACCCAAGGAGCCCCGCGCCGTCCGGCGACGGGGCTCCTGCCTTTGCCGGCCCACGGTCCGGTGAATTTCCGGCGAACCCGCCCATACGTTCCCGGAAAGGAATGGCGGGCCGCCGCAGAGGTGGCCTGAATGACGCGCGAACCCCGCCCGCTGTCAGCGGGCCCCGCTAACGTCCACGGCCATGACCGACACAGGCACAGGAACAGACACGGGCGCAGACACAGGAACCGGAACAGAAACAGACACCTATACGGATTCCGGCACCGACTTCCTCACCACCACCCGGACCTTCTACGACGCCATCGCCGAGGACTACGCCGAACATTTCCACGGGGAACTCGCGGCCAGACCCCTGGAGCGCGCCCTGCTCGCGGCCTTCGCCGAGCTCGTCGGCCCGGGCGGACAGGTGGCCGACCTCGGGTGCGGGCCCGGGCGGATCACCGCGCACCTGGACTCGCTGGGTCTGTCCGTGTTCGGCCTGGATCTGTCGGCGTCGATGCTCGCCGTGGCCCGCAGGGAGAACCCGGGTCTGCGGTTCGAGCAGGGCTCGATCCTGGACCTGGACCTTCCCGACGGGGAACTCGCGGGCGCCGTCTCCTGGTACTCGACGATCCACACCCCCTTCGACCTCCTTCCCGCCCTCTTCACCGAGTTCCACCGCGTCCTGGCGCCGGGGGGCCACCTGCTGCTCGCCTTCCAGGTCGGCGACGAGCCGCTCCACCTCTCCGAGCCCTTCGGCCACCCGGTGTCCCTGGACTTCCAGCGACGCCGCCCGGAGCGGATCACCGAGCTGCTGACGTCGGCCGGCTTCGCCCTCCGCTCCAGCACCGTACGAGAACGGGACGAGACGGTCGCGGAGTCGTCACCGCACGCGTTCCTGATGGCCCGCAAGCCGTCGTAGTCCGCGCGAAGGACGGTTCTCTCCCCCCGTACAGCCCCTCCACCTCCTCCCCCCCGAAGCCCCGCAGGATCGCCCGGCGGCGCAGCTTCATCGACGGGGTACGGAGGCGCCACCGTGGCCGCGCCCGTCGACGGAGGACCCGGAGCCGGGGCGGCCCAGTACGGGGGCGAGGGGTCCGAGGGGGCTCCTCTCGCCCCTCCCCTACCCGTGACGTAGGCTTACCTGCGGTAACAAGGGCGGCCTGCCTGAGGGGGCACAGAGAGATGACCGGTACCGGATCCGCTGTGGACACCGTCGTCCTCCCCCGCTCCCCCGCCCTCGCCCCGCTGCTCGCCCGCGGTGCCCTGCGCTCCCCCTTCAAGCGGCCCCGCCCGGACGCGCCCTTCCCCCGCACCCGGCTCGTCCTGCCCTCCGTCCGCGTGGACCTCGCGCGGCTGGCCGCCTACGAGCGGGTGTGCGGCTTCGCGACCGGCGACGACGCCCTGCCGATCACCTATCCGCACGTGCTCGGCTTCCCGCAGGCCATGAGCCTGATGAGCGGCGCGGACTTCCCGCTGCCGCTGCTCGGCCTGGTGCACACCTCGATCGACATCACCCGGCACGCCACGCTGCCCGCGACGGGCAGCTACGAACTGACCGTGTATCTGGCCGACTTGGCACCCCACCGGCGCGGCACCCAGGCCACCGTCGTCACCGTGATGAGGACGGCGGGCGCAGACGTCGTATGGGAGTCGACGAGCACCTACCTGGCCCGCCACCGCACCGTCCGGCCCGTGCCCGAGCACCCCGGCGCCGCCCGGCAGAAGCGCGGCCCCCTGCCCGCCGTCGCCGAGTGGCGGCTCACCGCGGACCTGGGCCGGCGCTACGGCGCCGCGTCCGGCGACCGCAACCCCATCCACCTCCACCCGCTCACCGCCCGCCTGTTCGGCTTCCCCCGGGCGATCGCGCACGGCATGTGGACCGTGGCCCGCTGCCTCGCCGCCCACGGCACCCCCGAAGCCGCCCTGGTCCGGGCCGAGTTCCGGGCACCCGTCCTGCTGCCGGGCACGGCCGTCTACGCCGCCGACGACATCGGCCGCTTCGAACTGCGCGCCCCCTCGGAACAGCGCACCCACCTGACCGGCGAGGTGCTCCCCCTGCTCATCTGAGCCTCAGACCGCGGCCGGAGCCCAGGCCCGGCCCTCCATGAGGTTGCCCAGGCCCGCCCAGGCGAAGTTCATCAGGGTCGCCGCCGCCTGGCGGGCCGTGACGCCCGGGGTGGCGTTGGCCCAGGCGGCAAGGGACTCGGCGGCGCCGACCAGGGCCTCGGCGAGCCCGGCGACCTCGTGCTCGGGCAGACCGGGGCCGGGGTGCTCCCCGTGCTCCCCCGGACTCCCGCTCCCGGCCCTCCCACTGCCGGCCGCGCCCGTGCAGGGGGCGGCCCCGTCCCGGGCGGCGGCGAGGATCAACTGTGCGACGAACGCGACGAACTCCGTGCGCACCGCGGCGACCTCGGCCGCGAACGGCTCCCCGTGCGTACGGGCCTGCCGGTGCAGCACCGTCCAGCCCTCCGGGTGCTGCGCGGTGTGCGCGAAGAACGCCCGCGACCCCTCCCAGAGTTGACGGTCGGCGGGCACGTCGGGACGGACCCCGGCCCGCACGGCCTCGGTCAGCGCGCCGGCCTCGCGGCGGATGCAGGCGCTGAAGAGGTCTTCCTTGGAGTTCAGATACAGGTAGACCAACGGCTTGGAGACGCCCGCCAGTTCCGCTATCTCGTCCATCGACGCGGCCGTGTAGCCGCGCTGTCCGAAGATCTGTACGGCGGCGTCGAGCATCTGCCGCTCGCGCACCGCCCTCGGCTTCCGCTTGGTCTTCACGGCACCCATGCGGGCAAGCCTACGTTCGGGGTACCGGCCGCCGGCCCGCCGAACGGGCCGACCGGGACCGGATCGACCGAATCAGGACGCCTGGCTCCGTGCCCGCGCCTGGTCGTCGGCCGCGTCCTCCTGGCCGGCGCTGGCCTGGAAGTTCTCCTTCATGCGGTCCACCCGCCGGACGACCTGGGCCGACGCCCGGTCCCGCTCCTTGCGCAGGACGACGAAGCTGATCGGGGCCGAAATCACCAGGGCGAGCGTCACGACCCACAGGCCGTTGGAGCTGCCGAGGCCGCGCGGGGCGATGCCGGAGTAGACGAGGCCCCAGACGACCACGAGGCAGCCCACGAAGATCCCGAGGCGCATCAGCGTGTAGCGGAGCATCGCAACCCACTCTTCCGTTCCGGACATTTTCCACAGGGCAACGTCCAGTGAAGCACGACCGGCACCCGATCGTGAAAGGGGGTACCGAGGGGATACCGGGACGCCAGGGGAGCAGCCTCAGGTCAGCGGCAGGAGCATGGTCACGTCGTCGCGGTCGTCGCCCGGCGCGACCCGGATGGCGTCGGGCACCCGCCCGACCTCCTTGTAGCCGCAGGAGGCGTAGAACCGCTCCAGGCCGAGCCCGCCGCGGCAGGTGAGCCGGATCGCCTCGATGCCGTCGAAGCCGCGGGCCGCGTCCGCCGCGACCGCCAGCAGGTCCCGGCCGTAGCCCCGGCCCTGGTGGCGCGGGTGCACCATCACCGTGTAGAGCCACAGCCAGTGGGTCATCAACCGGTGGGTGTTGAAGGTCAGGAAGGCCGTCGCGGCGACCCGCCCCTCCTCGTCGTGGCCGACCAGCAGCCGGGCACGGCCCTCGGTCAGCGCCATGAACTGCTTCACCAGCTCGGGCCGTATCGCCTCCCGCGTCACCGGCGGCACGAAGCCGACCGCGCCGCCCGCGTTCGAGACGTCGGTCCACAGGTCGAGGATGCCGTCGCGCAGGGCGGGGTCGACGGCGGGGTCAAGAGTGAAAGTAAGGGGCATTGGCGCATAGTACTTATTACCTCAGCGCCCCCGCTGCCACTTTCAGATCGGAGACCAGCCCCCGGTACGCCCCCTCCCGGTCCTCCGCCCGCAGCACGGACGAGGGGTGCACGGTCGGCACGAGCCGCTCCCGGCGCCCGTGGATCTCCTGCTCCAGCACGGTCCCGCGCACCTCGGTCACCCGGAACGACGAGCCCAGCAGCGCCTTGCCGGCCGTCGCGCCCAGGACCACGATCAGCTCGGGCTCGACGAGCGCCAGCTCGGCCGCCAGCCAGGGCCCGCACGCCTTCGTCTCCCGCAGGGTGGGCGCCTTGTGGATACGGCGCCCGCGCGGCCCGGCCCGCGTGAACTTGAAGTGCTTGACCGCGTTGGTGACGTACGCCTCGTCCGGGTCGATGCCCGCCTCGGCCAGCGCCCGGTCCAGCAGCTTCCCGGCCGGCCCGACGAACGGCCTGCCCTGCCGGTCCTCCTGGTCCCCGGGCTGCTCGCCGACGAGCATGACCCGGGCGTCGGTGTCCCCGGCGCCGAACACGGTCTGCGTGGCGTCCCGGTGCAGCGGGCAGCCGCGGCAGCCGGCCGCCGCCTCGCGCAGGGCGGCCAGATCCGCGTGGGCCGGGACGAAGGGCTCGGCGGTGTAGGCGTCCTCGGGAGCCTCGGGGCTCCCGGCGGCCTTCGGCTTCGTGGTGGCCATGCCGGACGGGTACCCGCCCGGCCACCGGCCTCACCGCGCTCCGGCGGTCACAGCTTCGCGGTCACACCTCTGCTGTCACACCCGCATGGGCTGCGGCGACTCGCGACGCGCGGGGTCCGGGCCGTCGTACTCCCGGATGATCTCGTACCGCGTGTTGCGCTCCACCGGCCGGAAGCCCGCGTCGCGGATCAGCTCCAGCAGGTCGTCGCGGGTCAGCTTGTTCGGGGTGCCGAAGTTGTCCGCGTCGTGCGTGATCTTGTACTCGACGACCGAGCCGTCCATGTCGTCGGCGCCGTGCTGCAGGGCGAGCTGCGCGGTCTGCACGCCGTGCATCACCCAGAAGACCTTGACGTGCGGGACGTTGTCGAACAGCAGCCGCGAGACGGCGAAGGTCTTCAGGGCCTCGGCGCCGGTCGCCATCGTCGTACGGGCCTGGAGCCGGTTGCGGACCTTGCCGTCCTTCATGTCCACGAAGTCGTGCTGGTAGCGCAGCGGGATGAAGACCTGGAAGCCGCCGGTCTCGTCCTGCAGCTCACGCAGCCGCAGCACGTGGTCCACGCGGTGGCGGGGCTCCTCGATGTGGCCGTACAGCATGGTGCAGGGGGTCTTGAGCCCCTTCTCGTGCGCCAGCCGGTGAATCCTCGACCAGTCCTCCCAGTGGGTCCGGTGGTCCACGATGTGCTGCCGGACCTCCCAGTCGAAGATCTCCGCGCCGCCGCCGGTGAGGGACTCCAGCCCGGCGTCGATCAGCTCGTCGAGGATCTCGGAGGCGGACATTCCGGAGATCGTCTCGAAGTGGTGGATCTCGGTGGCCGTGAACGCCTTCAGCGACACCTCGGGCAGGGCGGCCTTCAACTCCCGCAGGGAGCGCGGGTAGTAACGCCACGGCAGGTTGGGGTGGAGGCCGTTGACGATGTGCAGCTCGGTCAGGTTCTCCGACTCCATCGCCTTGGCCAGCTTGACGGCCTCCTCGATGCGCATCGTGTACGCGTCCTTCTCGCCCGGCTTGCGCTGGAAGGAGCAGTAGGCGCAGGACGCGGTGCACACGTTCGTCATGTTGAGGTGCCGGTTGACGTTGAAGTGCACCACGTCGCCGTTCTTGCGGGTGCGCACCTCGTGGGCGAGGCCGCCGAGCCACGCCAGGTCGTCCGACTCGTACAGCGCGATGCCGTCCTCGCGGGTCAGCCGCTCACCGGAGCGGACCTTCTCCTCCAGCTCACGCTTGAGCCCGACGTCCATGCCCCTACCTCTTTCCTCGAAGACTCCGACAACCGTACGCCCGAACGATCAGACCTCCTCGGGCAGCTCACCCACCCGGTTCTCCCACTTCGTGGAGAGCACGATCGTGGTACGGGTCCGGGAGACGCCCTTGGTTCCGGACAGCCGCCGGATGATGCTCTCCAGTGCGTCGACGTCCGACGCGCGCACCTTGAGCATGAAGGAGTCCTCGCCCGCGATGAACCAGCAGTCCTCGATCTCGGACAGGTCCTTCAGCCGCTGCGCCACGTCCTCGTGGTCGGCGGCGTCGGAGAGCGAGATGCCGATCAGGGCGGTGACGCCGAGGCCGAGCGAGGCGGCGTCCACGGTGGCGCGGTAGCCGGTGATGACTCCGGCCGTCTCCAGCCGGTTGATGCGATCGGTAACACTCGGTCCCGACAGGCCGACGAGGCGCCCCAGCTCCGCGTACGAGGCCCGGCCGTTCTCCCTCAGGGCCTGGATGAGCTGCCTGTCCACCGCGTCCATGCGATCGAAGCCTTCCACTGAAGAGATCCGTGAGAGATCTTGAGAAGTTCCTGAAGTGTGTCGAGTGGTACTGGTATTGCCGGTACTGCTTGTTGCTCACGTGGGCTGTTGCTCACACGGGCCGGGAGCCGCCGCCCAGTTCGCCCTCCCAGCGGCGGTAGAGGCGGTGGGGTACGCCCACGGCATCGAGGGCCCGGCCGGCCACGAAGTCCACCAGGTGCTGGATGTGCGTGGCTCCGGCGTAGAAGGCGGGCGAGGCGGGCAGGACGGTGGCGCCCGCGTCGTCCAGTGTCACCAGGTGCCGCAGCGTCTGGCCGTGCAGCGGGGTCTCCCGTACGGCCACGACCAGCGGCCTGCCCTCCTTGAGGGTCACGCTCGCCGCCCGCTGCAGCAGGTCCTTCGACAGCCCGAGGGCGACCCCCGCCACGCAGGCCGTGGAGGCGGGCACGATCAGCATGCCCTTCGCCGGGTACGATCCGGAGGACGGCCCGGCCGCCAGGTCACCGGCGCGCCAGTGCCGTACCCCCGTGACGTCCACGTCGAAGGTCCCGGGCTTGCCGTCGGCCCCCAGGGACAGCCATTCCCGCAGGTCGTCCTGCCAGTGCGCGTCCCGGAAGGAGATCCCGGTCTCGTCGAGCAGGGTGAGCCGCGAGGCCCGACTGACCACCAGGTCGACGCCCTCTCCGGCATCGAGCAACGCCCGCAGCACAGCCGCCGCATACGGGGTGCCGGAGGCCCCGGACACCCCCACGATCCAAGGCGCGCGCTGTGTTTCTCCTACGTTCACACGTCGAGCCTACCGGCGTGGCGCGCGGAACTCAGGACCGGCCGGACACCTTCGGATCCACGGGAAGGCGATCGGTGGGGATCGTCAGCTTGCCGAGCGGGGAGTCGACGGTCAGTTCCGGCCCGTACGGGACCGTGTCCCGGCCCCGGTAGCCGTCGGGGCCGGGATTCCACAGCGTCACGGGATGCGATTCTCCCCCGCAGGCGGGAGGTACCCCCACCCCGGCATGAACGCCGGGGCCTCCTCGCCAGAGATCAGGTGAACCAGAACCTGAAGAAGGAAGGTCTCATCTACACCGAACCCGGCCTGGGCTCCTTCGTCTCCCCCAACGCGGCGCCATCCTCGAGAACGCCCGCGCCGGGGCGCAGGACACGACCTGAAGAAGCCACGCTCCCGGCAGCATTGCTCAACCTGACTGGGTGGAACCCAGTGCGTTCAGCAGAGCCGCGCCCCGCTCGGCGTCATCGACGCTGACGGCGAATTCCTTTCTCTTGCCCCGCGTACGGATGACGAGGCATTCCCCGCTGCGCAGCATGACCGTGGTGCCGAGGCCGCTGAGCCGGTAACCCCAGCCGCCGACCTGTGCGGGAGTGCGGTGCTCGGTGCGGGCGGACTCGATGTCCGCGGCGGCCCAGCGCCGCACGGGCCAGCCGAGCGGGCCGAACGCCACTTCCAGGCCCCGCTCCGACACCCGCGCCTGCACCGCCGCACAGCCGGCCACCGCGATGGAGGCGAACGCGAACGGGGCGAACAGCGCCCACAACGGCCCTGAGTCGGCAAGGCCACTGACGAGGGCGATGACCGCTGCCACGGCCACCAGGCCCATCAGGGCCGCCAGTGCTTGGAGCCAGGGGTTGATGGTACGGGAGAACCACACCAGGCGCTGTCCCTCCGGGATCCGCAGAATCGGCCCTTCTCGGTGCTCCGGCGGGACGGGGGCGGCGGTGGCCTGTCCACGTGTGGTCACCAGCCAGCCGGCAGCACCTGCGGCAACCGTCGCCACGAGGGTGGCGACGAGCCAGGGGGTCGGCTGGGATGCCTGATGCCAGTCCGCACGGTCGAGGTTCGCACGAACGACGGATGCCTGCGCACCGGCCAGGAGGACGCCGCCGGACAGCAGTGCGGTGACCGCCCACGGTCGCGCTGCCGCACGAGAGGCCTCTCCGCCCCTTCGCAGGGTCAGGACCACGCCGGCCGCCAGGATGACCCAGATCAAGGCAGGGAAGACAGAGGCGGCCCAGAAGGGCATCGAACTGTCGGGCTCACTGCGCCCGAAGTTCCAATGTGTGGCCAGCCTGTCCGGCAGCCGTCCGCTCGCAGCCCACGGCAGTGCGGCGATCAGAGCCGCGGTGCCCGCTGTCCAGGCCACGGTGCCCCAGCGTGGTCCGCGCTCAGTCCCTCTACGGCTGTTCACGGCATCCCCCTGATCATCTCGACGAGGTCGGCCCTGCTGTACCCCAGACGCGCGGCCTCGGTCACCAGCGCGTGTACTCGCTCCAACAGATCCGACCGTTGTTCGGCTCCTTCGGCCACGGTCACTCCCCGCCCCCTGCGGAACTCCAGCAGGCCGTCGTCCCTGAGGCTGCGCAGGCCCCGCAGGACGGTATTGACGTTGACGCCAAGCGCCTGGGAGAGGTCACGTGCCGATGGCAGGCGATCCCCCGGTCGGCATTCACCCTCGGCGATGGCACGGCGGACGGCGCCTGCCACCTGCTCGTGCAGAGGGCGAGTGTCTCGCTTGTCCAAACGCAGCAACATGGTGCTACTGATGCTAGCACCATTCATTTGATTTGATGATGAGGCCGTACACCTGACGACGCCCGTTGGCGTTCCGTCAGGTGGTGCAGGGGATCAAGGCGCCGGAATCCGCAGGTGGGGGTGAAGGGCTCGATCGCCTGCACCGCGCCGTGGGACACGGCCCCTCGCCACCCGGCCAGGAGGCACCTACCCCCGGCTGGAAAGGGTGAGCATCCCGGCCTCCGGTGTTCACATGCCGCTCATTTGAGTGCGCGAGTGACATCCGCCTGCCGGGTGCTCACCCTTTTCAGCAGGGTGGGTGCCATGAGCCTCCGGGAGATCGCCTCCCGCCGGGCGGTGCAGCCGGTCAAGTACTCGGAATGCACAGGCCACGCGAGGTCGAGTGCCACGCTGCGGTCACCGTGAAGGGACCTCGGGTTCGTCGACCACGGCGACGGCCAGATCCTCGGCGCTGATCCACGATCGGCCGTCGGCGCCAACGGGGTGGTCCACACGATCAGCACGGCGGCGTCTGCGGCGCCATCGGAGGCAGAGCCTGCGAGCGCCTCGTGCGTGGCGTGTCCGCGTGCACCGGCCTCGGCGATGGCCCGGCTGCCGACCATCCCGGTGGCGCCGGGCACGGCGATCGTCATGCCCGTCCTCGTCGGACTTGCCTTCATCGCACCTGTCTTCCTCGCATCTGTTCTTCCCGCATCCGTTCTTCCCGCATCCGTTCTGCTGCGGGCCGGCCGCGCGCGGTGCGGCCGGACAGGTTCGGGGAGTTGAACTGCGCGGCAAGCAGGGCGGCGAGGGCGAGGACGAAACCAAGGGTCTGCAGCGGGCTCAGTGACTCGCCCAGCACGACGCCGACGACGGCCGCCACCAGCGGAGACAGCAGCACCAGCGGTGCGGACGCGCCGACCGGCAGCCTTCCGATCCCGCGGAACCACAGCGTGTACGCGATCAGCCCGCCCATGCTGCCGAGCCACAGATAACCGCCGACAGCTCCGGCGTCGATCCGCTGCGGCACCCCCTCGAACGCGAGGGTGAGCGGGAGCAACAGCAGGCCACCGACCGTCAGTTGCCAACCGGCCAGGGTCAGTGGGCCGACCCCCGGGGGGCGGCCCCAGCGCTTGGTGAGGACGACCCCGCCTGCCATGGTGGCCGTACCGCCGAGGCCGGCGAGCACCCCGACGACGTCCAGCCGGGCCCCCGGCCCGAGCACGACGAATCCGACGCCGACCACGCCGATCACACCCCAGGCCAGTCGCCAGGCCTTCGGCCGGTCGCGGAGCACCACGATGGCCAAGGCGGCGACCAGCAGCGGCTGCGCGGCGCCGAGGGTGGCGGCGACACCACCGGGGAGTCGTTCGGCAGCCAGGAACAACAGGGGGAAGAAGGCACCGATGTTGAGCACGCCGAGGACGGCGGCCTTCCACCACCAGTCCCCTCGGGGGAGCACGCGGATGATCGACAGCGCGAGCAGCCCGGCGGGCAGGGCGCGCATCAGCCCGGCGAACATCGGATGCCCGGGCGGCAGCAGCTCCGTGGTCACGGCGTACGTGGTGCCCCAGGACGCGGGAGCGAGTGCGGTCAGTGCGACGGTTGCCACCGGGCCCGCCACGTACGAGGTCCGCGCCCGGCCCGGTGGCCGCTCGGTCAGGGAACGCATGCGAGGAAGTCTCGGCAGCATCCCGCCATGAACGCAAAGCATGCTTGCCATGGCAACCATGAACCAGCACGATGGCAGCGTGGATCTCCAGCAGATGCGCTACGTCGTCGCCGTCGCCGAAACCCGCAACTTCACCCGCGCCGCGGAGCGCTGCTCCGTGGTGCAGTCCTCACTCAGTCACCGGATCGCCGGCCTGGAACGGGAGCTCGGGGTCAAGCTGTTCGCCCGGTCCAGCCGCCGCGTCGAGCTGACCGGCGCCGGAGAGGCGTTCCTCGTCGGCGCGCGCGAGTGCCTGGCCGCCGCCGACCGCGCGATTGCCGACGCTGTCGCCGCGACCGGCGTGGTACGCGGCCGGCTCGCCGTCGGCGTGATCGTGACCACGGCCGCCGTCGACGTACCCGAACTGCTGCAGCGGTATCGCGCCCGGTATCCGGACGTCCACGTCCTCCTCCGTTCCGGACGCAGCGACGAACTGGCGGCGGCGATCCGGAGCGGCGAGCTGGACATCGCCTTCCTCGGCCTGCCGGAGGGCGAACGGCCGTCCGGTGTGGAAAGCATCGCCCTCGATCACGACGAGCACGTCCTGGTGGTGCCGGCCGGGCACCGGCTCGCGGGCGTCTCCCGGGTCACGCTGCAGGAGATCGCCGAGGAGACGTTCGTGGACTTCGCGAGCGGGACACCCGGCCGGGCCCAGTCCGACCAGGCGTTCGCCGCTGCCGGTCTGACCCGCGACGTCGCGTACGAAGCCGGTGTCGTCGAACTGATCACCCGGCTGATCGCGCGCGGGCTCGGCGTCGCACTGCTGCCGTCGGCGTTCATCCGGCCACTGGCCGCCGACGACCCCGGGCTGGCGCTGGTCCCGGTGGTCGACGGACCGCACCGCATCGAATACCTGGCGTGGAGCCGGTTCAACCCCAGCCCGGCCACCCGAGCCCTGCTCGACGTCCTCGGGGCCGGAGCACAGACGTAGCCCTCGGGACATCCCCGGATCAGGGAGCACGAGGGGAACCTACGGCCCGCTCGCTCTCCTGCAACCGTAAATCGAACACGACCACCCGGAAGGGCTACAAGGTGAGCCCACGCATCAGCAGGTCGATCAACGCGCAGACGAAGAGGCTGATGCCGATGAAGCCGTTCGTCGAGAAGAACGCCCGGTCGACGCGGGACAGGTCGTGCGGGCGGACGATGGTGTGTTCGTAGACGAACGCGCCCGCGACGATGAGCAGGCCCAGCCAGAAGAAGGCGCCGGCGTCGGTGACGACGGCGTACCAGACGAACAGGGCGGTGGTGACCAGGTGGCAGGCCCGGGCCGACCAGATGGCGGCCGGGATGCCGAAGCGGGCCGGGACCGACTTGACGCCGGTCTCGCGGTCGGTCTCCACGTCCTGGCAGGCGTAGATCAAGTCGAAGCCGCCGATCCAGATGCCGACGGCCAGGCCCAGTATCACCGCCTCCCAGGACCAGGCGCCGGAGATCGCCAGCCAGCCGCCGACCGGGCCGATCGCCTGGGCCAGGCCCAGGATGGCCTGCGGGAAGTTCGTGAACCGCTTGCCGTAGGGGTAGACCACCATCGGGATCACCGCGAGGGGGGCGAGCGCCAGGCAGAGCGGGTTCAGCAGGGCCGCCGCCGCCAGGAAGACCACCAGGGCGATCAGGGCGCCGGTCCACGCGTGGCGGACGGACATGGCGCCCGTGACCAGTTCGCGGTGCGCGGTCCTGGGGTTACGGGCGTCGATCTCCCGGTCGATGATCCGGTTGACCGCCATGGCGAAGGTGCGCAGGCCCACCATGCAGACCGTGACCAGCAGCAGCCTGCCCCAGTGGATGGTCCTGTCCCACTCGTACATCGCCGTGAGGGAGGCGATGTAGGCGAAGGGCAGCGCGAAGATCGAGTGCTCGATCATGACCAGGCGCAGGAAGGCCCTGGTGCGTCCTGGTTGCGGCAGCGCGGCGGATGCCGAGGTCACAAGCCGTACTCCTTCCAGCGGCGGTCGACCTTCGCGGCCGTCTCCGGGTCGGACAGCACCATCTCCGGCCACCCGCCGTCGCGCGTGTAGCCCTCCTCGGGCAGCTTCTTCGTCGCGTCGATGCCCGCCTTGCCGCCCCAGAACTGCTGGTAGGAGGCGTGGTCGAGGTGGTCGACGGGGCCTTCCACGACCGTGAGGTCGCGGGAGTAGTCCGTGTTGCCCAGGGCCCGCCAGGCGACCTCGTGCAGGTCGTGCACGTCGCAGTCGGCGTCGACGATCACGATCAGCTTGGTCAGCGACATCATGTGTGCCCCCCAGATGGCGTGCATCACCTTCTGGGCGTGCTTGGGGTACTTCTTGTCGATGGAGACGATCGCGCAGTTGTGGAAGCCGCCGGCCTCGGGGAGGTGGTAGTCCACGATGTCCGGGACGATGATCTTCAGCAGGGGGAGGAAGAACCGCTCCGTCGCGCGGCCGAGCGGGCCGTCCTCCGTCGGGGGGCGGCCGACGACGATCGACTGCAGCAGGGGCCGCCTGCGCATCGTCACGCAGTCGATGGTCAGCGCCGGGAAGGGTTCCTGCGGGGTGTAGAAGCCGGTGTGGTCGCCGTAGGGGCCCTCCGGCAGCATCTCGCCCGGCTCCAGCCAGCCCTCCAGGACGACCTCGGCGTTCGCCGGGACCTGCAGCGGTACGGTCTTGCAGTCGACCATCTCGGTCCGCTTGCCCGCGAGGAATCCGGCGAACAGGTACTCGTCGATGTCCCCGGGGAGCGGAGCGGTCGAGGCGTACGTCACCGCCGGGGGGCAGCCGAAGGCGATGGCCACCGGCAGGCGCTCGCCGCGCCGGGCGGCCACCTGGTAGTGGTTGCGGCTGTCCTTGTGGATCTGCCAGTGCATGCCGATGGTGCGCTTGTCGTGGCGCTGCAGGCGGTACAGACCCAGGTTGCGGATGCCGCTCTCCGGGTCCTTGGTGTGGGTCAGGCCCAGGTTGAAGAAGGAGCCGCCGTCCTTGGGCCAGGTGAACAGCGCCGGCAGCCGGTCGAGGTCGACGTCGTCGCCGTGCAGGACGACCTCGTGCACGGGGGCGTTCTCCGACCTCACCTTCTTCGGCGGTACGTGCGTCATCGCGCCGAGCTTGCCGAAGGCCTCCCGCACGCCCACGAAGCCCTGCGGCAGCTCGGGCCGCAGCAGCCCGCCGATCTTGTCGGTGATCTCGCCGTACGACTTCAGGCCGAGGGCCTTGAGCAGGCGCCGGTCGGTGCCGAAGACGTTCATGGCCAGCGGCATGGCCGAGCCCTTCACGTTCTCGAAGAGCAGGGCGGGACCGCCGGACTTCTGCACTCGGTCGACGATCTCACCGACCTCCAGGTGCGGGTCGACCTCGGCCTTGATGCGCTTGAGGTCACCCTCGCGCTCCAGCGCCCTGAGCAGGGAGCGAAGATCGTCGTAAGCCATGTGTCCCAGTATCGCCGAGGCGCCCGCGGCTCCTGCGACCGCCCCACACCGCCGCCCGGCACGCGTCAGTCCCGGGTGGCCCGCTCCAGGTCGTCGTGGTGCCGGCGCAGCCGGGTGGTCACCGGCCGCGGTCGGGCGTGAACACCTGCCGGGCCGCGTGGCCCCACAGGAGCGCGGCGACGCCGAGGAGCGCGGTTCCCCAGCCGGTGAGACGTTCGGCGCGGACGCGGAAGTTCTGTTCGACGGCTGCCGGACGCACGGGTTCCTCCCCCGGAACGGTTGATCGCAGGACCCGATTTTCGCCACCCGCTACCCTGGCCCTGTCACCGGGGCCGTCTCGCAGAGCCCCGCCGTCGTTTTCCAGGGGTCTTGTCGACATGCTCAGGGTGCTGATGTTCCTCGTGCCGCTGGCACTGGTGATCTTCGCGTTCATCGACTGCCTGAACACGCCCGAGGACGAGGTGAAGCACCTGCCCAAGATCGCCTGGGTCTTCATCATCCTGCTGTTCTGGATCGTCGGTCCGATCGTCTGGCTCGTCGCCGGCAAGAACCGGCAGCTCGCGGCGGGCGGCGGCACGCCCTCGGAGTGGCATCGCGGCCACCGGGCCCAGTACGTCGCCCCGGACGACAACCCCGAGTTCCTGAAGTCCCTCGCCCAGGAGAACAAGAAGGACGAGCAGCTCCTGAAGAACTGGGAGGCCGACCTGCGCCGCCGCGAGGAGGAGCTGCGCCGCAAGGAGCACGGCGAGGAGCCGAAGGACGGCTGAGGGAACCGCGGTCGCGGCCTGCCGGACGGCCCGGCCGCACTCTTTCGCCAATCCTCCACATCCGACACGCAGTTGTCGGTGGTTATCGGCTTGCACCCAGGACACGGTGCGGAGTTAATGGTCTTCACTCAGTGATGGACATCACCCGTACCTCAGGGGGACCGTTGGAGAGCGCCGAGCCGCCCGGGCATTACGACATCCCGCCACCGCCCGCCGTTCCGCCGCAGGCCATGCGCGGCGTCGATCTGCGGGTCGGCAAACGGCTGCTGTGGGTCGGCCGGGCGGCCTATCCGCTGCAGAACATCGCGCGGGTGCACACCTTCACCCTCACACCCAGGCGCAAGGAAGCCACCCTGCTCTTCCTGAAGCGCCTCGCGATCATTCTGTCGGTGGCCTTCGCCCTCACGATCCTCGGCGGCCTCACGGGTCTGGCGAGCGCGGACGTGGCCGGCACCATCGTCATGCTCGTCTGGCTGGGCGCCGTGGCCGCACTCGTCTTCAGCATCGTGGAGCTGGCGTCCGTGCTGTCGGCGCCCATGCAGTACGTCCTGGCCGTCGAGACGTCCGGTCCGTCCGTCGCCATGGTGACCAGCGGCAATCCGCAGTACCTCGACCAGCTCGTCGGCAGCATCGTCCACGCGATCGAGAATCCGGAGGCGGAGTTCCACGTCCGGGTGGACCAGCTCACGGTCGACCCGAAGAACTACTACTTCGGCGACAACGTCAACATCTACGGCGGCACGGGCAACGTGGGGATCAGCACATGAGCGGCGACAACTACTACTTCGGCGACAACGTCACCCTGCACGGCGGGCACGGCAACACCGGCATCGTCAAGCACCAGGCGCCGTCCGCCGACACCACGGCCGTCTCACCCGCCCTTCAGGCCGCGGTCGACGAGCTGCTCCAGCTGGTGCGGGAACTGCGCGCCAGTGTGCCGCCGGCCAGCGCCCAGGTCATCGACGACTCCCTGCCGGACATCACCGCCGACCCCGCCGCGCCGCCCCAGGAGCGGCACCGCGCGCTGATGGCCGTCGCGGGCATCGCGGCGACGGTCGAGACCGTGGGCCGACCGGTCGTCGAGGCGGTGAACCGCATCCTGGCGCTGCTGGGTTCCTAGCGTCCGCCGGGCCGGACGGGTACGTCACGGCAGCGGTACGGGAGCCCGGACGACCGGACGACCGGGCGCCGGGCTCTCAGCGCAGCCGGGACGACGACAGGATCGACAGCAGGTGGGCCGGGACCATCACCCAGGTGATGGCGGCGAGGGCGATCAGGGCCCAGCGGGTGACGTCGACGCCGCCGGTGACCGTGTCGCCGATCGCCGCGGCGAGCAGGAGCAGGGACGCCTCGATGCCGTTGGTCAGGCGGTGGACCTTGAAGGCGGCGGCCAGCCGGCGGACCGTGGCCACGCCCTGGGAGCGCGGCCGGGTCGACTCGTCGTCGGCGACGGGCAGGCCGCGCCGGGCTCGGGCCACGTCGACCAGGTCGGTGGAGGTCTTCAGCAGGACCACGCCGAGGGCGGTCGCGAGGCCCAGGCACACCCAGCCGCCGAAGCCGGAGCGGGCCGCGTGGAAGCCGGCGCCCACCATCAGGGCGGCGTCGGCGAGGTAGGCGCCGAGCCGGTCGACGTAGATGCCGGTGGCGCTGTTCTGGCCCTTCCAGCGGGCGACCTCGCCGTCCACGCAGTCGAAGAGCAGGAAGAGCTGCATCAGCACGGCGGCCAGGACGGGACCGGTCAGGCCCGGGATCAGCAGCGCGGCCCCGGAGGCGATCCCGCACACCACCATCGTCCAGGTCAGCTGGTCGGGGGTGACGGGCGTGCGCACCAGCTGCCGGGTGAAGCGCAGGGAGATCTTCCGCATGTACAGGCGGCCCGCCCAGTGCTCGCCGTTGCGGCTCGCCAGCTTCGCCTGCGGCTGGCAGACCTCCCGCAGCTCCTCCAGGACCGGAGCAGCAACCATGACCGTTTCCTCCCACCCACCCGGGCCCAACCGCCGCACACGCGGCGATGGTCGGGACAGGGTACCCAGTGGGTCCGGCGGCGTTGCCGGGCGGTCGTGGCGACCGCACAGTGTGCGTATGGACCAGGCACGGAATCAGGCGCTGGATCAGGCACGGGCGCGTGCGTGACTCACCACCGCCCTCGCCGAGGCCCGCGCCGGGCCGGCCGAGGGCGGCGTTCCCGTCGGCGCCGCGCTCCACGCGGCCGACGGCACCCTTCTCGGCCGCGGCCACAACCGCCGCGTCCAGGACGACGACCCGTCCGTGCACGCGGAGACGGCCGCGTTCCGCGCCGCGGGCCGGCAGCGCTCCTACCGGGGTACGACGATGGTGACGACCCTCTCGCCCTGCTGGTACTGCAGCGGCCTGGTGCGCCGGTTCGGCGTCCCACGGGTGGTGATCGGTGAGGCGACCACCTTCCGGGGCGGGCACGACTGGCTCGCGGGGCACGGCGTGGAGGTCGTGGTGCTGGACGATCCGGAGTGCGTCGCGCTGATGCGGGGCTTCATCGAGAAGCATCCGGATCTGTGGCACGAGGACATCGGCGCGTAGTCGGACGAGGACGTCGGCGCGTGGTCATGGGCGCATGGTCAAGGGCGCGCAGTCAGTTCAAGCAGACGTTCGAAGCGGGCCCGCCAGCCCTGCTCCGACTCCCTCTCGCCCTGGAACTCGTGGGTGAAACGGAGGGTGGCGCCGTCGTCCCCGTGGCGCTCCAGGTGGAAGCGGATCCGGCCGCCGCCCTCCACGGTGTACTCGGCGACCCGGTCCACGTCCCACGCGGTGATCCGCCCGCTGCCGAGCCCGCGCAGGGTCACCGCGCCGCCGAGCCGGGGTTCCAGCTCGTCGGCGTCGGTGAACCAGCGCGCGAGTCCTTCCGGTGTGGCCAGCCGGGGCCAGACCTTCTCCATGGGCTGGGGTAGCCGCACCAGGAAGGCGAGGATGTGCGTGTTCCCGTGGGTCTGGCTGGTGCCCTGTTCGATGGTTCCGGTCATGGCACCAGTCTCCCCGAGCGGCCGCTCAGACGCCCGAGTACGAGTGCTTGCCGCTCACGAAGATGTTGACGCCGTAGTAGTTGAACAGCCAGCAGCCGAAGGCGATCAGCGCGATGTAGGCCGCCTTGCGGCCCTTCCAGCCGGCCGTGGAGCGGGCGTGCAGGTAGCAGGCGTAGGCGACCCAGGTGATGAACGACCAGGTCTCCTTGGGGTCCCAGCCCCAGTAGCGGCCCCAGGCGGACTCGGCCCAGATGGCGCCCGCGATGATCGTGAACGTCCACAGCGGGAAGACGGCCGCGTTGACGCGGTAGGCGAACTTGTCCAGGGACGCCGAGGCGGGCAGCCGCTCCAGGACGGAGGTCGCGAAGCGGCCGGGCTTGCCGCCGCCGGCGAGCTTGCTCTCGTAGGAGTCCTTGAACAGGTACAGCAGGGTGCCGACCGCGCCGACGTAGAAGACCGCGCCGCAGAAGATCGCGGTGGAGACGTGGATGATGAGCCAGTACGACTGCAGGGCCGGGACCAGCTGGGCGCTCTCCGTGTACAGGACGGTGACCGCGAGGCCGAGGTCGAGCAGGACCGTGGTGGTCAGGAACAGGCCGAGCCAGCGCACGTTCTTCTTCAGCGCGAGCAGCAGCAGGTACACACCGACCACGACCGTGGAGAAGGTGATGTTGAACTCGTACATGTTGCCCCACGGCGCCCGCTGCACGGAGGCCGCGCGGGCGATCACGCCGCCCAGCTGGACGAGGAAGGCGAGCACGCCGAGGGACACGGCGATCCGGCCGTACAGGTCGCCCTGCTCGTCGCCGCCGTGCGCGCCGGGCCCGTCGGGTACGTCACGGGCGCCGGCGGAGGACCGTACGACGACTTCGGGCCGTTCGAGGACGGTGGTGCCCCCGGCGGACTTGACCGTCACCGCCGGACCCTTCGCCTTCGCCTTCGCCTTGGCCTGGCCGGGCCCGGCGGTCAGCGCGGCGGCCGTGCGGGCCACCTTGCTGCGGCTGCCGAAGAGCCATTCGACGATGTAGGCGAAGAAGGCCAGCGTGTAGACGGCCATCGCGGAGTAGATCAGCATGTTGCTGAGGTTCGCGAGGTTTTCGTTGGTCGCCGTGGCTAGCGTCGCCGTGGCTAGCTCGGTGGCGGCGGCGAGAGTCATTTCTTCTCAGCCCCTTCGGCAGGTACGGAGGTGCCGGCGTCCGGCTCCCGGTCGGGGTCGGCGTCGGTCTGTGCGGGTGCCTTGTCGTGGACGAGGGCGGCCAGGTCGCCGAGCTCCTCGGGGAGTTTCGCGGACTCGCTGCGGCCCAGGCCCGCCATCTCGACGACCGTCACGCCGTCGGCACCCTCCACGGCGCGCACCCAGACGCGGCGGCGCTGGATGAACAGGGAGCCGGCCAGGCCGGCGATCGCGGCGAGCGCGCCGGCGAGCGCCCAGCCGGTGCCGGGCTGCTGGACGATCTGGAAGCCGGCCCATTCCTTGATGTCCTTCTCGAAGGTGATGGAGCCGGCGCCGTTCGGCAGCGTCATCGTCTCGCCGGGCAGCAGCCGGGCCGCGACGATGTCGCCCTTGTCGTCCTTGAACTGCTTCAGCTTCGGGCTCTTGGTGTCCAGCTGGTAGACGTTCTGCGGGAGGCCCGAGTCGACGCCCAGGTCGCCGTGGAAGCCGGTCAGCGCGAGGACGGGGAAGTCCAGCGCGGGGAACTGGGAGAACATCGTGCCCTTGCCGGCGCCGGCGAAGGTCGGCACGAAGAACGCGGAGAAGCCGAGCTGCTCGGTCTCGCCCCGGGCGTTCCGGTAGCCGTCGAGCACCTTGATCGCGCCCTGCGAGGTGACGTTGCCGTCCACCGGCAGCAGCGGCACGGCCTGCCGGTAGACCACGTCGCCCTTGCCGTCGCGGACGGTGACGGTCGGGGCGTAGCCGTGGCTGACCAGGTACACCCGGGCGTCGTCGACCTGCAGCGGGTGGTTGGGCGAGATGGTGGCCTTCTGCTCCTTGCCGTGGGCGCCCACGCTGTAGGTGACGTCCGCCTTGAAGACGCGCGGGGTGCCCCGCTGGGGGCCGGTGCGCTCGTAGGTGCCGGTGAACTGCTTCAGGTTGAAGCTGAACGGCACGAGGTCGTCGTCGTTGAAGAGGTTGCCGGACTTGAAGTCGTCGTACTGGACGAGGGTGTTGGCGAAGCCGTCGCCCTCGACGATCAGCTTGTTGCCCTCGGTCTTGTACAACTGGCCCCAGGCGAAGGCGACCAGCATCACGATCAGCGCGAGGTGGAAGACGAGGTTGCCGGCCTCGCGCAGGTAGCCCTTCTCGGCGGCGACGGCGTCACCGGTGAGGTCGGTGCGGAAGCGGCGCTGCCCGAGCACCTTCAGCGCGGCCTCGCGGACCTCCTCGGGCGAGGCGGCGGTGCGCCAGGTGGCGTACGCGGGCAGCCGGGTCAGCCGCCTGGGGGCGCCCGGCGGGCGGCCGCGCAGCTGGCCGACGAACTGCCAGGTGCGGGGCACGATGCAGCCGATGAGGGAGATGAACAGCAGGATGTAGATCGCGGAGAACCACACCGAGCTGTAGACGTGGAACAGGCCGAGCTTGTCGTAGATCGGCCCGAGCGTCCGGTGCGCCTCCTTGAAGTCCTCGACCTTCATCGCGTCGGTGCCGTCCTGCGGGATCAGCGAGCCGGGGACGGCGCCGAGGGAGAGCAGGAACAGCAGCAGCAGCGCGACCCGCATGGAGGTCAGCTGCCGCCAGAACCAGCGGGCCCAGCCGAGGATCTCGCGGCCGGTCCAGGCGAGCCCGCCGGCCAGGCCGGGCGCGCGGTTGCCGCCGAAGGAGCCGGGGACGGCCGTCTCGGCGGGGGCGGTGGACAGCTGGGTGCCGGCGGCGCCCAGCTCCTCCTCCCCGGGGGGCACCGGAGCCGGGGTCCCGTCGGCCGTCGTGCTGCCGGTTGGCGTCTTGCTCATGTTCAGATCCCCACAGTGAAGCCGGTGGACCAGGACTGCATCTGCTGCACCAGCAGGTCCCAGGCGCCGGTCAGCAGCAGCACACCGGTCACGATCATCATCGTGCCGCCGATGCGCATCACCCAGACATAGTGGCGCTTGACCCAGCCGAAGGCGCCCAGCGCCCTGCGGAAGGCGATCGCGGTGAGCACGAACGGGATGCCGAGCCCGGCGCAGTAGGCGACGGTCAGCAGGGCGCCGCGTCCGGCGCTGGCCTGCTCGAAGGAGAGCGTCTGGACCGCGGAGAGCGTCGGGCCGATGCACGGCGTCCAGCCGATCCCGAACAGGGCCCCGAGCAGGGGCGCGCCCACCAGGCCCGTGGTCGGCCGCCGGTGGAGGCGGAACTCGCGCTGGGTCAGCCAGGGCATCAGGCCCATGAAGAGCAGGCCCATGAGGATCATGAGCGCGCCCAGCACCTTGGACAGGGTGCCCCTGTAGTCCTGCAGGGTCTGTCCGAAGTATCCGAACAGCGCCCCGCCGGAGACGAAGACCACGGTGAAGCCGAGCACGAAGAGCGAGGCACCGAGGGCCATCCGCCCGCGCCGGGCCTCCGCCAGGTCGGTACCGGTGACGCCCGTCACATACGACAGGTAGCCGGGGACGAGCGGCAGGACGCACGGGGAGAAGAAGGAGACGAGCCCGCCGAGCACGGCGATGGGCAGCGCGAGCAGCAGTGCTCCGCTGAACACCGTCTGGTTGGGGTCAATGGCCGCGGCCAACAGCACGGCGGCTCACTTCTCCGCGACGACCGGGTCGAGCATCGTGCGCAGCTTCTCCTCGCTGAGTGCCTGCAGGGCGCGCGCGGCGATCTTCCCGTCCCGGTCGATGACGATCGTGCTCGGGATGGCCTGCGGGTTGAGGGTGCCCTTCTCGAAGCGGAGCATGAGCTTGCCCGTGGGGTCGTACAGGCTCGGGTACGGCACCTCGTACTGCTTCTCGAACGCGAGGGCCGGCTGGGTGCTGGTGTCGCGGGTGTTGATGCCGATGAACTGCACGTCCTTGGCGGCGGTCTCCTCGGCCACCTTCACCAGGTTCGGCGCCTCGGCGCGGCAGGGGGCGCACCAGGAGCCCCAGACGTTGAGGACGACGACCTTGCCCTTGTAGTCGGCCATGTCGAGCTGCTTGCCCTCGAGCGTCTCGCCGGACAGGTCGGGGGCGGGCTTGCGCTCGCCCTTCTTCACGGTCGCGATGCCGTTGGAGCCGGTGATGAAGTTGGTGTTGTCCGAGCCTCCGGAGGTGCCTCCGGACCCGCACGCGGACAGGGTGAGTGCGGCGACGGCGGTCCCGGCGGCGAGCAGGGCGGCGCGGCGACGGACGCGGCTCGGGAGCGTGCGGTGCGGACGGGGCGAACGGTTCGCCCGGTTCGAGCACAGGGGGGCGCGACTGACGGCACTCATGTGAAAAGTTTCGCATGCCCGTTCCGGGGATCTTGCCCACCCCCCTCACCACCGGGGAACCGCCCCTCAGGCCGCGTCCGGCGCGCCCTCCGCGCTCTGCGTGCCCGTACCGCCGCCGGTGTCCTTGAGGAACTCCTTCCAGCCGCCGGCCGGCCGCTGCCCGACGTCGAGGGTACGCAGCCTGGCGAGCACCTCCGGCTGCTGTACGTCCAGCCAGTCGACGAACTGCCGGAAGGAGACCATCCGCACGTCCTCGCCCTTCTCCTTCTCCCGCGCGATGTGCTGGAGGGCCTTCTCGACGGCGTCCATGTAGATGCCGCCGTTCCACTGCTCGAAGTGGTTGCCTATGAAGAAGGGGGCCCGGTTCGTCTCGTAGGCCCGCTTGAAGCCCTGGATGTAGGCCTGCGTCGACTGCTCGCGCCAGCCGGGGTGGTTGTGGGCGGGGGCGTTGGTGGAGTTGACCGACTGGTTGGCGAGCATGTTGTAGTCCATCGAGAGGACCTCGAACCCGCGGCCGGGGAAAGGTATCTGCTGCAACGGCAGGTCCCAGATCCCCAGCCGCTTCTCCGGCCACACCTGACGGCCGCCGGGCGAGGAGGCGTCGTAGCGCCAGCCGAGCTCGCGGGCGGTGGACAGCAGCCGGTCCTGGCCGAGCAGGCAGGGGGTACGGCCGCCGACGAGCTCCTTGTCGTAGTCGAAGGGCAGGGCGGGCTGGTCGCTCCAGCCGGTGTTGGTCCTCCACTGCTTCACGAAGCTCTTGGCCTGGTCGATCTCGCTGCGCCACTGCCTGGGCGTCCAGGTGGCGACCGAGCCGCTGCCGGAGCAGAAGTGGCCGTTGAAGTGGGTGCCGATCTCGTGGCCCTCGAGCCAGGCGCGGCGGAGGTTGGTGAGGGTGTCCTTGATGTGGTCGTCGGTCAGGTAGCCGATGTCGGAGGCGCCGCGCGGGTTGTTCGGCGGGTCGTACAGGCGCTTCTTCGACTCGGGCAGCAGGTAGATCCCGGAGAGGAAGAAGGTCATGTGGGCCTCGTGCCGCTCGGCGAGGTCCAGGAAGCGGGGGAACAGGCCGTTGCCGACCTCGCCGGCCCCGTCCCAGGAGAAGATGACGAACTGCGGCGGGGTCTGGCCCGGCTCCAGCGGGACCGGCCTCGCGGGCTGGTGCGGCTGCTTGCCGGTGAAGGAGGTCGAGCCGTCGCCGATGGGGCGCGCGGAGGGGGTGGGGGACGTGGAGGGTGCGGAGGGTGTCGTGCCGGGCGTGCTCGCGCCCTGGGAACCGCTGGTGCGGCTCGGTCCGTCCGACGGCTTGAGGCTGCCGCAGCCCGCGAGTCCGACGGTGGCCGCGGCGCCCGCGCCGAGGCCGAGCATTCCCCTTCGGGAGAAGGTGCGCATGGAGTTCCCCGATCCGTCACGTCCTCTGGTGGTCACCCACTCAGAGGCCGTGACGAACGCGGGGGGTTCCTCGGCCTCATATGAATTTCATAACAAACATCACGAATATGTTCGTACGTGACCGAGGGCGTACTGCGTCTTCACACTCCGTGCTCTACGCGCCGTGCTCTACGCGCCGAACGCCTTGCCCTGCCCCTTCACCGGCTTGGCGCCCGCGAGGAGATGGGCCGGGACCAGATCGCGGGCCGGCTCGCTGTAGCCGACGGAGACGATCCGGTCGCCCCGGTAGGTGAACGTCGTCAGCGAGGCGAGCGTGCACTGCCGCTTGCGCGGGTCGTGCCACAGCCGGCGCCGCTCGACGTAGGAGCGCACGATCCAGATCGGCAACTGGTGGCTGACCAGCACCGCCTCATGCCCGCGCGCCTTGTCCTTCGCCGCGTTCAGCGCGCCCATCATGCGCACCACCTGGTCGATGTACGGCTCGCCCCAGGACGGCCTGAAGGGGTTGACCACGTGCTTCCAGTTGGCGGGCCGGCGCAGCGCGCCGTCGCCGACGCCGAAGGTCTTGCCCTGGAAGACGTTGGCCGCCTCGATCAGCCGCTCGTCCGTGGCGAGGTCCAGCCCGTGCGCCTTGGCGATCGGCGCCGCCGTCTCCTGCGCCCGCTCCAGCGGGGAGGCGACGACGTAGGTGATGTCGCGGGGGGCGAGGTGCTCGGCGACCCGCTCGGCCATCTTCCGGCCCAGCTCGGAGAGGTGGTAGCCGGGCAGCCGCCCGTACAGGACTCCGTCCGGGTTCTCCACCTCGCCGTGCCGCATGAGGTGGACGACGGTGATGTCGTCGTTCTGCTTGTTTCCGGTCTCGTCGCTCACGCCGTCGCCTCCGCGGCCGCCCGGGCCGCCGCCGGAAGGGCGTCGGCGATCCGCTGGAGTGCCGTCTCGTCGTGCGCGGTGGAGACGAACCAGGACTCGAAGGACGAGGGCGGCAGATAGACGCCGTTCGCCAGCATCGCGTGGAAGAACGCGGTGAAGCGGTACGACTCCTGCGCCCTGGCGTCGTCGTAGTCGCGCACCGGGCGGTCGGTGAAGAAGACGGAGAACATGTTGGAGGCGTTCTGCAGGGTGTGCGCCACGCCTTCCTTGGTCAGCGCCTCGGAGACCATGGCCTGGATCTGCTGCGAGACGGCGTCGACCGTGGTGTACGCGGCCTCGTCGAGCAGCCGCAGCTGGGCGAGCCCGGCGGCGGTGGCGACCGGGTTCCCGGACAGGGTGCCGGCCTGGTAGACGGGCCCGGCCGGGGCGAGGTGCGCCATGACGTCGGCGCGCCCGCCGAACGCGGCGGCGGGGAAGCCGCCGCCCATCACCTTGCCGAAGGTCATGAGGTCGGGCACGACCCCGTCGACGCCGTACCACCCGGCGCGGCTGGTCCGGAATCCGGTCATGACCTCGTCGGAGATGTACAGCGCGCCGTTCTCCGCGCACACGTCCTTGAGCCCCTGGTTGAACCCGGGCAGCGGCGGAACGACACCCATGTTGCCGGGCGAGGCCTCGGTGATCACACAGGCGATCTCGTCCGGGTGGGCGGCGAAAGCGGCGCGTACGGCGTCGAGGTCGTTGTACGGCAGCACGATCGTGTCACCGGCCTGGGCGCCGGTCACGCCCGGGGTGTCGGGCAGGGCGAAGGTGGCGACCCCGGACCCGGCGGCGGCGAGGAGCGAGTCCACATGCCCGTGGTAGCAGCCGGCGAACTTGATCACCTTGGACTGCTGGGTGAACCCGCGGGCCAGCCGGATCGCGGACATGGTGGCCTCGGTCCCGCTGGAGACGAGCCGCACCTGCTCCAGCGGCCCGACCCGGCCGGCCATCTCCTCGGCGAGCGCGACCTCGCCCTCACCGGGCGTACCGAAGGACGTACCGCGCACCACCGCCTCCTGCACGGCGGCGACCACCTCGGGGTGCGCGTGCCCGAGGATCATCGGCCCCCAGGAGCACACCAGGTCGACGTACTCCCGGCCGTCGGCGTCCGTCAGGTACGGACCGCTGCCGGACACCATGAACCGGGGTGTACCGCCCACGGCGCGGAAGGCACGCACCGGCGAGTTCACGCCGCCGGGCGTGACGGCCGCCGCACGGTCGAACAGCGTCTGCGAGACGGGGGCTTCGTATGGATATGGCAGTTCGCTCATGACCTGCGACTTCTCCGACTTCTCGGGGGGTTTCTCGGGGTTCTCCGAATCCGGTGGGCAGTGACCTGTTCAGGGTAGGCCAGCGGCGCCGGGGGCCCGGGGGCCGGAAAGCGCCACATGACCACTACGGAGCGTGACGAACGGCGGGATTCGAGGATTCCGCCCCGCTCATCTGCGAAACTGGGCCCGGCGTACGTATGAACCGTATGTACAAGGCGAAGGATCGTGTCGAGGACCGCGAGCTCCCGCGGACAGATGGTTGGGCGCACGTTTCGGCGGGCGACCGCGGGGGAGGTCACTGTCACGATGATCGGGTTGCGCGGCGGGGGACACGCGTCCTAGAAAAGCAGTCGGGTGGAGATATGCATCGCGGTGGCGGACTGGGCGAGGGGACTGACGGCCTGGGTCCTCGGCGTGCCCGGCGGGGAAGGCACCGGCGCGAGGCTGAGGAAGCGGCCGAAGCACGTCGGGCGAGGGAGTCCGAGCGGTCCGACCGTCTCGGGGCAGGGAGCAGGAATGGTGGTCGGGTGGGGGTGACGTACAAGTACTTCGGTGCGCCCGACGGCGCGACGGCGGCCCGCGTCCCGATCTCGATGCGCCCCGAGGAACTCGGCGGCGACGAACTCGGCATGAACGGCATGTTCACCAAGATCAAGCCGGAGACGATGGCCGCCATGGTGCTGACCGGCATCGAGGGCGTGCCCCTGCACAAGGTGCCGCCCCTGGAACTGGTCGTCCTGCACCCCGACTACGCGGTCGTCAAGCTTCCGATGACGGTCGTCGACCCCCTCCGCGGCATCGGCGAGGAAGCGGTCGGCGCGGCCGCCTTCATCTGGTCCACGGTCCCGGACCGCGGCGGCCCGAGGGACGCGTTCAACGTGTACCAACTGCTGCACGAGTGGCAGGACTTCAGCCACCGGCTGCACGAGGCGGGGCATCAGCCGTACTGCCTGGTGTGGCCCTGAGCCGGGGTTTCGCTGGTCTTGGGCGGGGCTTTCGAGCCCCGCCCTCGTCAGGTGCCGGCAGGGTCCGGTCGGCCCTTCCTCGTCGCAGCTTCTCCGGGGAGGCACCTCATGACTCCGCACGTTATGACTCCGCACGTTGTCATTACCCGGGTCACCGGCCCGCGGCGGCGCAGAGTCAAGGCAGGAACTCGGCAAGAGGGCGCCCGGGCGGACTCCGCGCTCTCCGCGGTGGGACTCGTTCAGCGCGGGTCTGCCCGCATACCGGTCACAGGGCAGCGGACCGCGGTGAGCGGTGGGCGGTCAGTGCCCAGATGACCCAGGCGTCCAGGCCGATGGAGATGAGGGCCCAGAGGGGTAGGTAGGGCAGCCAGAGGAAGTTGGCGATCAGGCTGACCGAGGCTATGAACACGCCCACGACCCGGGCCCACAGCGCGTCCGTGAGGATGCCGAGGCCGGTGGTGACGGCCAGCACGCCCACGATCACCAGAGCCCAGCCCCAGCCGGTCAGGTTGAAGTGGTAGACGTAGTCGTTGACGCGCGCGTAGATGTCGTTGGACGCGATGGCCGTGATGCCCTTGAGAATGTTCAGCAGGCCGTCCACCAGCAGCACCACCCCGGCGAACACCGTCCCGCCCGTCGCCCAGAAGCTTGTCCCGCCCGTCGCGCCGACCTGGTCTCGCGGATGGTGTTCCGGCGTCGCCGGCTGCTGCGTCATGGCGTCGTCCTTCCTGGCGTCCGATGCGTCCACCGTGTCCGCGGAAGGGCCCTGCCACTATCCAGAGCCGTCCGAACGAGTGAACGGTCAGACATCCCGTGAGGGCCAACCGCACCGCGCGGACAACCTGCACCAACACGACGGCGCCGGCAGCAACGCTGGGCCGGGCACTGAGCAACAGCAGGCGGAGAGCCGGCGTGGTGGCCCCGACCCCGCACCAGAGCCACCCCTTGCGGAGCGCCCGCTTCACCGTGCCCGCGCCGGCGAGCGGCAGTACGGCCGCAGGATGAAGGGCAGGGGCAGAGCGAGGATTCCGACGGCGCCCAGCGCGGTGCCGCTGCCGCACACCGGCATGGAGATCGAGGGATACGGCCCATGAGTGGAGGTCTGGACGGCGGGGAGTGTTCAGTTGCCGGCCAGGGTGCTTGCGTACTGGTCGTCGGTCACCGGCTCCAGCCAGGTGGTGCCGTTGCCGTCGCCGTCACCAACGACGAGGGCGATGCACGCCATGAGGGTGGTGTCGGTGGCGCTGTGCCAGCGCTCCTCACCGGCCGGGCACTTCACGGTTTCGCCGGCGCTCACGCGTACCACGGTGCCGTCACGTGGACCGCCATGAACGAGCAGCACGCCCTCACCGTGACCGCCGAAGTCGACGCACGGGGAGCTCGCTCTCCGTCCCGATCACCACCGCGCCCTGCCCATGAGAGGACAGCAGACGCAAGTGCTTTCCGCGGGGCATCGGACGGTTGGCGGGGCGGTCCTGGAGACCGTCCATCGCCTGCCACCCGTCCGTGAGGAGGCTCCCCTCCCGTCCTGTTGGCACGGCCGGTGAGATCAAGTAACGTCGGTCGACGTGAACACCGGACCGGCGCTACGCCACACACGGATTGGCTGTCCGGTGGAGGGCTGATCGCACAGCGGGTGCGCAGAGAGCACCTCCCCGGTTCGGCACGTGGGCCTCCCCGTGCTCGTGCACCGAGAGTCCCTTCTCCGTGTCGAGCGACAGCGAGGTCAGCCGAATGGCAGTCACGTTCAACCACACCATCATCGCCGCCAAGGACCGCGACGAGTCGGCCCGGTTCTTCCGGGAACTCCTGGAACTTCCGGAAGCGCCGTCCTGGGGTCCGTTCACCAACATCCAGCTCACCGACGGCGTGCTGCTCCAGTTCGCCGAGCCGCCGGTGGAGATCCAGATGCAGCACTACGCGTTCCTGGTCGACGACGAGCTGTTCGATCGGGCGTACCGGCGACTGTGCGAGCGCGGCATCGAGCACTGGGCCGATCCGCAGATGCGGCGCCCGGGCGAGATCAACAACGGGCACGGCGGTCGAGGGGTGTACTTCAAGGACCCTGCCGGTCACGCGATTGAGCTCATCACCCGCCCGTACCTGTAACCGGGCGAGTACCTGGTCGAGTGCCCGAAACGCGGCACCCCACCGCCTCCGATCGCTGCATGAGTGTCAGGACTTCAGCCACCGGCTGCACGAGGCGGGGCACCAGCCGTACTGCCTGGTGCGGCCCTGAGCCGGTTCGAGGTACGGAAGGCGCGGCCCCGCTCGTTGGTACTGCCGCTCCCCCTCCGCAGGGCGTCCGTGGGTGGTCATCCCGAACCCGTCCCGGCATCCCGGCACTGCGCGCCCTGGCTGCCGAACCGGCTTGACCGGTACTCGGACAGGGCCGCGACCGGTCCCCTGCTCCGGTCGCGGCCCCGGTGGTGCGGAGGTCCGTCATGGGCTGGTCAGCAGCAGCCGCCCTCGGCGGCGGGTTCCTTGGTGTCGGCGGTGGCCGGGTCGGTGCAGCAGGTGCTGCTCTGCTGCTTGGTGAGGGTGCCGACGTCGGCCTTGACGACGTACACCTCCCAGGGCTCCTGGCCGGGGCCGTGGACCCAGACCTTGTCCTGGAGGGCGTAGCAACAGGCCGTGTCGTTCTCCTCGGTGGTGGCCAGGCCGGCCTCCCGCAGGCGGGTGGTGGCGGCGTGGACGGACTCGGTCGTGTCGACTTCGACGCCGAGATGGTCCAGGCGGGTTGCCTCTTCTGCCGTGCCTTCGATCAGGACGAGTTTGAGCGGGGGCTCGGCGATGGCGAAGTTGGCGTAGCCGTCGCGGAGCTTGGCGGGCTCGGTGCCGAACAGCTTGCTGTAGAAGGCGATGGACGCGTCGAGGTCGGCGACGCGGAGCGCAAGTTGGACGCGGGACATGGCGTTCCTCCTGCTGGATGGGGTGGGTTGGCCGGTCAGCAGCCGCCGGAGGGGGCGGTCGGGGCGCCGACCCCGATCTGGAGAGCGGCCGGGGCTGCGCAGCAACCCCCGTCCTGGCTCCCCTGGGTGGCGTCGGGGTCGTCGTACAGGCCCGCACCGCCGCACACGCCGGTCTCCGGCAGGGTCAGTTCGACGCGCTCGGCGGCCTCGTGGTCGCCGGCGATCGCGGCGGTGATGGAGCGGACCTGCTCGTAGCCGGTCATCGCGAGGAATGTGGGCGCGCGGCCGTAGGACTTCACGCCGACCAGGTAGATGTCCTTCTCCGGGTGGGAGAGCTCGCCCACGCCGTGCGGGTAGACGGTGCCGCAGGAGTGGACGTTCGGGTCGATGAGCGGGGCCAGCGCGGTCGGGGCCTGGAGGCGTTCGTCGAGGCCGAGGCGGACCTCGGAGAGGAAGGACAGGTCGGGCCGGAAGCCGGTCAGCACGATCACCTCGTCGACCGGGTCCAGGCGGCGGCCGTCCTCGGCGACCAGAACCAGCCGGTCGCCGTCCCGCTCCGCGGCCTGTGTGCGGAAGCCGGTCACGGCGGAGGCGTGGCCGTCCTCGACGGCGGCCTCGGCACGCAGGCCCAGGGCGCCGCGGGCGGGGAGCTGGTCGGCCTCGCCGCCGCCGAAGGTGTTCGCGCCGATGCCGCGGCGCAGTACCCACGCAGCGTGCGTGCCCGGCTCGTCCTTGGCCAGGTCGGCGAGGTGAGCGAGCGCGGTGAAGGCGGAAGCTCCGGAGCCGATGACGGCGGTGTGCTTGCCCGCGTACCGGGCGCGGACGGCGGGGTCCTCCAGGTCGGGGACGCGGTAGGAGATGCGGTCGGCCGCCGCCTTCTCGCCCAGGGCGGGCAGACCGTCGGCGCCCATCGGGCCGGGGGCGGACCAGGTGCCGGAAGCGTCGATGACGGCGCGGGCGCTGATCCGCTCCTCGCGGCCGTCGGCCAGCTCGATGTGCACGGTGAAGGGCTGCTCGTCGCGGTCTGCGTCGACGATGCGGTCGCGGCCCGCGCGGGCGACACCGGTCACCGTGGCGCCGTAGCGGACCTTGTCGCCGAGGACGTCGGCGAGCGGCTGGAGGTACTGCTCGGCCCAGTCACCGCCGGTGGGGTAGGTGGCGCCGTCGGGGCGGACCCAGCCGGTGGGGGCGAGCAGCTTCTCGGCGGCCGGGTCGGTGACCTCGGCCCACGGGGAGAACAGCCGCACGTGCGCCCAGTCGCGTACGGCCGTGCCGGCGGAGGGGCCGGCCTCCAGGACCAACGGTTCGAGGCCGCGCTCGACGAGGTGGGCGGCGGCTGCCAGGCCGATGGGGCCTGCGCCGATGACGACGACGGGCAGCTGGTCGGTGGTGGGCGCGGTCACGAGATTCCCCTTTGTTTCGACATTCGTCGATGGCTTGCGCGGCAAGCATGGCATCTGATTCGATAAGCGTCAACATAGACATTCATCAAATCCAGGGGGTCTTCTGGTGGAGCACATCGACGTGGCGGTGATCGGCGGCGGACAGTCCGGGCTCGCCGCGGCGCACACTCTGCTGCGGCACGGGGTGCGGCCGGTGGTCCTGGAGGCATCCGAGCAGGCGGCCGGGTCGTGGCCGCGCTACTACGACAGCCTCACCCTGTTCTCGCCCGCCCGCTACAGCTCGCTGCCGGGAATGCCGTTTCCCGGCGGGGATCCGGACCGCTACCCGCACCGGGACGAGGTGGTCGCCTACCTGACCGCGTACGCCGCGCACCTGGACGCCGACATCCGCACCCGTCACCGCCTCACCCGCGCCCGACGGACCAATGGAGGGTTCGAACTGGACCTGGAGAACGGCAGCCGGCTGACGGCACGCGCCGTGGTCACCGCCTCCGGCACCTTCGGACGCCCGTACCGGCCGGCACTGCCGGGGCTGACGGGCTTCACCGGCTCGGTGCTGCACGCCGCCGACTACCGCAACCCCTCCCCGTTCGCCGGGCAGCGGATCGTCGTGGTCGGGGCGGGGAACTCAGCGGTGCAGATCGCCGCCGAGCTCGCCCGGACGGCACGGGTGACGCTCGCAGGCCGGAAACCGGTGAGGTTCGCCCGGCAGCGCCTCCTCGGCCGTGAGCTGCACTTCTGGCTCGCCCGCACCGGCCTGGACACGGCCCCGCTCGGCCGCTTGGTGCGCACTCCGCCGACACAGCTGGTCATCGACGACGGCCGCTACCGCGCCGCACTCGCCCAGGGAGCACCGGACCGGCGGGAGCTGTTCACCGGCGTCGACGGCGCCGAGGTGATCTGGCCGGGCGGGGCGCGGGAGGAGGTGGACACGATCCTGCTGGCCACCGGCTACCGGCCGGACCTGCCCTATCTCGCCGACCTGGACGGGGCGCTCGACGGCTCCGGCCGGCCTCGGCAGCGCGACGGCGTCTCCCCCGCCCACCCGGGCCTGGTGTTCGTCGGGCTGGAGTGGCAGCGCAGCCTGTCGTCGAACTCCCTGCGCGGCGTCGGCCGGGACGCGGCCCGCGTTGCGCGGCATCTGGCGGCCCATCTCGCTCGCGGCTGAGCCGTTCGCCCCTCGTCCACTTGGTTCGACATATGTCAACATAGATTTATGTCGAACACGAAGGTGCTGCCGCTGATCGAGCCCGAGTCCGATGCTGTGGCGCCGTGCTGCCCGCCGCTCACCGAGCGCCCGTTCACCGCGGAGGAGGCCGAGACGGCCGCCCGGATGTTCAAGGCCCTGGGCGACCCGGTGCGGCTGCGGCTGTTCTCCGCGGTCGCCTCGCACGAGGACGGCGAGGCATGCGTGTGCGACATCTCCGACGTGGGCGTCTCCCAGCCGACCGTCTCCCACCACCTGAAGAAGCTGAGGGAGGCCGGGCTGCTCACCTCCGAGCGGCGCGGCACCTGGGTGTACTACCGGGTCGAGCCGTCCGTACTGGCCGCGATGGGCAAGCTGCTGACCATGGCGCCGCCCTCGACCTGACGTCACCGCCTGCCCTCACCGGGAACGTGCCGGGCACCGCTTCGTCGCCGGCACTCCCGGCCCGCCCCGTAGCCGTACAACTCGTGAAGGAAGACCCCGTGCCCTCCGACCCGCTCGCTTCCGTGCTGTTCGTCTGCGTCCACAACGCCGGGCGTTCGCAGATGGCAGCCGGATTCCTCTCCCACCTCGCGGGCGACCGGATCGAGGTCCGCTCCGCCGGTTCCCTGCCCGCCGACCAGGTCAACCCGGCCGCCGTCGAAGCCATGCGGGAGATGGGCGTCGACATCGCCGGGCAGAGGCCGAAAGTCCTCACCGCCGAGGCGGTCCAGGCGTCCGACTACATCATCACCATGGGCTGCGGCGACGCCTGTCCGGTCTTCCCGGGCAGGAAGTACCTCGACTGGACGCTGGAAGACCCGGCCGGCAAGGGCGTCGAGGCCGTACGCCCGATCCGCGACGAGATCAAGACCCGTATCGAGGCCCTGATCACAGAGATCGAGGCGAACCAAGGGCCGGTGACGGCCGGGTGACCGGCTGATGCGCCGGCACCCGCGATGCCTCCGGCAGGAGAAAGAGCCGAAGCCGCGCGAACCGGCGCCGCTCTGCTCTTGGCCCCGCCCCGGTCCCGCGTCCGGAGATGTCCAGCGGCGTGGAACCGTGCATCGCGGTCGCGCGCTCAGGGTGACCTGTCGAGGACGACGATGCCGGCCACGGCTGCCAGGGCTCCCAGCCCCTGGACGGCCAGCGCCCCGGACGTGGCCAGGCGTTCCTGGAAGACCAGGGCGCCCATCAGGACGCCGCCGATCGGCTCGAGGGTGTCGATGATGGGCAGACTGATCGTCAGAGGGCCGGCCTGAAAGGCACTTTGGGCAAGCAGCATGCCCGTACCTCCGACGAGGAGCAGCCCGTACGGTTCCCAGTGCGCGAGCACACCGACGCCGTTGTCGCGGAAGAGGCCGGCCACGCTCTTGGTCAGGCTGTCGAGGAGGGCGAACAGCACGCCGGCGGCCGCCGCGTAGAGGGCGGTGCGGGCGCGGCCCGGCCTGCGCAGCCCGACCGGCACGAGGACACACACGCAGGCGGTGGCCAGGGCCAGGAGGGGAAGCCAGTCCCTCAGGTCCGGCGCCGCGATTCCCGTGGACGGCGGCAGCACCGCCAGGAAGGCGGCCACGCCTCCCGCCGTGCACAGCGCGCCCACCACCTCCCTGCGGGTGAGGCGCCTCCTGCGGCGCCAGGCGACCAGGGGCAGGGCGAAGACGAGGTCCATCGCAGCCAGCGGCAGCACGAGCACCAGCGGACCGAACACCAGAGCGACGCCCTGGATGACGTAGGAGAAGACCGACATCGCGGCCCCGGCCAGCCACAGCGGTCTGCGCAACAGGTCCAGGAACAGCCGCGGGCGCAGGGACGCGCTCTCGGGTTCCGAGGCCGCGGCGGCCTGCTGCATGACGACCGCGACGGCGAAGCAGCAGGCGGCTGCCAGTGCCGCAACCACCGCCACGCCAGTCGCCATGGATCCCAGCATGCCGCCTCGCCCGTCCCGGCACGCGTATGTCATCCGGCGCGGCAGAAGAACCCGGTCGCCTTGACGCGGGCCGGTCGCGTCAGGGGGCTCGCGGGCTCGCTCCCGGCCCGGGCGGGGCGGCCCCGGGTGGAGCGGCCCCGGGTGGAGGTGTCACGCAGGGTGTCGGTGGACGGCCCGGACAGGGCGGTAGTGCGAGTGGCAACCGGTCCCGTCCTGTCCCGTCCCGCTCTGTTCTTTCCGGTCCTGCGCCGTCTTGCCCTGTCCCTGTCTGAATCCTCCTTGTCCTGTCCCTGTCTGAATCCTCCTTGTCCTGTCCCTGCCTGGATCGCCGGGCTGCCCGGCTCACCACCCGAATGGCCGCCGCGGAGGACTTCCGCGGCGCCTCCGCGGCGGAGGACCGGTGATGGAGAGCCTGTCCCGGGGGCCTCCGGGGTGCCGCTATATCACGCCCGCGGTGCATACGGTACGTCGAAAGCCGGTCACGCTCCGTCAGTCACCCGAAGGGCTTGCTCCAAGGGGGCAGCGGAGTACGAGAGCGGGTCGTATGAGGCGGGGGTGCTGCCACCCGAGAGGCCCCCGAAGGAGGACAACGTGTTCCGCCATTCGATACGTACGCTCGTAGTGGGTCTGTGCGCGCTGGCCGCGGCTGCGCCGGCGGCGCCGGCTCTGGCCGGGGGCGACCCGGCCGGGGCCGACCCGGCACCGCAC
>NZ_QFDQ01000218.1 GCF_003270085.1 Streptomyces triticisoli | reverse complement strand
GATCCCCGCCGACGGCAGCGGCGCCCGCCCGGCCCGGGACGCCGGCGCCCTGGCTGCGGCCCGCGCCCTGCTCGCCGCCGGCCGGATCGTCGCCGTCAAGGGCCTCGGCGGCTACCACCTGGCCTGCGACGCCACCGACGCCCGCGCCGTCACCACCCTGCGCGCCCGCAAGGAACGCGGCGGCAAGGCGTTCGCGGTGATGTGCCCCGACCTCGCCACCGTCGAGCGGATCGCCGACCCCACCGACCGCGAACGGGCCGCGCTCACCGGCCCGAGGCGCCCCATCGTCCTGCTGCGCCGCAACGCCCGGCCGGACGGGCCGCGCTTGTGCGACGAGGTCTGCCCGGGCAGCCCCCACGTCGGCGTGATGCTGCCCTACACCCCCGTGCACACCCTGCTGTTCGGGCTGCCCGGCGATCCCCCTGGCCCCCGCGTGCTGGTGATGACCAGCGGCAACCGCTCCGGCGAGCCCATCGTCACCGACGACGACGAGGCACTGACCCGGCTGGCCGGACTCGCCGACGCCTGGCTCGCCCACGACCGCCCCATCGCCTCGCCCTGCGACGACTCCCTGCTACGGGTGCGCCCCGACGGCACCGAACAGGTGCTGCGCCGCTCCCGCGGCTACGTGCCCCGCCCGCTGCGCCTGCCCATCCCGGTGCGCCCCGCGCTCGCGGTGGGCGGCGACCTGAAGAACGTGCCCTGCGTCGGCGACGGCGACCACGCCTGGCTCGGCCCGCACATCGGCGACATGGGCGACCTGACCACCCTTCGGGCCGCCCAGCGGGCCGAACAGCACCTGCTGAGCCTGACCGGGGTCACCCCCGCCCTGGTGGCCGCCGACCGCCACCCCGGCTACCACTCGACCGGCTGGGCCCGCCGGCGCGCGGACCGACTGCCGCAGCAGCGCCCGGTGCTGGTCCAGCACCACCACGCGCACATCGCCTCCGCGATGGCCGAACACGGCCTCGACGGCACCACCCCCGTGATCGGCGTCGCCTTCGACGGCACCGGATACGGCGACGACGGCACCGTATGGGGCGGTGAGGTCCTGCTCGCCGACTACGCCGGCCACCGCCGCTTCGCCCACCTGACCCCCGCCCCCCTGCCCGGCGGCGACGCCGGCGTGGCCAACCCGTGCCGCCTCGCACTGGCCCGGCTGTGGGCCGCCGGACTGCCGTGGGACACCGGCCTGCCCCCCGTCGCCGCCTGCACCCCCGAGGAACTGTCCGTACTCCAAAAGCAGTTGGAGCGGAACCTGGCCTGCGTGCCCACCTCCAGCATGGGCCGGCTCTTCGACGCCGTCTCCTCCCTCGTGGGCGTGTGCCACCGCGCCGGATACGAGGCGCAGGCCGCGCTGGAACTGGAGGCGGCCGCCACCGCCGCCCAGGACGCGGACAGGGCGGCGTACCCCTTCGGACTCACCGACGGCCCCGGCCCTCTGGGCTGCGACCCGGCGCCCATGCTGCGGGAACTCCTCGCCGACCAGCGCCGCGGCACCCCGGTACCGGTTCTCGCCGCGCGCTTCCACCGGGGCGTCGCGCGAGCCGTGGCGGAGATCTGCCGGCGCGCCCGCGTGGCCACCGGCCTGACCACCGTCGTCCTCAGCGGCGGCGTCTTCGCCAACGGCCTGCTGGAGGAGGAGTGCGCCGCGCTCCTGGCCGGTGACGGCTTCACGGTACTGCGCCACGGCGAAGTCCCGCCGACCGACGGCGGACTGGCCCTCGGACAGCTCGTGGTCGCGGCCCACGAACGACAGGACGGACGGCGTACCTGAAGCCGCCCTACAGCGACGAGACGGAGTGACCCATGTGTTTGGCAGTGCCCGGCAAAGTCGTGGCCATCGACCACCGATCCGACCCCCTCACCGGCCTGGTCGACTTCGGTGGAGTGCAGAAACAGGCGTGTTTCGAATACCTGCCCGACCTGAAGGTGGGGGAGTACGTGATCGTCCACGTCGGGTTCGCCCTGCAGCGTCTGGACGAGGAGTCGGCCCGGGCGTCCCTGGAGCTGTTCGAGCAACTGGGGCTGCTGGAGGAGGAGTTCGGCGACGCCTGGGAACAGGCGGCCGAGCAGGCCGGCAGCGCGGCCCCGCACACCGCCGGGGCCGGGGAACGCGAGAAGAGCGGAAGTGAGGCCCGATGAAGTACATCGACGAGTTCAACGACCCCGAGCTGGCCCGGCGGCTGTTCGACGAGATCCGCGCGACCGTCACCCGGCCGTGGGCACTGATGGAGGTCTGCGGCGGCCAGACCCACTCGATCATCCGGCACGGCATCGACCAACTGCTGCCGGAGGAAGTGGAGTTGATCCACGGCCCCGGCTGCCCGGTGTGTGTGACGCCGCTCGAGGTCATCGACAAGGCGCTGGAGATCGCCGCCCGGCCCGAGGTGATCTTCTGCTCGTTCGGCGACATGCTGCGGGTGCCGGGCACCGACCGGGACCTGTTCCGGGTCAAGGGCGAGGGCGGCGACGTACGCGTGGTGTACTCGCCGCTGGACGCCCTCCAGCTGGCCCGGCAGAACCCCGGCCGCCAGGTGGTCTTCTTCGCCATCGGCTTCGAGACGACCGCCCCCGCCAACGCCATGGCCGTGCACCAGGCCCGCCGCCTGGGCCTGGACAACTTCAGCCTCCTGGTCTCCCACGTGCGGGTGCCACCGGCCATCGAGGCGATCATGACGGCTCCGGAGTGCCGGGTGCAGGGCTTCCTCGCCGCCGGGCACGTGTGCAGCGTCATGGGCACCGCCGAGTACCCGGACCTGGCCGAGCGGCACCGCGTCCCCATCGTCGTCACCGGCTTCGAACCGCTGGACATCCTCGAGGGCATCCGCCGCGCCGTCCACCAACTGGAGCGCGGCGAGCACCGGGTGGACAACGCCTACCCGCGCGCCGTGCGCGAGACGGGCAACCCGGCCGCCCTGCGCATGCTGGAGGAGGTCTTCGAGGTCGCCGACCGCTCCTGGCGCGGCATCGGACGCATCCCCGCCAGCGGCTGGCGGCTGTCGGACGCCTTCCGCGCCTTCGACGCCGAGCACCGCTTCGACGTCGAGGGCATCCGCACCGAGGAGCCCGCCGTGTGCCGGGCCGGCGAGGTCCTGCAGGGGCTGATCAAGCCCACCGAGTGCTCCGCGTTCGGCACCACCTGCACCCCGCGCACCCCGCTCGGCGCCACCATGGTCTCCAACGAGGGCGCCTGCGCCGCCTACTACCTGTACCGCCGGCTGAACGGACAGACCTCACCGGCCGCTCCGGCGCCGCAGGGTTCCCGTGCCCCGCAGGAGGAGATGAACCCCGTTGGCTGACCTCGCTTCCGCGGCGGCCGAGGCCCCCGTCGACCCCGCGAACTGGACCTGCCCCGCCCCCCTGCGCGACCAGCCCGTCGTGGTGATGGGCCACGGCGGAGGCGGCGCCCTGTCCGCCGAACTGATCCAGGACGTCTTCGCCCCGGCCTACGGCAACCCCACCCTCGCCGCCATGGGCGACTCCGCGGTCCTCCACCTCGGCGGCACCCGGCTGGCGTTCTCCACCGACTCCTACGTCGTCAGGCCGCTGTTCTTCCCCGGCGGCAGCCTCGGCGACCTGGCGGTCAACGGCACCGTCAACGACCTGGCGATGAGCGGCGCCCGGCCCGCCTGCCTCTCCGCGGCCTTCGTCCTGGAGGAGGGCGTGGAGCTGACCGTGGTCGACCGGGTCGCACGCGCCATGGGCGCGGCGGCCGAGGCCGCCGGCGTCATCGTGGCCACCGGCGACACCAAGGTCGTGGAGGCCGGACACGGCGACGGCGTGTACGTCACCACCGCCGGTGTCGGCCTCGTCCCCGAAGGCGTGGACATCCGCCCGCAGCGGGCCCGGCCGGGCGACGCCGTCATCGTCAGCGGTCCGATCGGCCTGCACGGCGTGGCCATCATGAGTGTGCGGGAGGGCCTGGAGTTCGGCGTCGAGGTCGCCAGCGACACCGCGCCGCTGGCCGACCTGGTGGCGGCCATGCTGGCCGTCACCCCGGACATCCACGTGCTGCGCGACCCCACCCGGGGCGGGCTCGCCGCGTCCCTCAACGAGATCGCCCGCGCCTCCGGCACCGGCGTGCGGCTGCGGGAGCGTGCCATCCCGGTCCCGGAGGCGGTCGTCAACGCCTGCGGATTCCTGGGCCTGGACCCGCTGTACGTCGCCAACGAGGGCCGGCTCGTCGCCTTCGTGCCCCCCGCTCGGGCCGAGGCCGTCCTGGCGGCGATGCGCGCCCACCCGCAGGGCGGCGGTGCCACACTGATCGGCGAGTGCGTCGCCGACCACCCCGGCATGGTCGTGGTCGCGACGGGCCTCGGCGGCACCCGGGTCGTCGACCTGCCGCTCGGCGAGCAACTGCCGCGCATCTGCTGACTGTTCGCACGTACGACCCCGCCGGTGCGTCGGGCACCGGCGGGGTCGTACGTGTCCGGGCGGCCGGTCAGGCCGGAACCGGACCGGGTTCGATCCCGGTGATCTCCAACTCCCGTCCGCTGCGCAGGTCCTGCGACGGCCGGTCGCAGTGCGGGCACCAGAAGAACGGGGGCATGCCCACCGGGAACTCCTGGTCGCACGGCACGCAGTACGCGTGCGCGGTCACCTGCTCCACGACGAGCCGGGCCCCGGCCAGCGCGGTGCCCTCCCGGGCCACCTCGAAGGCGAAGCTCAGGGCGTCGGGTACGACACCGGCCAGCTCGCCCACCCGCACCGTCACCGCCGAGACGGTCTCCGTCCCCTCGGCGCGGGCGAACTCGTCGGCCCGCTCCACGATCGCGGTCGCGATCGACAACTCGTGCACGGCCGCCTCAACTCCGTTCGGTGAGCTCCGCGAAGAACCTCTGGACGGCGGGCCACACCCGGCCCCCGCCGGACAGGCCCCGCCACTCGCGGCGGACCATGGCGACCATCCGGAAGCAGTCGTCGATGGGCACGATCCAGTGGTGGTCGAACTCCTGGACGGTGTTGACCAGCAGCGCCTCCACCTCCGGCTCCACCGTGGCGAGCTGCGGGAACCGGTCGGCCAGCCGCCGCCAGGCCGCCGCGTCCACCTCCCACCGCATGGCCCCCGCCGGGCTCGGACCCTGCGCGGTGACCGTGCCGTCGGCACGCGGCACGAAGAACACCAGACCGACCGGCACGCCCAGCGCCGCCGTGTCGATCCGGGGAAGCCGCACCCGGCGCCGGGGCACGAGCCGGAAGTGCCCGCCGCCCGCCCCGCTGTCGGTGAAGAGCACCGAACAGGGACCGCAGGCGCACCGCACCTCGGCCTCGACGGTGTCGTAGAGGTGACGGTGCTCCTCGGGCACCGGCGCGGCGCACAGCTCGCACACCTCGCCCGGTGCCGTCCGCCCGGCCGAGGAGCGGATGACCCGGGCCAGCGCCCCGTCCGCCGTCACCGCGCCTCCCGCGCCCGTGGGCCGCCGCGCCGCGCCAGTGCCTCCAGCGGTACGAACGCGGGAGCCGACCGCTTCCCGGACGCGTCCGGCACCGGCTCCACCGCGGTCAGTTCCGGTGCGGCGGCGAGCACGGCCGCGCGCACCGCGTCGGTGACGTCGGCCGTACCGCGGCCGCACCCGCCGCCCGTGCTCACCCGCACCCGGGCCACTTGCTCGTCCACACCGACCCACTCGACGTCACCGCCGCGCTCCCGCACGGCCGGCCGCAGCCGTTCGACCGCGCGGGCGGCCCGGCGCTCGGCCGGCTCGGGATGGATCCGGTGCAGCACCAGCAGATGCCCCACCAGTTCGTCCTCGGCCAGCCACCGGGCCAGCTCGTCGCTCGCCCGGTCCAGCACACGGCCCAGTGCCTCGCCGTACACCTCGGTCAGCAGCCGCACCGCCTCGAGAGCCGACTGCACGGTCGGTCCCGGCGCGGTCTCCAGCCCCGCCAGCAGCTCGTCCAGCCGGGCGAGCCGCGCCTCGACCTCCGGGTCGGCGAGCCGCCCGGCGGACGCGTCCTGTCGCGGCTCAGTCATGGCCGGCTCCGTAGGTGGGTGAGTGTTTTACGGTGAGTGTTCTGCCGTTGCCGGTGTACATGTG
>NZ_QFDQ01000217.1 GCF_003270085.1 Streptomyces triticisoli | reverse complement strand
CGGCCGCCACCCAGGCGCCCGCGCCGCACGTCCCCCGGCCGGGGGCGGCCCGGGGCCCGGACTCCGCCCGGCACCCGACCCCGGCACTGCTCCAGGCCGGGCTTCCGGCCGCACCCGGGTTCGGGGCCCAGCCCGGGTTCCGGTCCTGGCCCGGGTCCGGGTTCCGGTTCCGGTTCGGGTCCGGGGCTTGGCCCGGGTTCCGGTCCCGGTCCGGGTTCGGGTCCCGGCCAGGGTCCCGGCCAGGGTCCCGGTCCGGGTTCCGGTTCGGGTCCTGGTCCGGGCTCTGGTTCCGGTTTCGGTGCGGGTTCGGGTTCGGGTCCCGGCCAGGGCTTCGGTCCTGGTCCGGGCTCGGCTTCCGGGTCCGGCCCGGCACCCGCCGACACCCGGGGCCGGCCCGCCACACGACCCACCCGCCCGGCTCCGGTTCGCGTACGACAAGGAGGCTGCCCATGTCCGCCGAACCTTCCGTCTCCCCCTCCCGCACCGGTGTCTGGCTGATCGGCGCGCGAGGCTCCGTCGCCACCACCGTCATCACCGGATGCGCCGCCGTCACCGCCGGGCTGCACCCGCCCACGGGCCTGCTGACCGAGACCCCCGTGTTCGCCGACGCGGGTCTGCCCGCCCTGTCCTCCCTCGTCTTCGGCGGCCACGACACCACGGACTGCCCGCTGCCCAAGCGCGCCGAGGTACTGGCGGCCGGGGGCGTGCTCCCGCACGGCGTCACGAGCGCCGTGGCGGCCGAACTCGCCGCGGCCGACCGGGAGGTCAGGCCGGGCGGTCCGGTCCCGGGCGACACCCGGAACGAGGAGGAGCTGATCGGCGCCTTCGCCGCCGACATCCAGGACTTCGTCCGGCGGACCGGGGCGGCGCGGGCGGTGGTGGTGAACGTGGCCTCCACGGAGCCCGCGCCTGCGGAAGGGGCTCTCCCACCGAGCTCGCTGTACGCGGCGGCCGCCCTGCGCGCGGGCTGCCCGTACGTCAACTTCACCCCGTCGACGGGCCTGCACCACCCCGCGCTCGCCCCGGCGGCGGCCGCGAGCGGACTGCCGTACGCCGGCCGCGACGGCAAGACCGGGCAGACGCTGCTGCGCTCGGTCCTGGGCCCGATGTTCGCCCAGCGGGCGCTGGCCGTGCGGGCCTGGTCGGGCACGAACCTGCTGGGCGGCGGTGACGGCGCGGCCCTGACCGACCCCGGCGCGGCCGCCGCGAAGAACTCCGGCAAGGAACGCGTCCTGACCGACACCCTCGGCACCGCGCCCGAGGGCGAGGTCCACATCGACGACGTCCCCGCGCTCGGCGACTGGAAGACCGCCTGGGACCACATCGCCTTCGACGGCTTCCTCGGCACCCGCATGGTCCTGCAGACCATCTGGCAGGGCTGCGACTCGGCCCTCGCCGCACCCCTGGTCCTGGACCTGGCCCGCCTGACCGCCCGCGCCCACGAGGCGGGCCTGTCCGGCCCGTTGTCCGAGCTGGGCTTCTACTTCAAGGACCCGATGGGCGAGGGCCCGTCGGGGCTGACGGAGCAGTACGGGGAGCTGGTACGGCTGGCGGAGCGGCTGCGGTCACGCGACGGGCGGGCGGGGGAGGGCCGGTGAGGCGGGACGGCGGCCGGGGCCGCCTCACCGACGAGGTGACCGAGTTCATCGAGCCGGGGACGGCGGGGAGACCGGTGGAGGCCCGGCCCACCGGCCGGGGGGCCGAAGCCCTCGTGGCGCCACGGGGGGATGCCGCGCAGGGCCGGCCCCCCGGCCGGACGGCCGGGCCCGCCTCGGCGGAGGCGCCCGGGGACACGGCCG
>NZ_QFDQ01000216.1 GCF_003270085.1 Streptomyces triticisoli | reverse complement strand
GTGCCGTGCGGGGTGGCGCGGTGGGCGGCTCCGGCGCCGGGGCGTGCCCCGCACCCCGCGGCGCCCGACCTGCGGGGGCGGGCCCCGGTGCTCGGACCGCACCCCTCATCACCTCCCGAACCGCGGGCCGCGCACGAGCACGAACCCGGATCGCGGGCCACCCCGGAACCAGGTCCTCCGACCTCCCACGCGCCCCGTCCCGTCCCCTTGCAACAGGCGCCTCTGGGGGGCTTGTAACGAAGTAGTGCCGGTTGGCGTGGCCGTCTGGATTCGACCCGAGGTGTGCCGGTTACACTCGCCCGGCTGTACGAAAGATCATTGTTTACGGGGTGAGTTTCTTCCGATGAGCGACGCCAGCACGACCCAGCCGCTCGAGGCCGCGGACCAGGGGGCCCTGTGGGTCCCGGGCCGCGGCAGGCACCGCGGTCCGGTCTCCTCCCACGACGGCGAGGCCGCCCCGAGCGGCCGTCACCGCAAGCCGGCCGAGGAGACCGAAGCGGCCGCCTGACGGTAGTACCGAAGCGGCGAACGGCCCCGTCCTTCCGGCAAGGACGGGGCCGTTTCGCGTCCTGCTCGGCTCAGGGGCATCGGCTCAGGGGCATCGGCTCAAGAGTGCCCGGCGATCGTGTCGGCCGGCACGGGCGCGTCCTCCCGCCGGAACAGCCCCGCCCACAGGAACGCCTCCCCGAAGTGCGGCGAGTCCTCCGGCTCGTCCCGCATCCGCCGCAGTTCCACCTCCGTCAGATCCGCGAGGATCCGCCGCAGCGACTCGGGCGTGTAGGCGAGCCCGCCGTGCAGACGGCCGTCGCGGTACAGCTCGGCGTCGGAGAGTTCGCTGCCCATGCCGCCGGCCGCGAAACAGGTCAGGACCAGGTGACCGCCGGGCGCCAACGCCCGCTCCAGCAGAGCCAGATAGCTGATGCGGCGGTGCGGCGGCAGATGGTGGAAGCAGCCGGAGTCGTGGACGAGGTCGTACGGCCCGTCGAGCCGTGCCCCGGCGTCCCCGAAGGCGTCCCCGCACACGAACCGCACGGCGACCCCCGCCTCCCGGGCCCGCTCCTGCCCCCAGGCGACGGCCTCCGCCGACAGGTCGACCGCGTCCACCTCGAAGCCCCGCGCGGCGAGGTACAGGGCGTTGCGTCCCGGCCCGCACCCCAGGTCCAGCGCCCGGCGTCCGCCGACGAGTCCCCGTTCCAGCCACTCGGCAAGGTTCTCGTCCGGCTTGTCCACGAAGAACGGGACCGGCCGTGACCGGTCGGCGTAGAACCCGTCCCACCACCCGGCCGCCCCACCGGTCCACCGGTCGGCGTCCGGCGCGAACAGCCCGTCCAGCAGCCGGAGTACGTCGTCCACGGTACGGATGTTCCGGTCCATGCGGATCCCCCTCTCCCCGGGCCCGTTCCTGGTACCGCGACCGTAGCGTCGAACGGTTCGAAAGCCCAGGTCAGCCGGGGTGAGCGTGGCTCTGCGGGCGTGCTGTCCGGGCGTGTGCGGGGCCGGTGCGGGCGCCGGAAGGGGATCACTCCGGGGCCGGGCGGAAATTCCCCCTGCCCCCGCGCCGAAGGCCTCCTCGGCGGCGAACAGCGCCGTGTCTAGCGTGTTTTCCTCGTGGAACGCGGCAGCCACACCAGCATCAGCAGCGCCCCGCCGAGCAGCATCGCCGTACTGGTGCGGAAGACCAGCGCGTACCCCTCCGTCAGGCCCACCGGCGTGGTCCGGCCCGCCGTGCGGGCCGCCGCGATGGTCGCCATGATCGCGAGGCCCAGTGAGCCGCCCATCGTGCGGGAGGTGTTGATGAGCCCGGAGACCAGCCCGGCGTCCTCGGGCGCCGCCCCGGAGGTGGCCAGCGAGGCGAGCGGGGTGCCCGCCAGTCCCGCGCCCAGCATCATCAGGATCCCGGGGACCATGATGGCCGTGAGGTACGCGCCGTCCGCCCGCATCGTCGACTGCCAGGCGAATCCGGCGGCCGCCACCAGCGTGCCCAGCACGGCGACGTTGCGCGCTCCCGCCGCCCGCATGAGGCGCGGCGCCAGCTTGGAGCCGAGGACCACCGCCAGCGAGCTGGGCATCAGGGCGAGTCCGGCGTCCAGCGGCGAGTAGCCGAGCACGTTCTGCGCGTACAGGGTCATGAAGAACCACATGCAGAACATCGCCGCACCGGAGACGAACAGCGCCGCGTTCGCGGACGCCACCGAGCGCACCCGCAGCAGCGCGAGCGGCATCAGCGGGGCGGCCGTACGTGCCTCGACGGCGAGGAAGAGCCCGATGAGCACGAGCCCGGCGAGCAGCGGCACCAGTGTGGCCGCGGCCGTCCAGCCCTCCGCCTCGGTCTGCGAGATCCCGTACGCCAGCGTCGCCAGCCCCGCCGTCACCAGCAGCGCGCCCGGCAGGTCCAGCCGGCGCCCGTCCCCGGCCCGGCCCTCCACCAGCCACCGCACGGCCCCGGCGAGCACCACCGCGCCGAAGGGCACGTTGATCAGCAGCACCCACCGCCACGACAGCCCCTGCACCAGAACCCCGCCGACCAGACCGCCCGCCGCTCCGCCGCCCGCGCCGACCGCCGTCCAGGTGGCTATGGCCCGGGCCCTGGCCGCCCCCTCGGGCACGGCGGCGGTCAGCAGCGTCAGCGTGGAGGGCGCCAGCACGGCCGCGCCCAGCCCCTGCACGGCCCGCGCGAGCAGCAGCTGCCAGCCCTCCTGGGCCAGGCCGCCGCCCAGCGAGGCCAGCGTGAACAGGCCGAGCCCGAGCAGGAACATGCGCTTGCGCCCGTACAGGTCGCCGGCCCGGCCGCCGAGCAGCATGAAACCGGCGAACGCGATGGTGTAGGCGTTCACCACCCACTGCAGCCCCGAGCCGCTCAGCGCGAGGTCGGCCCGCATCGACGGCAGGGCCACGTTGACGACGGATATGTCCAGCACGACCAGGAACTGTCCGGCGCAGGCGAGGGCCACCACGAGCCAGGTGGGCGGCGGCGCGGTACGGCGGCGGACGGTCGGGGTGGTTTCAGCGGCTTCGAGCATGGGTTCCATGGTCTCAAGCCGCCCGCGCCTCTTGCATCGGGTATGCGCACGAGATCGGCCGGTCCAAAGTCCTACGCCCGCCCGGCGCCCGTACGCGTCCGGCTGATCCGGTTGATCCGGCTGATCCGGCTGATCCGGCTGATCCGGCTGAGACGTACGCCACCACGCCCCCTGTCGCCCGGCCGGCCGGGCGTGCGGCAGCATGGCGGCCGGAACGGACGTACAACCGACCGGAAGGAACCCCACCCCATGCCCGCGGCACCCTCCCCCGAGCTCTCGGCTGCGCTCGAGCAGGGGGGACCCCCATCCGACATCCTCGCCGCGTTCGAGGCCGCCAAGGGGTTCATGCCCGTCGACGAGGGACTCGCGCTGTACGCGGCGGCCGTGGAGGCCGGGCGGCTCGGGCTGCCGTTGCTCGAGGTCGGTACGTACTGCGGGCGCTCCACCCTCCTGCTCGCCGACGCCGCCCGGCAGGCCGGGGTCACCGCGCTCACCGTGGACCACCACCGCGGCAGCGAGGAGCAGCAGCCCGGCTGGGAGTACCACGACCCGGAGACGGTCGACCCCGAGATCGGCCTGATGGACACGCTGCCCGCCTTCCGGCGCACGCTGCACCGGGCCGGTCTGGAGGAGCACGTGGTGGCGCTCGTCGGCCGCTCGCCGCAGATCGCCGCCCTGTGGAACACCCCGCTCGGCCTGGTCTTCATCGACGGCGGCCACACCGACGAGCACGCCGGCGCCGACTACGCGGGCTGGGCCCCGCACGTCGCCGTGGGTGGCCTGCTGGTCATCCACGACGTGTTCCCGGACCCGGTGGACGAGTTCACCGGGCAGGCCCCGTACCGCGTCTACCTCCGGGCCCTGGGGTCAGGGGAGTTCACCGAGGTCTCGGTGACCGACTCGCTGCGCGTCCTGCGGCGAACGGACGCGTCCGCCTCCGCCCGCCGTTAAAGTCGCAGTCGTGTCGTACACAGGCCCCGACTCCGGTCCTCCGCAGCCCGAGCGTCCCCGCCGTATCCGGCGTGGGCCGTTGACCGTCGCGCTCGCCGCGCTGGTGCCCGGGGCGCTGCTGGGGTGGGTGGTGTACGAGGTGGTGGGGTCCCCAGGTGGTTCGGGGCGGGCTGCCGTACGGCCGTCGGCCACGGGCAGCCCCTCGGAGCCGTCGGAGCCGCTGCCGCCCTCCTCATCCGGCCGGGACGACAAGAAGCCGGGCGCCTCGACGAGTCCGGCGCCCGCCGCCTCCGCGCCCACGGCCTCCGCGCCCGCAGTCTCCGGCCCGCTCAAGGGGAAGGTCGTCGTCATCGACCCGGGGCACAACCCCGGCAACTTCCGGCACACGGCCGAGATCAACCGCAAGGTGAACATCGGCACCAACTCCAAGGAGTGCGACACCACGGGCACGTCCACCAACGCCGGTTACACCGAGGCCCGGTTCACGCTGGACCTGGCCCACCGGCTGCGCGCCCTGCTCGAAGCGCAGGGCGCCACGGTGAAGCTGACCCACGACGACGGTTCACCGGCCTGGGGGCCGTGCGTGGACGAGCGCGCCCGGATCGGCAACGCCGCGCACGCGGACGCCGCCGTCTCCCTCCACGCCGACGGGTCGGCGCCGGGCAACCGCGGCTTCCACGTGATCCTCCCGGCGGCCGTGCGCGCAGGCGCCGCCGACACCCGCCCGATCGTCGCCGCCTCCCGCGACCTCGGCGAGCGCATCGCGGGCAACTTCGTGCGCGTCACGGGCGAGGCGCCGTCGAACTACCTCGGCGACGGCACCGGTCTCGTCACGCGCAAGGACCTGGGCGGTCTCAATCTGTCAACGGTTCCGAAGGTGTTCGTCGAGTGCGGCAACATGCGCGACAGCACGGACGCGGCCCTGCTGACCAGCGGAAACTGGCGGCAGAAAGCGGCGGAGGGGATCTCTGGGGGAATCGTGAGTTTCCTGCGCGGGTCCTGACCGGGACACTCGACCCTGCGGACAGCCAGGGCGTACGGACGATACTGTCGTCCATACGACGAGGGCACCCCCCGCGCTTCGCACCGCGGCCTGCCGGCGAGACGGTGACGGCGACGCCTCTACCGACGACAAGACGAGCTGTGAAGGACCTGAAGTGAATATCCGCTCCCTCACTCGGGGCGACGGCGTGGTGACCGGAGCAGCGGTGTTGCTCTTCATCGCGTCGTTCCTCCGTCTGTACGACACGGACTTCGTGAAGACCAACGCCTGGGACGGGCTCGGTACGGGCCTCGGCCTCTACATGGGCGGAGTCATCGGCGCCGCTCTGATCGTCGTCAACCGGTGTCTGCCGCAGCCCCGCAAGGTGGCGGGCCTGGACCTGGGCGTCGTGGGAGTGGCGTTCACGGTCCTGGTGGCGTGGAGCCTGTTCTGGACCCTGGTGGACATCCCCGGCTCGGTCGGCGCGGGCTCCGGTCTGATCCTCGGCTTCATCGCGGCCCTGGTCCTGGCCGGCGCCGGCGTCGCCACCCCGCTGGTCCCCGCCCTCCAGGCGGCCCTGATCCCCGCTCCCAAGCCGGGCGCGCCGCAGCCCTACGGCGTGCAGCCCCAGGGCGGTTACGGCTACCCGGGCGCCGGGCAGCAGCCGTACGGCGGGCAGTCGCAGCAGGCCCAGCCGTTCGGCGGCGGCGCGCAGCCGCAGCCGGCCCCGCAGGGCCAGCCGGCGGCGGCCTTCTCGCCGTTCTGGTTCGCCGTGCCGGCGCCGCGTCCGCTGTTCGCGGAGGACGGCTCCCCCGCGCCGATCGCCGAACTGGCGCCGGGCGTGTGGTACCTGGCGGTGGAGCAGCGCGGCCAGGGCCTGCTGACCGAGATGCAGGACGGCCGCCGAGGTGTCCTGCAGGACGCTTCCAACATCCAGCGCGGCTGACCCGGTTCGCCCCGGCAGCCCTGCGGCCCCTCGCTCTTCCGGGCGGGGGGCCGTTGCCGTTCACGGGCGGAGCCGGACGGATGCTAAGAGGTGGCGCCGCTGCGCAGCTGGGAGTTGGTCGGCACCTTGTCCTTGACCGGAGCGCCCGCGCTCTTCCCGGCGTCCTTGACCTTGTTGATGGTGTCCTGGAAGTCCTTGATCGCCGATTTGTCGCCCTTGCGGAGCTTGGCCGGCAGGTCCTTCAGGTCGTTGATGCCCGCGGTGATCGGGGCGAGGGCCTTGGACAGCGTGGGGTCGCCCTGGGCGTTGTGCACGGCCGCCTTGAGCCGGTTGTACGCGAACGCGCCCGCGAGGCCGGCCTTGAGGAGGGTCGTCCTGCGGTGCTCCGCGCCCTTCTTGAACTTGCCCTCCTTGTACGGTTTCCAGATCCACTGGTAGGTGGCCCCGGCGGCGAGAGCGGCGTTCGCCACGAAGCGGGTCTTGGCGAACTTCTGTTTCTCCGCCGACGTGGTGGGGCTGGGCGTGGCGGCCGCCACGGCGACGGTCGGCTCCTGTTGCGCGGTGCTCTGGCCCGCGGCCCACGCGGGGGTGGCGCCTGCGACCAGGGCGCAGCAGAGAGTGGGCGCCACGGCGAGGCGCCGTATCGGTACGGGCACGGTTCCTCCCGGAACATGTTGCTGTGAGTGCTCTGGGGGTCCGTGTGACCCTGGGTACGCCTGTCAAAACAGAGCACCGAGGGCCTTCAGCCCGTCACGGGGGATCGCCGAGGTAAGCCCAAAAGAGGCTACAGGATGATCTTGAAGCCCTGAGGCCCGGATTAACCTCTGGCGGGCCGCAGGGTCGCGCTCGGCGACTGCGTCGACGCCGGGCCGGGCGTACCTCTCCAGGGATCGCACGGAGGCATGGCGGGAGCGGGCCAACAACATCGGCGTTGAGGTGCCGTCCTCCGCATCGTGCGTCAACGCACTGTGGCGGAGCCGGTGGAGTGTCCACCCCTCCAACTCGTCGAAGTCGTCGGGGTTGGCAAGGGGGTTGGCCAGCAGCCGGGTGCTCTCCTCGAAGGTCTCTTCCGCCCGGCGGCCGGATCGCCCTCGCGGTGCAGTACGGCCACGCGGCCACCGCCATGAGCGAGTCGTACGCCGGCCGCTCCAAGGCGGACATGCTCGAGGTCCTGGACCAGGAGAAGGGCCTGGCTCTGGCCGATGCGCTCACCGAGGCCGGCGAGCGCATCGCCTCCGGCGAGAAGGTCAGCGGCCCGGTCGCCGACCGCTGCCGCGCCGCGGCCACCGAGTTCTCCAACCGCTACGCCGGGACCTACCTTGGCAAGCGGGAACTGCGGGCACTGGTCGCCAACCCCCGCCTCCAGGTCTACGAAGATCCGAAAGCCTTCCTGACTTGCAACCACGACGTGTTCACCGCCCTATGCAATCCAGACCGCGGCCGCGGGCGGGACGCCACCCGCGCGGCCCCCGACCACTCCTGGTGCCATCCGGCGTGCGCGAACATCAGCCGCACCGACAGCCAGATCGCCTCCCTGCGCTGCGAGGTCGTCCGGATCGACGCCGACACCGAAGCCGGCCTCGACCCCTACCCCATCGCGGCCCGCGAACAGCAGCGCAAGACGCACCTCACCGAGATCATCCGCCGCCACGAAGCACAGCCCCCGGCCGCCCCCGACCCCTAGGAACCGCGATGACCGCCCCAGCCAGCGACGCCAGCACGCAGCGCGCGGCGGACCTTGCCCGGATCGTCGGCGAGGCCCTTGCGCACGCATCCGCCGACAGCGGGTCCGAGGACGCTGCGGAGGTCCGGGCCGTCACCGACGCCATGGTGCGCCTGCTGATCGGTGCCCCGCTGCACTCCGACGGCAAGCTGACCATCCTCTCCCTTGCCGTCGAGGCGGGGCTGCGGCGCAACAAGCTCATCCACAAGCACACGGCCTCAAGAACCTGTTCTACGCCTTGGTCAAGGCCCGCGGCCACAGCACCGAACCGGTCTCCGAAGCCGCGCGGGCCCGCAGCCGCAAGCAGCAAGAGGACCTGGCGCGCGTCCGCGCCGAACGCAACGACCTGCGCTCCCAGGCCCAGCTCCTGGCCCGGATCGTCCAGGTCCTGGAGATCGAGTACCACCGGTTCAAAGAGACCAACGCGGCCCTCGAAGAGCAGCTGGCCGCACGCACGGGCGTCCTGGACCTCGCCGGTCGGCGCCGACGGTGTCCGTAGCGCCGTGCCCGACCGGCTGGTGCGAGCAGGGCCGTGTCGGCGGTCATCAGTCCGTCTGTCCGTTCTGCCGGTCTGCCGCGGTGGTGGTGCGGGTGCTGCGTTGGTAGATGTCGGGGATGCCGTCGGCGTCCGTGTCGAGGTTCTCCTCCTCGGACAGGCGCCGGTAGATCACGTTGCGGCGGCGCAGCAGCACAGCGGCGAGTGCCGCCGAGAGGAGGGAGCCGACCAGGACGGCGGCTTTGACGTGCTCGCCGGTGGTGCTGCTGGGAAAGGCGAGTTCCCCGATGAGCAGGGCGACCGTGAAGCCGATGCCTGCGAGAGCCGACAGCCCGAAGACGTCGGCCCAGGCGAGCTCCGGGTTGAGCTGGGCCCGGGTGAAACGGGCCGCCAGGTAGGTGCCGAGGAAGATGCCGAGGGCCTTGCCGGCGACCAGGCCGATGACCACGCCGAGCGGCTCCGGTGAGGTGAAAACCTGGCTCAGCGCGTTGCCGGAGACGCTGACGCCGGCGGCGAAGAGGGCGAACAGCGGTACCGCGACCCCGGCGGACAGCGGGCGCAGCAGGTGCTCGGTCCGTAGGGCGGGCGACTGCTCTTCCCCCTCCTCGGGGGTGGTGCGCAGCAGCAGCGCCATGGCCACGCCGGCGACCGTGGCGTGGACCCCGCCGTTGTACGTCAGCGCCCAGATGGCGACACCCAGCGGCACGTACCACCACCAGCCGGTCACCCGGAACCTCTGCAGCAGGTAGAACACGACCAGTCCGGCCGCAGCCCCCAGCAGGGCCCAGAGGTTGATGTGGGAGGTGAAGAAGACGGCGATGACGAGAATGGCGCCGAGGTCGTCGACCACGGCCAAGGTCAGCAGGAAGGCCCGCAGGGCCGACGGCAGGTGGGTGGAGATCACGGCCAGGACCGCGAGGGCGAAGGCGATGTCCGTCGCCATCGGAACCGCCCAGCCTTCCATGCTGCCGCCCCCGGTGCCGACGGTCAGGGCGTACAGCGCGGCGGGGACGGCCATGCCGCAGACGGCCGCCACCACCGGCAGCGCTGCGGTGGCGGGGGTGCGCAACTCGCCCACCACCAGCTCGCGTTTCAGCTCGATGCCGGCGACCAGGAAGAAAATGGTCAACAGACCGTCGGCGGTCCAGTGCCCGACGCTCAGGTCGAGCCCCAGGGCCGCGATCCCGAAGTGGAACTCCCGCACCGTCTCATAGGCGTCGCTCCAGGGGGTGTTCGCCCAGATCAGGGCCACCACGGCCGCGGCCAGCAGGGCAAGACCGCCGACCGTCTCCGTCCGCAACGCGCCGGCCACAGCCTGCCGCTCGGGCCAGGGAAGAAAACCGAGAAAGGGCGCACGCGAACGCGGAGTGGCAGCCATGTGGGTGTGAGCCTCCGGTGGCCGGCAACGGGCCATACAGCCCCTGACAGACGCCGACCAGACTTCCCGGCACACCCCGCGTCATGTCTGACGCGTTCCCTCCACCCTAACGGCTGATCCACCGCGGGCCCACCGCAGGCAGGCCGTGCCATGGCGCATCGCGTGGACGTAACGCCGAGCGCCGCTTCTCGCGGTCCGCCGTCTGCACACCTGTACGCGGTCTGTCGTGTTCCTGGCCTTCTTGAGGCCGTGGCTCAGCGTTGTGGTACTACCGCGACCGGGCAGTCGGCGTGATGGAGCGCTGCGTGTGCCACGCTCCCGAGGGGCAGCCCGAGGGGCCCGTGCCGTCGAGGGGCGCCAAGGACGAGTAGGTCGGCCGTGGCCGAGTGGGTGAGCAGCACGTGGTGGGCGGGGCCCTCGGTGATGACACGGCGCACCGGCACGTCGGGATGCTCGCGTTCCGCATCGCGCAGAGCGCGGTCGAGCAAGGCCCCTGCCTGATCCTCGTGTTCGTGCGCGGGGTTCCCGACGAGTAGTGGATGCGCCTGGGCCCTGTGGGCGGGGCGACGCCAGGCGCGTACGGCGTCCAGGACGGAGCGTCGCGCCTGGGCCTCGTGGAAGGCGAAGCGGATCGCCGCAGTGCTGCTTGTGGGGTCGTCCACGCCGACCACGATGGGGCCATTGGCTGCTTGTCGGTTCTTTTGGCGACCGCGTACGACGACAACCGTGCAGGGGGCGCGCGTCGCCAGGGAACGGCTGACCGAGCCCAGCAACGCACCCGTGATCGGTCCTCTTCCCCGGCAGCCTGTTACGACGGCGGTGGCGCGTCGGGCCTCCCGCAACAAGGCGGCTTCGGCGTCCTCAGGAACGATGTCGGCGTCGATCTGCACTTCCGGGTGACCTTGCCGGGCCCGCTCGGTGGCGCGGTCGATGATGGCCCGCGCGAGCAAGCGTTCGGAAGCAACCCCTGCGGCCTCCGTGAAGGCGGGCCCTTCATAGCGCTCCCACAGGCAGGCGTGCACGAGGCGCAGTGGCAAGCCGTGCAAGGCCGCTTCGTCCGCGGCCCAGTCGATTGCGCCCAAGCTGCTTTCTGATCCGTCGACTCCCACCACGATGGGCAGCAGCATCGGTCTCACCGCCTTGGTGCGCGCGACGGCCTCTACAGCACGGCGCCCGTCCCGAGATCAGTCGCCTTCCCAGCCCGTCGGCTGAAACCTAGTGCCCCTGCGTGCTGAGTTGATCGGCTCCTGCTCGGGCACATACTCCAGACACAGTGGGTTGTGGCACGGGCCTGCGGTCCAGACGGGAACGAAGACGCCCATGGTCTTGTGTCGTTTCACAGCGGCGTCTACGGGCTCTTTGCACGAGCGGCAGACGTACCCGGACGACGCGGTTGCCTTTCTCTGCCCGCTTACACCTATAGCCCCACTTTACAACATATTTACCGTTTCTTGGTGGCTGCTTGGGCTCTCAGGTGTCGGGTGGCTCGGCAGCGCCGTGGTGATTGCCCGGTGGATCCCGGTCAGCTGCATGAGAGGCATCCTCGGCGGGAGCAGAGGCGGGCATGGCGTCGACGTCGGTCCGCGATCGGTCATCAGTGGGGCTCGACGGCAAGGGCCGAGCCATGCTCAGCCCGATGGAAACGGCGAGAACGGCGACGATGACGGCGAGGCTGACGGGTGAGGGAACTTCCGGCACGGCGGTACTGATCGTTTCGTGGGAAGCCTGGAGAATGAGCTTGACCCCGATGAAGGCGAGGATGAGCGCCAGACCTCTGCTGAGGTAGTGGAAGCGGTCGAGCAGCCCGGCGAGCATGAAGTACAGGGCGCGCAGTCCCAGGATCGCGAAGGCGTTGCTGGTGTAGACGATGAAGGCGTCGCTGCTGACGGCCAGGACGGCGGGCACGCTGTCGACGGCGAAGACGAGGTCGGCGGCTTCGATCGCGGCAACGACGGCGAGCAGCGGCGTGGCGACCCGTTTCCCGGCCTCCTTGACGAAGAAGTGGGTCCCCGCGTACTCGTGCCGTACCGGGACGACTTTACGAAGCAGCTTCACGGCGATGCTCTTGCCGGGGTCGAAGCTGTCGTCCTCCTCTTTGAGGATCTTGTATGTGCTGTAGAAGAGGATCGCGGCGAAGACGAACAAAACGGCGGTGAAGCGGCTGACCACAGCTACACCGGCAGCGAGGAAGATACCGCGGAAGACCAGGGCGCCGAGGACACCGAGAAACAGTACGCGGTGCTGGTAGGCGCGCGGCACCTTGAAGTAGCCAAAGATCAAGGCGAAGACGAAGAGGTTGTCGACCGACAGGCTCTTCTCCAGAAGCCATGCGGTCGTGTACTCGACTCCGGCGCTGGTGCCGACGACCGCGAACACCACGCCCCCGAAGACGATCGCCAAGCCTACCCAGACACCGCTCCAAGCGGCGGCCTCGCGGAAACCGATGACGTGTTCCCGTCGGTGCGCGAGAAGATCGACCGCCAATGACACCAGCACGGTGACGGCGAACGCCACCCACATCCACAGCGGCACGTCATGCACGGTTCCGACCTCTCCAGCGGCGTCACCCGGCAGTCTTCTTACGAGTCTGGGCCATGCAACGGGGACTGTCTCCCTGGTGCCGGTGCACGGACGCTGAGTGGAACGGCTCTGCGCTCACCAGCACCGGCCTGCTGAGGAGTCCACCAGGGGCGGCCGTTCGGTGCCGAGTTCACCGAAGCCATGGGTGCGTGGAGAGTTCCGGGCGTATGCCGCGCTCTGCGCGGGCGAGGACGACGGCGCCGGACCACAGCCCGATGTGGCTGAGTGCTTGCAGAAAGTCACCGAGGAAGGAGTGGTCGCGGGGGTCGATCTGCTCGGCGAGCAGGCCGAGCGGGCTGGCGTAGGAGCACAGCTTCTCGAACAGTTCCGCGGCTTCGTCTATGCGGCCTTGGCCCGCGAGATTGCCCACGAGCCAGAAGCTGCACAGCAGGAAGGCTCCCTCCGGCTGGTCCAGTCCGTCGGGGGACTCCTGCGGCAGGTAGCGGTAGAGCAGGCCGTTGCCCGCGCCGAGGCGTTCGGCGATCGCCTGCGTTGTGGCGATCATGCGGGGGTGATCGGCGGGAAGGACGCGTCGGAGCGGGAGGGCGAGGAGCGAGGCGTCCAGTCCACCTGTCGCCCCGAGGTGCTCGGTGAAGGAGTGCGCGCGCTCGTCCCAGGCGTCGTGGATGATCCGCCCGGCGAGGCGCCGGGCCTCCGCAGCCCATGTGGCGGCGTTGCCCGACAGGTTCAGACGGGTGGCGAGTCGTGCCGCCCGGTCCAGGGCGACCTGGCACATCGCTGCGGAATACGTGAACGGACGCGCTTGGGTACGTACTTCCCAGATGCCGTGATCCGGTGTCCGCCATGCGGTGCGGGCCTGCTCGGCCAGGCGGTACCACAAGCCGGCGCTCAAAGGCCGGCCGGTGGCCGCCCACTGGAAGGCGCAGTCGAGGAGCTCTCCGTAGACGTTGTGCTGGACCTGCTCGGCGGCGGCGTTTCCCCACCGTACGGGTGCGGAGCAGTCGTAGCCCTCCAGCTCCGCGTCGATCACCTCCGGCGGCGGAGGCAGGCCGTCCACGTCGTACAGCACGCGCAGTCGCCCGTCCCGCCAGGCGGCGGTCAACGCCCAATGGAGAAAGCCTCCAGCTTCGTCGGGAAGGACGATCCGGCACAGGGCGAACACGGTGTAGGCCGCGTCGCGGATCCACGCGTAGCGGTAGTCCCAGTTGCGGTCGCCTCCGATGCACTCGGGCAGTGAGGAGGCCGCGGCGGCGACGATGGCGCCGTTCTCGGCGTAGTCCAGCAGCTTGAGGGTGATGGCCGAGCGGCGCACCAGGTCCGTACGGGGAGTGTCGGCCACCACGAAGGCCGACCAACGGCGCCACGCTCGTACGGTGTCGTCGAGGCACTGGGAGACTGATCGTCCGGAGCCGGCAGCCTGTGGTTCGCTCCAGCGCAGACGGACCCAGAGGTCTTCGCCCTGGTTCAGGCGCAGTGTGCATTCGGGACCGGGCAGGGGCCGGGACGTGGTCAGGCGGAGCTTCACGGACTGCTGGGGGCAGGGCAGTTGCCAACCGGCGGTCTGACGCTCGGCCTGGGTTTCGCCGCGTGGTCTCACCGCCACCCTCAGATCGACAGAGCCCCGGGTGACGCGCGCGTGCTGGAGCAGCGCCCCTGTGCCGACGGGGGCGTCGACCTCGAGCCGCGCACCTGGCTGGAGGAGGAAGGCGTCAGTGACCTGGACGATGCCGGTGTCCGCCCTCAGCTCTGTCACGAGGACGCCGGTGTCCTCCACGTAGTGCTGGCGGCTCAGCCGTAACCCGTCCGGCGCCAGCAGGAAGGACCCGCCACGGTGGCGGTCGAGCAGCGAGCAGAACAGGGGCGGAGCGTCGAAGCGGGGCACGCACATGAAGCTGACGGTGCCGTCGCGGCCCACCAAGGTGCACGCGCGGCCGTCGCCGATCAGGCCGTGGTCCTTGATCGGCAGGTAGTCCGCCAGCGGTACCGGCGACCACTCGTTCATGCGTGACCCAGTACCCATCGAAGGCGGGCCGGATCACTCCGAGGGTTGCAGCGGGCGGGAGGGCCAGTCCAGGAGGCGGGCGCCGAGGGCTGCGGTCTGCAGGATGTATCGCTGGTCGGGGTCGGTGGGGTCATGGCCGGTGAGTTGCCGGATACGGGTGAGCCGGTAGGTGACGGTACGCACGCTCACGCCCAGCCGGCGTGCCGTGGTCGTGTTCAGGCAGCCACTGGCGAAGTACGCGTCCAGGGTTTCCAGGAGTGCCCGGGGCCCGCCTCGTGCCTCCTCCAGGCCGCCGAGGACGGTGGCCACCAGGTCGGTGATGGCGGCTCGGTCCCTGCCGAGGACCTGGAAGACCAGCAGGTCGGAAGCGTACACGCGCGGGGCGGTCAGACCGAGCTGGGCAGCATCCTCGTCCAGGTCGACCTGGACGAACTGCTGATCAACCGGGACGAGATCAACCAGCGGCTTCAACGCATCATCGACGACGTCACCAATCCGTGGGGTGTCAAGGTCACCCTCGTCGAGGTCAAGGACGTCGAGCTGCCCGAGGCCATGCGTCGCGCCATGGCGCGTCAGGCTGAGGCGGAGCGTGACCGGCGCGCCAAGGTCATCCACGCCAAGGGCGAGTTCGCGGCTGCCCAGACCTTGGCGGACGCCGCGGAACGGATCGAGGGCCACCCCGCCGCCATGCACCTGCGGATCCTGTCGACCATGGCCGAGATCTCCAGCGAGCGAAACTCCACCCTCATCTTCCCCCCTGCCCATGGAAATCCTGCGCGTGGTCGACATGCTCCGGGGCTCCGACGCCGCGCCAAGCGGTGCCCGTACCACATAGGCCAGAGCAGCCATGCACCCCGCGACCGAGTCCGCGTCCCCCGAACACAGGTGATCGGTATGAACCCCTCGATGGACGACCGGCGCATCCTGGCAGAGATGGAGCGCCGCCTCTCCCAGGACGACCCCGAGCTGGTCGGGCTGATGGACGCGCTGAACCATCAGTTTCCCGACGGCCAGGCCGACAGGGATGTCCATGACGACGCAGACGCCCATGACGACGCCCTACGCCTCGACTGGCGCTGGAAGGCCATCGTGGTGTTCGCCGTCGTGCTGGTGGCGGGTCTGATCCTCACGGCGGTCTTCAACAGGTCAGCCTCGACCGACGACAATCAGGGACCAACGAACGGCCGTGCTCCGGCCGTATCCGTTCATACGCACGGCAGAGCGCTCCCGGGCCCCGGCGAAAGCCCGGGCACCGCCGACCGCGGGGCTGCTGGTGGCCGACTTCGGCGTCGCCGCCGTGCCCGCCGATGCCCTGCTGCGACGCCGTCAGAACCGCTGTCGTATGGGCGGACGTGGCAACCAACATCGGCTCACCGTCTCGCTGCCTCCCTGGCACCTACCCAGCGAAAGTGATCCGCCCATGACCAGGAAAGCGACTCCCACCGTCATCCACCCCATCGAGTGAGACTGGCAGCAGGCGCAAACCGTGCAGGTGCCGACCCGTGGACACCGCGGCACATCGGTTCCGGCGTAGGGCCGTCTATACCGGTCCGCAGGAGAAGGTCATGAACAACTCGGTACGGATGGGCCGCGTTCTCGGGGTGCCGCTGCGCATCCACTGGACCGTGCCCCTGCTCGTGATGCTCTTCGGATACAGCCTGGGCAGCCAGACTCTCCCGGCCATGACTCCGGATCAGTCGAACGCCACCTACACCATCGCCGGCCTGGCCGGGGCCCTGCTGCTCCTGGTGATCCTGCTGGCCCATGAGGCCGCCCACGCGATCACGGCCCGTAAGAAAGGCATCCCCGTCCAGAGCATCACGCTGTGGGCCCTGGGCGACATGACCCAGATGGGCAAGCCCCGCACGGCAGGCTCGACTTTCTGGATAGCTGTCAGCGGGCCGCTCACCAGCCTGCTCGCCGGCGCTCGGGGCGGGCATCGGGCTGGACACGTTGTCCGGGACGGCCATACCCGCAGCCGTCCTGCTCTGGCTCGGCTGGGTGAACCTCGTCCTCACCGTGTTCAACCTGCTGCCCGCCGCCCCACTCGACGGAGGACGGGTGGTGCAGGCGCTGACGTGGTGGCGTACGGGAGATCAGGACCGCGCCGAGCGAGCGGCCGCACGAGCCGGTCAGGTCCTCGGAGTCGTGCTGATCGGCCTCGGGTGGATCGTCGTCCTGCGCGGCGCCCTGAGCGGGCTGTGGCTGGCGGTCATCGGCTTCTTCGTCGTGATCGTCGCCGGGGCGGAACACCAGCGTGCGAGGCTTGCTCCTGCCCTGCGCGGCATGCGAGCGGCAGACGCCATGACGAGCCCCGTCGAGACGTGCCAGGACTGGCTGACCGTGCAACGCTGCATCGATGACGTGGCCGCGCGGACCCGCCACTCCGCACTGGCCCTGATCGACTTCGAAGGGCGCCCCAGCGGTCTGGTCCACCTCCCGCGGCTCGCGAGGATTCCCGCCGCACAACGGGAGACGCTTCGTGTGCGCGACGTGGCGACCCCCTGGGCGCGCTGCACGACCTGCGCTCCGGACGACCTGTTGCAGGACGTGTTCGAAAAGCTCTCCCCGGGCCGCGCCCTGCCCATCCTCGTCACCGAGGGGCAGAACCTGGCGGGCGTCATCACCGCGGACGACATCTCCCGGATCGTCCGGCGCCAGGCACTCCGCGGCACGGAAAGTCGGTAATGGTTACCACGGGTTGGGGTGTCGGCCGATGGCAGCGTCACAGCATGGAAGGGTGCGGTGGTGGCGGTGGCGGCGGAATCCGCTGCGGCGGCGCAGTGACATCGTCGAAGCGTGGGTGTTGCTCGCCTCGTGGGTGGTCGCACTGGTCGGCGGCCTGCTCGCGGGCCTGGCAGCGGCGGACGCCATAAAAGAGTCCGCCGAGCGGCAGCGAGCAGAGCGCCGTGAGGTCTCGGCCGTACTCGTCGAGGACGCGGAGGACCGGTTGCCCGAACGGGCACCGAGCGGCTATCGGGTCTGGGCGACAGTGCGCTGGACGGCGCCGGAAGGTTCCACGCACACGGACGAGGCAAGAGTGCCATCCGGGACCCCGGCCGGGCACACGGTCACCGTGTGGGCGGACCGGAACGGCAAGATCGCGGCTGAGCCCCTGACCGATGAGGAGACCCGGTGGCACGCGATCTCAGGAGGCGTGCTGACCGTGTCAGGGGCGAGCGGGGCCGTGCTGGCTGTTGCCTGGGTGGCTCGCCAGGGACTGGAGCGTCACCGCATGGCGCGGTGGGCCGCGGAGTGGGAGCGCATGAACACCCAGAAAGGAGGCAAGACAGGCTCACCTTGATTGACGGAACCGGCTGACCCCTGGGGAGGCACTGCGCTCGCACAGGCCGGAGGGCCGAACCCGTCGCTCGCGGCGAGGAGTAAGCCGACGGCTTGGGGCTAGCCGCTCGTTGTCGTCCATGACCTGTGTGATGTGGGGTATTCGGCCGGGATGCCCAGCAGGGCGTACCCGATGATCCATGGCGGTGAGAAGGGCGGGCCGTACCGGTGACGAGCGCGGACGCGGTTTTCGCGTGGCTAGGGGTCGGAGCGTTGCTCGCGGCCGTTCTATCTCGGGTCCTGGCCGGACGACCGCTGTCGCTACCGCTGGTCTTCCTGCTGTGCGGCATCGGCGTGTATCTGCTGCCTCTGCCGCCGCCCGTGATCGATCCGGTGGATGACCGGGTGGTGGCCGAGCATGTCATCGAGGTCGTGGTGCTCATCTCGTTGATGGGTGCGGGGCTGGCGCTCAACCGGCCCGTCGGGCGGCATCGGTGGGGCGCGACCTGGCGATTGCTGGGTATCACCATGCCGTTGGCGTTCCTGATCACCGCGCTGATGGCCTGGTGGTTGCTGGACTGGCCGCCAGCCGCCGCGCTGCTGTTGGGTGCTGTCCTGGCGCCCACCGATCCGGTGCTCGTGGCTCGGCTCGGAATGTTGGACGGCCTTCGGTGAGGGTTCGCGTCGGAGTGGGCTCAGTTCGGCAGCTTCGCTGCGTAGATCCAATCGAAGCCGTCGTATCCGGTGCCGTCGAGGTGTTCCGCCCGGGTCAGGCCGGCCCTGACCGCCACGCGCTGGGAGGCGGCGTTGGCCGGCCGGACCCGGGAGATCAGCGGGAGGTCGGGAATGTGCCGGGATGCCCAGCTGGTGACTGCGGTCGCGGCCTCGCTGGCGAAGCCCTGGCCCCATGCGGAGGTGGCGAAACGGTAGAAGAGGTTGAGGACCTTCATGCCGTTCAGTTCCATGGGCTTGATCCCGCAGAACCCCAGTTGCAGGGCAGAGTTGCGGCGTCGGACGACCCAGTACCCGTATCCGCAGCTGTGCCACTGGTTGCTCCAGCGCTGATAGAGCTCTTCGGCCTCTTCGGGCCGGGCGAGAGCGTCGGAAGGATTGTGCAGGCAGGTTCCGGGGTCACTGTGGATCGCGAAGATCGCATCGATGTCGGCTTCGGTCGGACGCCGCAGTGACAGTCGGGCGGTCTGCAGCTCTTCGTCTGCCGGGCTCCGGTCGCTCATGCGAAGATCGTAGAGCTGTATCAGGCAGCCCTGGAGGGGTATTCGGTCCACTGTCGGACGGGTGAGTCGGGCGCGAACACCGCTTCCGCTTGCGGATCCGGTAGTGGATCCTCCCGGTGGCCAGGTCGAGGGCGGCGAGCATGTGCCGCACCCCGCCGTAGCGGTTGTAGGTGGCCCGCAGTCGGCGGGGCCTGCCCGCCGGACGCCAGGCCTTGCCCTTGCGGGGCATCAGGTTCAGTAGTCCGAACTCGTCGACGCAGACCACCCGTCCGTCCGTCGGCGGGGTGTCGTACAGGGCCAGGACCCGGTGCATCTTGGCTGTGAAGTCCGGGTCGGTGGACGCCTTCCAAGGTCGTGGTGGCCTGCCAGGAGACCTTGCCCTCGCGCAGGATGCGCCGCAGGGTCTCCCGGCTGATCGCCGGTACCACGTGCCGTTTGACCAGGTGGTCGGCGAGCTTGGACAGGCTCCGGGTGGAGAACGCGGCGACGTCCCAGTCGGCGGGGGACGTCCGCGCGCTCAGGCGGATATGCTCACGCACCCGCTCACCGATCGTCTTCGGGCGTCCCCCGCTCCATTTTGGGTCCAGTGCCTCAAATCCCCGCTCGTTGAAGGCGTGGATGACAACGCGGACGTAGTCCTCGCCGACCTGCATCAGCGAGGTGATGTCCTTGACCGTCTGGCCCTGGGCGGACATCAGCACCACAATCGTCCGGCGCAGCCGGATCGGGTCCTTCGCGGTCCGGCTGATCCGCTGCAGCCTGCGACCCTCGTCCATGCTGACCGGCCGGATGAACACACTCGGTCGACGCCCCACGACCACCTCCAAGATCAGGCCCTGGAGACAGCCTGCTGGCCGCCGGGCAGCACGTCGATTACCCGGCCAAGGATGCGGCCGAGCCACTCGCTGCGGAAGTGCGGGGGGACGAGCCCACGGATGACGAACACGATGAGGACGAGGTGCGGTTCGCTCTCACCAGTGAGGCGGGCCTGAAGGACGGACTCGCGTTTCCGCTGATGTACGCGGCCGTGGGGCTGGCCGCCGCCGCAGGCAGCGGTTGGTCGGCTGAGTGGATCGGTCCGTGGGTTGCGCAGGACGTCGCGTACAAATGCACTGTCGGTGTGCTGGGCGGGTTGCTGGTGGGCCGGTTGCTCGGCTGGCTGTTCTTCCGGACACGATCAAGGGTGTCGGCGACCACCGACACGCATCCCCCGGTGAAGCTCAGGAGGGAAGCGCACTCCCGCCCCCTTTACACCGCACCAGACACGCGTAAGCGCGCACCTCGGCATCACAGTACTCACCGCAGCTCGCCTCCGCCGGCAAACGCCTGCGCCGCCTGCTGGTCTGGCTGGCCCGTCATCGCCCCGCCGTGTCGCCGCCGGTGTGCACCTGCCTGCCCTTACCCGCGCTGGGCGCCGGACGAGTCCCGGCGAAACGGGTGAGCACCGGACCGGTCACGGCGAGCAGCAGGACGTATCCGGCCGCCAAAGCGCCGAGCCGGTCCTGCCGCACCCCGACCAGACCGATCATGACGAGGGAGAACTCGCCGCGTGCGATGAGTGCGGTACCGGCCCGCAGCCGGCCCCGGTGCCCCGCGCCCTCCCGTCGTGCGGCGTACCAGCCGGCCGCCAGCTTCGTCAGCGCCGTGACCACCCCCAGCAGCAGGGCGGCGGGAAGCACCGGCAGCAGCGTCTCCGGCCTGACCGACAGACCGACGGAGAGGAAGAAGACGGCGGCGAACAGGTCCCGCAGCGGGCTCAGTACCTGCCGTGCCCGGTCGGCCGCCTCACCGGTGAGTGACAGTCCCACGATGAATGCTCCTACCGCGGCGGAGATGTGCGCGGCCTCGGCGAGCGCGGCGACGATCAGTGTCACGCCGAGCACCCGCAGCAGCAGCTGTTCGGCGTCCGGACGCAGATGCAACAGCGCCCGTCCGAGATGGTGTCCCCACCAGTACGACACGGCGAGCGCGGCCAGGACCGCGCCGAGGGCCATCAGGACTCCCAGTAGTGCCTGCCGCCAGGTGCCGCCGGCGGCGACGACCGCGAGCAGCGGGAGGAACGCGGCCATCGCGAAGTCTTCCAGCACCAGCACGGACAGCACGGCCGGGGTCTCCCGGTTGCCCAGGCGCCTCAGGTCGCTCAGAAGCCGAGCGATGATGCCCGAGGAGGAGATGTAGGTCACGCCCGCCAAGGTCAGGATCCCGGTGGCGTCCAGGCCCAGCAGCCATCCCGCCACGGCTCCGGGCGTCGCGTTCAGCACAAGATCGACTGCCCCGGACGGCAGATGGCGGCGGAGGCTGGCGGTGAACTCCGGCACGGTGAACTCGAGACCGAGCACCAGCAGCAGGAGGACTACCCCGATGCCTGCTCCGGTCTCCACGAACGGGCCGGCGGCCGGAACCGGGGCGATGCCTCCCTCGCCCAGAGCCAGACCTGCCAGGAGATAGAGCGGGATGGGCGAGAGTGTGAAACGCCGGGCCAGCGTCCCGAGCAGACTCAGCGCTGCCAGGATGATCCCCAGCTCCAGCAGCAGGGCGACCGAGACCTTCACTGGTCAGCCTGGATGATCTGTTCCACCTGGGCAATCCCGTCATGGGTTCCGATCACCACCATCACATCCCCCGCGTGCAGCACCTGCTCCGGCCCCGGGGAGGGGATCACCTCCTCGCCGCGCACGATCGCCACGATCGACGCGCCGGTACGCGTCCGGGCCCTGGTCTCCCCCAGCAGACGGTCCACAAAGGGCCCGCCCGCACGTACCTCGACCTGCCCGGCACTCAGCCCCGGCACCTCCTTGGTCAGATCCGCGAACCGCTCGGCGATACGCGGGGCCCCCAGAATCCCGGCGAGAGTGTCGGCCTCCTCACGGGTCAGCCGGAACACGACCCGCGCCTCGTCCGGATCCACGCCCTCATAGGTCATCAGCTCGAAATCGCCCGACCGGAGGGCGACGACACTCATCCGGTCCCCCTCGCGGGTGGCGAACTCATAGCGCATCCCCACCCCAGGCAGCAGTACTTCGTTGACGTCCATGCCGCCAATCATCACGCCGCACGCAAACCTCACGCCTCTACATGAAGAGGACATATGGGGGTTTCATCGCCAGCGACGGACTGTCCGAACTCGCATGGGTGTGCGGCGCACATCGCTGGTCAGGACCCCCGCACGTGCACGCAGCTCATGCGCGGTGATCAGCCGCTTGAACCGCGGATACGCGGTCCGCTCGATCGAGGTCACAATCCCGCCCCGGCCCCAGACGACAGCCCAACATCACCACCGACGACCTTGAGCCGAACGGGTGACGGGCAGGCGCTCAGGGCTTCAAGATCATCCCGTGGCCCCTTTTGGGCTTACCTCGGCGATCCCCCGTCACTCTCCGCACGCATGGCAGGTTTCGGTCAGGGTTCCGGAGCCGGTGACGGTGGCGGCCCGCCGCCGTCAGGCGGGGCAGGTGGAGCAGTCCGGGTCCAGGCCCCTGGGCAGGCGGTCGCCCGCGAAGACCGTGCAGGTGGCCTCGTGGCCGCCGAGCGCGGCGACGGCGAGCAGGAGCGCTCCGGCGGTCCAGGTGGTCAGTTCCCGCGGCCATATGGCCTCGTCCTCGAAGACGTAGCCCGTCCAGTACAGGCCGGTCTCCGCGTCGCGCAGGTGCTGGATGGACTGCAGGATCTCCAGCGCGTGGTCGGACTCGCCCACGGCCCACAGGGCCAGGGCGAGTTCGGCCGACTCGCCGCCCGTCACCCACGGGTTGGGGACGACGCAGCGCACGCCGAGGCCGGGCACCACGAAGCGGTCCCAGTCCGCCTCGATCCGCGCCTTCGCCTCCGCTCCGGTCAGCGCGCCGCCCAGCACCGGGTAGTACCAGTCCATCGAGTAGCGGTCCTTGTCCAGGAACCGCTCCGGGTGGTCGCGGATCGCGTGCCGGAGCGCGCCGACCGCCAACTCCCAGTCCGGCTGCGGCTCTCCACGCTCCTCCGCGATCGCCAGCGCGCAGCACAGCGCGTGGTGGATCGACGAGCACCCGGTCAGCAGCGCGTCCGCCGTGTCCGTGCCGTCGTCCTCGCGCTTCCAGCCGATCTGCCCGCCCGGCTGCTGCAGTCGCAGCACGAACTCGACGGCCGCGTAAACGACCGGCCACATGCGGTCCAGGAACGTGTCGTCGCCCGTGGACAGGTAGTGGTGCCACACCCCCACGGCGATGTAGGCGACGAAGTTCGTCTCCCGCTTGTGGTCGGTGACGTCGTCGTACGCCCCGTCGGCGTAGGCCGCGTACCAGGAGCCGTCGCTCAACTGGTGCCGGGCCAGCCAGAAGTACGCCCGCTCGGCCGCCTCGCGCTCGCCGGCCGCGTCCAGCGCCATCGCGGCCTCGACGTGGTCCCACGGGTCGAGGTGATGGCCGCGGAACCACGGGATCGCCCCGTCCTCCCGCTGCACGGCGAGGATGCCGCGCACGGTCGCGGCGGCCTGCCCGGCGGTGAGGACCCCGGGCAGGACCAGGTGTTCCGTCCGGGGAGTGGTCACTTGGCGTCCGCCCGGGGCAGGTGCGGCTTGGTCGCGTACGCCACGAAGCTCTTGCCGATCAGCGGGTTCAGCGCCTGCTCGGCCACCCGCGTGGCCAGCGGCTTCTTCATGATGTCCCAGACCAGCAGCTTGTGGTACGCGCGCACCGGCAGCGCCTTGTCGTTGTCGACGCCGAAGGCGCACTTCAGCCACCAGTACGGCGAGTGCAGCGCGTGGGCGTGGTGGGTTCCGTACGGGCGCAGGCCCGCCTCGCGCATCTTCCGCAGCAGTTCGTCGGCCTTGTAGATGCGGATGTGGCCGCCCTCGACCTCGTGGTAGGCGTCGGACAGGGCCCAGCAGACCTTCTCGGGTCCGTAGCGCGGCACGGTGACCGCGATCCGGCCGCCCGGTCTCAACACCCGTACCATTTCGGCGAGTACACCCTTGTCGTCCGGGATGTGCTCCATCACCTCGGAGATGATGACGACGTCGAAGGACGCGTCGGGGAAGGGCAGGGCGAGGGCGTCGCCCTCCATGGCGGTGGCGGTGGCCCCGGCGGGCGCCTCCCCCGCCTCATCCATCGCCGCGAACCACCTGGCGACCTCGCGGATCTCCTCGCCGTTGCGGTCCAGCGCCACGACCCGCGCGCCGCGCCGGTAGCACTCGAACGCGTGCCGGCCGGCACCGCAGCCGAGGTCCAGGACGCGGTCGCCCGGGGCGAGCGGGAACCGGGAGAAGTCGACGGTCAGCACGTGGCCCTGCTTTCGGGATAGACAGCCTCTGAGGCCGCGGAGCGGCCGGGATTCCGGGGCGCGGGGCGGCGCGGGTCCGGGCCGGCGGAGCCGGCGAGAGCCGCGCGGTAGTGCAGTACCGTCCCCTCCGCCGCACGGGCCCACGTGAAGTGCCGCAGCACCCGCTCGCGCCCGGCCGCGCCCAGCCGCGCCCGCAACTCCGGGTCGCCCAGCAGCCGGTTCAGCCCGGCGGCCAACGCCCCCGCGTCACCGGGCGGCACCGCGAGGCACGTCTCGCCGTCGCGGCCGGCGACCTCCGGGATCGCACCCCCGGTCGTGGCGACCAGCGGCGTACCGGTGGCCATCGCCTCGGCCGCCGGCAGCGAGAAGCCCTCGTACAGCGACGGCACGCACGCGGCCTCGGCCGAGCGGACCAGGTCGACCAGTTCGGCGTCCGGGATGCCCTTGACGAACTCGACGGCGCCCTCCAGGCCGTACCGCTCGATCGCCTGCGCGACCGGCCCGTCCTCGGCCCGCCTGCCGACGACGACGAGGTGCGCCGAGGGGTGTTCCGTCCGCACCTTCGCCAGTGCCTCGACGAGGAAGACCAGGCCCTTGAGCGGCACGTCCGCGCTGGAGGTGGTCACGATCCGCCCGGGGACCCGCTGCACGGCCGGGTCGGGCGAGAACAGGTCGGTGTCGGCGCCGATGTGGACCACGTGGACGCGGTCCTCGCGCACGCCCAGGTGGTCGACGATCTCCTGGCGCGAGGTGCCGGAGACGGTGAGCACGGACGGCAGCCGGCGCGCGACCCGCTTCTGCATGCGGGTGAAGGCGTACCAGCGCCGTACGGACATCCGTCGCTGCCATCCCTCGGCGGCGTCCAGCTCCAACTGCCGGTCCACGGTGATGGGGTGGTGGACGGTGGTGACCAGAGGGGCGCCGAGGTCCCCCAACAGCCCGTATCCGAGCGTCTGGTTGTCGTGGACGACGTCGAACTCGCCGCGGCGGGCGCGCAGATGGCGGCGGGCGCGCAGGCTGAACGTCAGCGGCTCGGGGAAGCCGCCGGTCCACATGGTGGCGACCTCCAGCACGTCGGTCCAGTCGCGGTACTCGTCGCGCCCGGGGGTGCGGAAGGGGTCGGGCTGGCGGTAGAGGTCGAGGCTGGGCAGCTCGGTGAGGCCCAGCCGGCCGTCGTGGCCCTCATTTCCGTCCAGGGTGTCGAGGACCGGGTACGGCTGTGCGCCGATCACCTCGACCCGGTGGCCGAGGCGGGCCAGTTCGCGCGAGAGGTGGCGTACGTAGACGCCCTGACCGCCGCAGAACGGGTTTCCCTTGTAGGTGAGGAGTGCGATCCTGAGCGGTCGCTCGCCGTCTGCGGCGAGGTCCGTCGGGGACCCCGCCCGACTGGCCTCAGCGGTCACTCTGGGCCCCCTTCTGACTGCACTGTCCCGCGAGGTTACGCCGGGACGCTAATCTAGAACAAGTTTCAGACTTGATCGTTCAGGAGGCTCCGAATCTACCGGCAGGTAGCCGCGCTGTGAGCAGTGGATCGGGTGATTCGCGCCACGGCCGGACGCCACTGCCTGCGGTCCGATCACCGGGCCTCACCGACTGTCACGGAACGGGACCCATGCCTGCGCCAGCCAGTGTCTCCCGGATCGCCGCACCGCCCCTCACCGAGCGGCAGGAGGCCCGTCGCCGCCGCATCCTGCGCGCGAGCGCGCAACTGGCCTGCCGGGGCGGCTTCGACGCCGTGCAGATGCGGGAGGTCGCGGAGGTCTCGCAGGTGGCGCTCGGCACGCTGTACCGGTACTTCCCGTCCAAGGTGCACCTGCTGGTCGCGACGATGCAGGACCAGCTGGAGCAGTTGCACGGCGCGCTGCACAAGAAGCCGCCGGCCGGCGGGAGCGCGGCCGAGCGGGTGGCCGAGACGCTGATGCGCGCCTTCCGCGCCCTGCAGCGCGAGCCGCAGCTCGCCGACGCGATGGTCCGCGCCCTGACCTTCGCGGACCGCAGCGCGAGCCCCGAGGTCGACCAGGTGTCCCGGCAGACCACCGCGATCATCCTGGACGCGATGGGCCAGGAGAGCCCCACCCCCGAGCAGCTGTCCGCGGTCCGCGTGATCGAGCACACCTGGCTCTCGGCCCTGATCACCTGGCTCTCGGGCCGCGCGTCGATCGCCCAGGTGAGGACAGACATCGAGACGGCGTGCCGCCTGATCGACCTGCCGTCACCCCCGGAAGGGCGGCAGTAGGAGCCCCGAACGAAACGGGAGTCCGATCAGCTCGCGGCGCCATGGGGGCGCCCCCTGCTCGAAGAGCTTGGGGGAGCGTGCCCGGGGGCACCTCCCAGCCGCCGGGCCGGGGGAGCGCCGCGAGCCGGGCACCCGTTTCGTTCGGGGCTCCAAACCCTGCGAGAGCACCGGCAAGAACATGAGAAGGACCTACGAGACGGGTTCCCTTCGCCGGTATTGCCCGGATCAGGTAATGGGGGTCGCCGTCCGGTCCGAAGACCTTTCAGCCTCTCAGCCCGACCGTCGACGTCGGCCTCGGCGGATGCCTCTCGGCGTCTCGCCCAAGTCGGCTACTCCGGTCGAACTCCCTCACTCGCCTCGTAGGCCACTTTCAGGATAATCCCGCACGGCCGGATGGGAACCCCCCGAACCAGGATTTTTTTTCTCTCGACGCACCAGCGGGAACACCGGCTCGGGGCCCTTCCGGCGGACCGGTACAGTGACGGGGTCGTCATCACACCCGTACGGGGGGAAGCCGGTGCGAATCCGGCGCTGACCCGCAACCGTGAGCCGTCCCGCGAGGGCGGCGAGCCGGACTGCCCCGGACGGACGTGACCGGTTCATGTGCGTCGGCGGATCCGCCGGCGCACGGCGCCGTCGAGGTATACGGAGCCGAGCCGCCGGGGTGTCCCGTGCTGCACGGCTCCCCGCAGGGAGAGGCACCCTCCGATCATGAACGTCCGCCGCAGTGCCGCGGCCATAGCCGCCGCCGTCACCGTGATCGGCTTCGCGGCTCCCGCAGCCGTCGCAGATCCGTCCCCCGCCCCGTCCGCGTCGCCGTCGCTGCCCGCCGGGCTCTACGGCACCGGCGACCCCCAGTACGACGGCGTCTGGCGCCAGTCCCTCGCCCTGCTCGCCCAGCACACCGTGGGTGTGCGGCCCGCCGCGAAGGCCGTGGACTGGCTGGCCGGGCAGCAGTGCGCGGACGGTTCGTTCGCCCCCTTCCGTGCCGAGCCGGTCAAGGCCTGCGACGCCAAGGCGATGGTGGACACCAACGGCACCGCCGCCGCCGTACAGGCCCTCGCCGCGCTCGGCGGGCACGACGCCGTGACCGGCAAGGCGGTGTCCTGGCTGAAGTCCGTGCAGAACAAGGACGGCGGGTGGCCGTACACGCCGGGCGGGCCCAGCGACGCCAACTCCACCTCGGTCGTCATCGGCGCGCTCGCCGCCGTGGGCGAGAAGCCCGAGAGCGTGGTGAAGGGCGGCAAGTCGCCCTACGACGCCCTGGTGGGGTTCGCCCTGCCGTGCTCCGCCGACGGGGGCGGTGCCTTCGCCTACCAGCCGGACAAGAAGGGCGGGCTCGAGGCCAACCCGGACGCCACGGCCGCGGCCGTCGTCGCCGCGCTCGGGCAGGGCCTGGCCGCCGAGGGCAGGAGCGGCAAGGGCTCCGGCGGCGGTGGTTGCGCCGACGCCGGCAAGCCCGATCCGGCTCAGGCGGCGGCCAACGGCGCGGCGTACCTGGCGCAGGCCGTCGCCAAGGACGGTCACCTCACCTCCGTGCTCCCCGGCGCCACCGACCAGCCCGACTACGGCAACACCGCCGACACCGTCGTCGCCCTCGCCGCGCAGGGCGGGGCCGCACAGGCGCAGAAGCCGCTGAAGTGGCTGGAGCAGCACGCCGAGGCGTGGGCCGACCAGGGCGGGCCCGCCGCCTACGCCCAGCTCGTCTTCGCCGCCCACGCGGCCGGGGCCGACCCGCGTGACTTCGGCGGCATCGACCTGGTCGACCGGCTCAACGCGACCGGGCCGGCTCCCCAGGCCACCCCCGTGGGCAAGGCCGCCGAGGATGCCAAGGACACCAAGGAGTCCACGAAGAACGACTCCTCCTCCGGCATCTGGTGGGCCGTCGGGGTCTTCCTCGTCGCCGGCATCGGCATCGGCTTCCTGCTGATCAGCCGCAGGAACAAGCAGCCGGGGCAGCAGCCGTGATACGCCGGATCCGGGTGCTGTCCGCCCTCGCCCTGGCCGCCTTCCTGCTGGCGGCCGGGGTCGGGCAGGCGCAGGCCGTGGGGTACCGGTACTGGTCCTTCTGGGACCGCGACGGCGCGAACTGGACGTACGCCACCGAGGGGCCGTCCACGGCGCGCCCCTCCGACGGTGACGTGCAGGGGTTCCGGTTCTCGGTGAGCGAGGACTCCCAGGACGCCAGCAAGCCGCGCGGGACGGCCGACTTCGAGGCCGTCTGCGGCGAGACACCGGCCCGGGAGGGCGGCAAGCGGGTCGCGCTCGTCCTCGACTTCGGTACGCGCGCGGACGCCCCGGCCGGGGAGACCCCGCCGGCGCCGCGGACCGCCTGTGCCCGGGTGCCCTCCGACGCGACCACCGCGGAGGCCCTGGCGTCCGTCGCCAAGCCGCTGCGGTACAACACCAACGCCCTGCTGTGCGCCATCTCCGGGTATCCCCAGAAGGGGTGCGGCGAGCAGGTGGCCTCGGGGAAGAGCCCCGCGGAGGAGGACGAGAAGGGGAAGAGCCCCGCCGAGGAGAAGAGCGAGCCCGGGGCGGGCCCGTCGGTGGGTCTCCTCGCCGGTGGTGCCGCGGTGCTCGTGCTGGGCGCGGCGGCGGTGTGGCAGGCGCGGCGGCGCAGGGATGCGTGAGACCACCGTGCACGCGGGTGCGTGGTGGCTGTGGGCCCTGGCTCTGGGGACCGCGGCCACCCGCACCACCAACCCGCTGCTGCTCGGCCTGCTCCTGGCGGTCTCCGGCTATGTCGTGGTGACCTGCCGTTCCGCCACGCCCACCGCCCGCTCCTACACCGCCTTCCTCAAGCTCGCCCTCGCCGTTCTCGTCATCCGTCTCGTCTTCGCCGTCGTGCTCGGCTCGCCCATCCCCGGCACGCACGTGCTCGTCTCCCTTCCCGAAGTCCCCCTGCCCGACTGGGCGCAGGGCATCCGGCTCGGCGGCAGGGTGACGGCCGAGGCGGTCGTCTTCGCGCTGTACGACGGGCTGAAGCTGGCCACCCTGCTGATCTGCGTGGGCGCCGCGAACGCCCTCGCCGCGCCCACCCGGCTGCTCAAGTCCCTCCCCGGCGCCCTGTACGAGACCGGCGTCGCCGTCGTCGTCGCGCTCACCTTCGCCCCGCACCTGATCGCCGACGCCCGGCGCCTGCGGGCCGCCCGCCGGCTGCGGGGCCGGCCCGACCGGGGGGTGCGCGGGCTGCTGCAGGTCGGACTGCCGGTCCTGGAGGGCGCGTTGGAACGCTCGGTGGCCCTCGCCGCCGCGATGGACGCCCGCGGCTACGGCCGTACCGCCGAGGTCGCACCCGCCGTGCGCCGTACGACCGCCGCGCTCACCCTCGGGGGTCTGCTGGGCGTCTGCGCGGGGACGTACGGACTGCTCACCGCCGAGGGCGGCACCTACGGCCTTCCGGTGCTGCTCGCCGGGCTCGCCGCCGCCCTGGCCGGCCTGTGGCTGGGTGGGCGCCGCTCCCCTCGTACCCGCTACCGTCCCGACGCCTGGAACCCGCGGTCCTGTGCCGTGGCGGGGTCGGGCGCGGTGGTCGCGGCGCTGCTGGTGCTCGCCGCCGCCCGGGATCCCGAGGCCCTGCACCCGGGGGTGGTGCCGCTCGTCGCGCCCGCCCTTCCGTTGTGGCCCGCCGCCGCCGTACTCCTCGGCCTGCTCCCCGCCCTCACCGCACCCACACGTCCCGCCCGCAAGGAGCCTTCGTGATCCGCTTCGAGGATGTCTCCGTGACCTACGACGGGGCGGACCGGCCCACCGTCCGGGGCGTCGACTTCGAGGTCCCCGAGGGTGAACTCGTGCTGCTCGTCGGGGAGTCCGGCGTCGGCAAGTCCACCGTGCTCGGCGCGGTCGGCGGGCTCGTGCCGCACTTCACCGGCGGCACCCTGCGCGGGCGGGTCACCGTGGCCGGCCGCGACACCCGCACCCACAAGCCGCGCGAGCTCGCCGACGTGGTCGGCACCGTCGGCCAGGACCCGCTGTCGCACTTCGTCACCGACACCGTGGAGGACGAACTCGCCTATGGCATGGAGTCGTTGGGGCTCGCCCCGGACGTCATGCGGCGGCGCGTGGAGGAGACGCTGGACCTGCTGGGCCTGGCCGGCCTGCGCGGCCGTTCCATCGCCACGCTCTCCGGCGGCCAGCAGCAGCGGGTCGCGATCGGCTCGGTCCTCACCCCGCACCCGAAGGTCCTGGTCCTGGACGAGCCGACCTCGGCGCTCGACCCGGCCGCCGCCGAGGAGGTCCTCGCCGTCCTGCAGCGGCTGGTGCACGACCTCGGCACGACCGTCCTGATGGCCGAACACCGCCTGGAACGTGTCGTCCAGTACGCCGACCGGGTCGTCCTCCTGCCCGCTCCGGGCGCCGCCCCGCTGCTGGGCACCCCGGCCGACGTCATGGCCGTCTCCCCCGTGTGTCCGCCGGTGGTGGACCTGGGCCGGCTGGCGGGCTGGTCCCCGCTGCCCCTGACCGTGCGGGACGCCCGCCGCCGCGCCGCGGACCTGCGGGAACGGCTGGACGGGCGGGAGCCCGTGCCCACCGAGGCGGTGCCGGCCACTCCGCCCCCGCTTCCCGTACCCCGGCAGGCGTCGCGGTGGCGGCTGCGGCGGCAGGCCGTTCCCGAGCCCGGGGCGGAGCCCGCGCCCGTGGCCGAGGTCCGCTCCCTCTCCGTGCGCCGCGACGGCATCCAGGCGCTGCTCCACGTCGACCTGTCTCTCGCCCCCGGCGAGACCATCGCGCTCATGGGCCGCAACGGCGCCGGGAAGTCCACGCTGCTCGGCTCGCTCGTCGGACTGGTCGAACCGTCCGGCGGGTCGGTGCGGGTGAGCGGCGCGGTCCCGCACCGAACCCCGCCGCGCGAACTCGTACGGCGGGTCGGCCTCGTCCCGCAGGAGCCGCGCGACCTGCTGTACGCCGACACGGTCGCCGCCGAGTGCGCGGCGGCCGACCAGGACGCGCAGGCCGCGCCCGGAACCTGCCGGGCGCTGGTCTCCGAGCTGCTGCCCGGCGTCACCGACGACACCCACCCCCGTGACCTGTCCGAGGGCCAGCGGCTGGCGCTCGCGCTCGCCGTCGTGCTCGCCGCGCGCCCGCCCCTGCTGCTGCTCGACGAGCCGACGCGCGGACTGGACTACGGCGCGAAGGCCCGCCTGGTCGCCCTGCTGCGCGAACTCGCCGCCGAGGGGCACGCCATCGTGCTCGCCACGCACGACGTGGAGCTGGCCGCCGAGCTGGCCCACCGGGTGGTCCTGCTCGCCGAGGGCGAGGTGATCGCCGACGGCCCGACGGCCGAGGTCGTGGTGTCCTCCCCGTCCTTCGCGCCGCAGGTCACCAAGATCCTGGCCCCGCAACGGTGGCTGACGGCAACCCAGGTCCGCGAGGCGCTGGCATGAAACCCGTGCAACTCACCCCCCAGGCCCGGCCCGTCCGCCTGGGCCCCCGCTCCCTCGCCGCGCTCGCCCTGGTCAGCGCCGTCGGGGTGGCCGCCTTCACCTGGCCGTTCCTCACGCCGCCCACCTCGCAGCTCAGCGCGCACGCGCAGGACGCGCCCTGGCTCTTCGCGGGGCTGCTCGTCCTCCTCGTCGCCGTGGTCGCCGCGACGATCTCCGAGTCCGGGCTCGGCCCGAAGGCCGTCGCCATGCTGGGGGTGCTGGCCGCGACGGGGGCCGCGCTGCGCCCGATCGGGGCGGGGACGGCCGGGATCGAGCCCATGTTCTTCCTGATGGTGCTGAGCGGCCGGGTGCTCGGGCCGGGCTTCGGGTTCGTGCTGGGCTCGGTGACGATGTTCGCCTCCGCGCTGCTCACGGGCGGGGTGGGGCCGTGGATGCCGTTCCAGATGCTGGCCATGGGCTGGTTCACCATGGGCGCGGGCCTGCTGCCGGGCCCGGACCGCCTGCGCGGCCGCATGGAACTCCTGCTCCTGGCGCTCTACGGCTTCCTGGCCGCCTTCGCCTACGGCACCGTCATGAACCTCGCGGGCTGGCCCTTCATGGGCACCCTCGCCTCCTCCATCGCCTTCGACCCGCACGCGGGCGTTCCCGCCAACCTGGCCCGCTTCGTGGCGTACTGCCTGGCCACCTCGCTGGGCTGGGACCTGGGCCGGGCCGCCGTCACCCTCGTACTGACCCTGGTCCTCGGCCCCGCCGTCCTCAGGGCACTGCGCCGCGCCACCCGCCGGGCCGCCTTCGAGACGCCGGTCACTTTCGACGCGTCGGCGCGGTGACGGTCGGCGTCCCGGCCCGCACCGAGCGTGACAGCCCCGGTGAAGGAGCCCACATGACCTGGATCACCTACGAAGCCGGGTCGTAGCCACAACCGCCTGGCATGCGCACGCCTTTACCCGCGCCGACCTGGGCATTGAGACCCGGCTCACACGAACGGCTCTCATCACGAATGCGACGACAACTAGTAAAAGGGGTGTTTGCGGGAGGTTTTTCCGCCTGCTTCTCTGGACGACGTCGCCAGGCGCCGACGGGCCCCACGGGAGTCCCGGACTGCTCGCGACTCACCGCCCCCGACGCAAGAGGATCTCCGTGACCGTCTCCTTCATCCGCCGCATCGCCGCCCCGAAGAAGGCCCTCACCACCGCCGCCCTGGTCGCCGCCACCGCCGGCGTGGCCCTCGGCTCGGCCCCCGCCCACGCGGCCACCGGTACCTCGGCCGCCGGCGCGAAGGCGATCGCGCGCCAGATGATCCAGGACGACGCCCAGTTCAACGCGTTCAGCAACATCATCCAGCGTGAGAGCAACTGGAACGTCTCGGCCACCAACGCCTCCTCCGGCGCCTACGGCCTGGTCCAGGCGCTGCCCGCATCCAAGATGGCCTCGGCCGGCGCCGACTGGAAGAACAACCCCAAGACCCAGATCAAGTGGGGCCTGGACTACATGGAGTCCCGCTACGGCAGCCCCGTCGGCGCCTGGAAGTTCTGGCAGGCCAACGGCTGGTACTGAGCCGACCCGACTCGCCGGTGACCCCGGCGCGAGCCACTCCACGGCGCCCGTGAAGGCGGCGGCCCCCGATCCCCCGGGCCGCCGCCTTCGCCGTGCCGTGCGGCCTCCATGATCGATGCGCGGGGAGGAACCGTACCCGTGCGGGAGTCGATGTGCCAGGATGCCGCCCATGGTGAACGTGGACCGTCATCTGGCCGATGACGAGGAGCTGGTGCACGCGACCCGCCAGCACTGGACCCAGATGGTGGGCGAGTTCGTCGTCCTGCTGCTCGTCTGGGCCGTGGCGGGTGCGCTGTTGTGGGTGATTCCGTCCGACCAGGACTGGGGCACCGTGGCCCGATACGTGGTACTGGGCCTGGCGGTGATCATCTCCGTGTGGTTCTGGCTGCTGCCGCTGCTGATATGGCGCAGCACCGTGTACATCGTCACGACGAAGCGGGTCTCCGTGCGCAAGGGCTTCCTGACGAAGACGGGGCACAGCATCCCGCTGGCCCGCGTCAACGACGTGGAGTTCCGCGCCACTTTGTGGGAGCGCATCCTGCGCGAGGGGACCCTGACCATCCAGTCGGGGTCGGAACAGGGCACGCTCGAACTGAAGCACGTGCCGGCCCCGGAGGGTCTGCAGAGCCTGATCTACGCGGCGGTGGAGGACGAGCAGCGCAGCCATCAACGGAGCGACGGCGCGCTGCAGCCAGGTGCTGGGTGACTTGTCCCGAACCCCTCTCTGTCAGGGGTGGAGGGCCGCCTCGCCCATGACGCGAACGCCCGTCCTCTCCCCCGGGCCTACCGGTACGGGGCCCGCGATGCGGATGTCGACCGGGGTGTCGTGGCCCTCGACGGTCACGGTGACCATGGCGTCGTGGCCGTAGTAGCGGACGTCGGTGACGGTGCCCCGGACCGCGCCGTCGGTGTCCGTGGCGGTCAGCCGGAGTTGTTCGGGGCGGAGCAGGATCGTGCCGGTCCGGAGCCCGTTCGAGGGGGCGGTGAGGGAGACCGGGCCCAGCGCGGTCAGGGCCGTGCCGTTGCCGTCGACGGTGCCGGGGAGCAGTACGGCCTCGCCGACGAAGCCGGCGACCCAGGGGTCGGCGGGGCGCCGGTAGAGGTTCTGCGGGGTGTCGCACTGGGCGACCTCGCCGTCGCGCACCACGGCGACGAGGTCGGCGGTGGACAGTGCCTCCTGCTGGTCGTGGGTGACGAGCAGCGCCGTCGCGCCCGTGGCCCGCAGCGCTGCCCGCACGTCCGACCGCACGCCCGCTCGCAGCGCGCTGTCCAGGGCGTTGAACGGCTCGTCCAGCAGCACGAGTTGGGGTCTGGGGGCGAGCGCGCGGGCCAGCGCGACGCGCTGTTGCTGCCCGCCGGACAGCTCGTGCGGCATGCGGTCGCCGTACCCGGCGAGGCCGACCAGTTCCAGCAGTTCCCCGGTGCGGCGTCGCCGTTCGCCGCGGTCGACGCCGGTCAGTCCGAAGGCGACGTTGCGGGCCACGCTCAGGTGGGGGAAGAGGGCGCCCTCCTGCGGCACGATGCCGATCCGGCGCCGCTCCGGCGGGAGGTGGACGCCGGGTCCGCTGACGAGCCGGCCGCCGAGCCGGACGGTGCCGGTGTCGGCGCGCAGGAAGCCGGCGACGATCCGCAGCATGGTCGTCTTGCCGCAGCCGGAGGGGCCCAGGACGGCGGCCAGCGCCCCGGCCGGGACGGTGAGTCCGAGGCCGCGCAGGACCGGTTCCCCGGCCCCGTAGGACTTGGTGAGCCCTTCGACGTGCAGTTCGTTCATGTCGTCGCTCATGTCGTCGCTCATGTCGTTCGACTCCGGTGCTTGCCCAGGAGGTAGGAGGGTACGGCGGCCAGCAGGATCAGCGCGGCGGCGTAGGGGGCGGCGGCCGCGAAGGAGCCCGCGCCGGTCTCGGTCCACAGCCGGGTGGCCAGGGTGTCCATGCCGGTGGGGCGCAGCAGGAGCGTCGCGGGGAGCTCCTTCATGCAGACCACGAAGGTGAGCGCGGCCCCGGCGGCCACTCCGGGCGCGGCGAGTGGCACGGTGATCTCGCGCAGCACCTGCCAGGGCCGCCGCCCGAGGGAGCGGGCCACGTCGTCCAGGACGGGCGGCGCCTGCAGGACGGCGGCGCGGGTGGCGGCCACCGCGACGGGCAGGAACAGCACGGCGTACGCGCAGATGAGCAGCGGGATCTGCTGGTAGAGGGGGTAGGCGTAGCGGACCGCGAAGAAGACCAGCGCGAGGGCGACCGTGATGCCGGGCAGCGCGTGCCCCGCGTACGCGGCCTGCTCCAGCAGGCGGGCGCCGCGGCCCCGGTGGCGGGCGGCGATCACTCCGACCGGCAGGGCGAGGAGCGTGGTGAGGCCCGCGCCCGCGGCGGCGACGCCGAGGGTGGCCCAGGCCGTCCGGGCGAGCCCGCCCAGGTCCCAGGTGGCCGAGTTGCCGACGGCCAGCCAGTACCCGAGGACGGCCAGGGGGAAGACCACGGCGACGGCCGCCACCGCCGCGCACCACAGCAGGGCGGGCGTCCGCCACCGGCCGAGGGCGACCGGGACCGCCGGGCGGGCGGTGCCCTTTCCGGTCCTGGCGTGTCCGGCCCGGCCGCGCGTCCGGGCCTCGGCGGCGACCAGCGCGATCGTCATCACCACCAGCACCACGCTGAGCGCGGCCGCCGGGGTGCGGTCGAAGGAGGCGCGGTACGAGGTGTGGATGGCCCGGGTGAACGTGTCGTACCGCATGAGCGAGACCGCGCCGAAGTCGGAGAGCGTGTACAGCGCGACGAGCAGGGCGCCGCCGCCGGCCGCCGGCCGCAGCTGGGGCAGGGTGACGCGGACGAAGGTCCGCAGCGAGCCGTGTCCCAGGGAGCGCGCGGCCTCCTCCTGCGCCGGGTCGAGGCCCCGCAGCGCGGCGGTGACCGGCAGCAGGACGTACGGGAAGCTGACCAGTGTCATCGCGAGCGCGGCTCCGCCGAATCCGGCGAGTCCCGGCGCGGCCGACAGCCAGGCGAACGCCGTGACATAGCTGGGCACGGCGAGCGGCAGGGTGGCCAGGATCGCCCAGGCGCGGGCTCCGGGCAGTGCGGTGCGTACGGTCAGCCAGGCCAGGGAGACCCCCAGCAGCAGAGAGGCCGTGACGACCACGGCGGTCAGGCCGAGGCTGCGGGCGAGGAGGTCCCGGGTGCGTTCGTCGGAGACGATGTCCCAGGCGTAGGCGGGGCCCCGTTCCAGGGCGCGGACGGCGAGGTAGCCGAGGGGCAGCAGGGCGAAGAGGGCGGCGACGCAGGCGGGTACGAGCAGCACCAGGGACGGCCTCCGGCCGGCCGTGTCCCCGCTTCCCGGCGTACGCGCCCTTCCGGAGAGCAGGGGCAGGCGGAAGGAGCGGGCGGAACGGGCCGGACTGCCCTGGTCCGGCCCGTCTGCGCGCTCACGCCCGGCCGGGGCGGGAGCTCCGGCCGGGCGTTCGGTGGCGGACGGCGAGGTGTGCACAGCGGGTCAGACCAGACCTTGTTCCTGGAGCATGGTCAGCGTCTGCTGCAGGGACTCCAGCTTGCCGAGGTCGATGTCGGGGGACTCGAGCGACTCGAACGGCGGCAGGTCCTTCACCGAGCTGGTGACGCCCGCGGCCAGCGGGTACTCCTTCGTCTCGTCCGCGAAGTAGGTCTGCGCCCTCTTCGACAGCAGGAAGTCCAGGGCCTTCTGGGCGGCCTCGCTCTGCCCGGTGTCCTTGAGGACGCCCGCGCCCGCGACGTTGATCAGCGCGCCGGGGTCCTTGCCGGGCAGGAAGTGCAGCTTGGCGGCGACCTTGTCCTGGCCCTTCTCGGCGACCCGCTCGTACCAGTAGTAGTGGTTGATCAGACCGAGGGAGACCTCGCCGGACTCGACGGCGTCCAGGGTGGCGAGGTTGTTGGCGTAGGCCTTGGCGCCGTTCGTCTTCAGGCCCTTGAGCCAGGTGCGGGTGGTGTCGTCGCCCTCCAGGACCCGCATCCCGGTGACGAAGGCCTGGAAGGAGGCGTTGGTGGGCGCGTACCCGACCTTGTCCTTCCACTCCGGCTTCACGACGTCGAGGACGCTGTCGGGGAGCTCGCCCTCGCGGACCTTGTCCGGGTTGTACGCGAGGACGCGGACGCGTCCGGAGAGGCCGACCCAGTCGCCGTCGGAGCCGCGGTACGCCTTGTCGACCTTGTCGAGGGTGGCCGCCGGCAGCTTCTGCAGCATGCCCTCCTTGGACAGGGCGCCGAGCGCACCGGCGTCCTGGGAGAAGAACAGCCCCGCCTTGGTGCGGCCGCCCTCCTCCAGGATCTGGGCGGCGAGTTCCGCGCTGTCGCCGTATCTGACCTCGACCTTGCTGCCGACCGCCTTCTCCAGCTCGTCCAGGAGCGGCTGGACCAGCTTCTCGTTGCGGCCGGAGTAGATGACGAGGGTGGAGTCCCCGTTGCCGGCGTTCTTGGCTCCGGCGCCGCTGTCGTCGGAGCCGCAGGCGGCGAGGGTGGGGAGCAGCAGACCGGCCGCGGCCAGCGCGGTGAGCCGGCGCGCCGAGGTGCGTCGCATCGTGTGGTGCCTTCCTGCGTGGCTTGCTCGGGTGCCGCTGGTCACGTCGACGGAAAGCGGGCGGCGAAGCAATGCTGTGGCTTGTCTCTGACCTTGTTATGAATAAGGTAAACCTTACCTAATCGTCAAGCCGACTCGGGGTGGCACCGAAGGTACGGGACGGGACGGCCCGGAGGTACGGGACAGGACGGCCCGGAGGCTCAGCCCAGTTTCCGGCAGTACAGGGCGTCCGGGGTCCGTGCGGAGCCCAGCCGGCCGGTCCAGGCGATTCCGGCGGCGTACTCGTCGTTCGCGCACTGGCCCTTGTAGTGGCCGTGGGCGAAGTCGCCGCCCTGGGGGTCCGGGCCCCTGTTGTCGCCCCGGTCGAACCAGACGGTCCGGCCGCTCGCGCCGAGCGCCCCGGCCGGGGCGGCGGTGCACAGGGCGGCGGAGACGGCGGAGCCGCGGACGCTGTAGCCGGTGAGGAACTGGCCGTCGGCGCACTGGAGTTTGGTGTATCCGTGGGCCCAGTCCCGGCCCGGTGCGACATGGCGCTCGTCGACGACCACCTCGTGGGTGCCGGCCGGGTCCGCCAGGGGGCCGGTGGACACGTCCGTGCACAGGCCGCGGTTGCCGGTGTGGGCGAGGCCGAGGAGACGCTGTCCGTCGGGGCAGACGGCCTTGCGGGCACCTGGGTTCCAGTCGGGCAGGGCCCGCATCCGCCGGGAGGCGACGAAGTCGCCGTGGTCGGGGCCGAGCATCGACCAGTGCGCCACGGGGTCGACGTGGCCGGTGCGGCCCGTTGCCCGGACCAGCCGGGTCCAGGCGGCGGCCCGCCAGTCGTCCCCGTCGTGGAGGCCCATGCGGTGGCCGCCCGCGTCCCAGTGCAGCAGGGCCCAGCCGTTGCCCTTGTGGTCCTCGTGCCACCCGACGAGCGGCCAGTACGCGAAGTCGGCGTCGGTGCGGATCAGGTGGTCGACGAAGTTCTCGAACCAGGCGCGCGGTGCGGCACCGGTCTCCTCACGGCCCCCGACGCCGAACTCGCTGATCCAGACGGGGGCGGTGAAGTGCCGGTCCTGCTCGGCGGTCACGAAGAACGCCTGGCGGTTCAGGACGTCGACCAGTTCGGTGGGGGTCAGGTCGCGGTAGCGCGGGTCGCTGGTCTCGCCCAGTCCGGTGGCGCCGCTGTGGTTCGGGCCGGTGTAGTCGTAGAAGTGGGCCGAGTACACGAGCTTGCCGGAGTCGACGAGCGTGTGCGAGAGGTGGCGTACGGGTTCCAGGGTGGGGCGCCCGTGCGCGAAGCCGTCGACCGGGATGCCCGTCCAGTTGATGCCCTCGACGATGATCAGGAGGTCGGGGTCGGCCTCCGTCAGGATGCGGTCGCCGAGGTGCTGCGAGGCGGCGAACCAGTCGTGCCGGTCGCCCAGGCCCCAGTTGGGGTCGTCCCAGACGCTGCGGCGCACCTCGTTGTAGAGGTCGGCGCCGACGACACGCGGGTTGTCCCGGTAGCGGCGGGCCATGAAGAGCCAGTCGTTCTCCCAGGCCTCGGTGGACCGGCTCGCGTTCCAGCGTTCGTTGCCGTCGACCCCGCAGCACCAGCGGGTGGTGTTGGTGTGGTTGTTGAGGATCACCGCGAGGCCGGCGGCGGTGAGCTCGCTTACCACCGCGTCGTACACCTGCAGCGGTGTCCTTCCGCGCAGGGAGGGGTTGGCGGCGACGGCGCGGTCGGTGACGGGGCGGCTGTCGTGGATCATCTCGTTGGAGAAGGGCAGCCGGACGCTGTTGATCCCGATCTCCTCGAACCCGGCGATGATCTCGGCCATGGGCGCCCGGTCCAGGCCCAGCGGGACGCGTCCGGAGTTCTCCCCCGCGTGGTGATTGGCGTCCTCCTCGGCACTGCCCGTCCCGTTCCATGTGCCGCTGGCTCCGTGCCAGTTGCCCGAGCGCAGCTTGAAGCGGTTCCCGTTCGCGTCGACGATCCAGCGGCCCCGTGTGCTGAGCGGCGGCGTCCAGTCCGCGGCGGCTCCGGACGGCGCGGCGGCCTCGGCACCGGGCTCCCGCGCCGCGGCGGCCGCGGGTACGGGCGTCAGGGGTGCCAGCAGGAATACGGCGGCCAGGGTGGCCCTGACGAAGGATCCGCGCACGGTGACCGTCCCGGGAGCGTGATTGTCATGGCTTCGTCATCAAGACTACGCGCCACAGCGCCGCGGACGGGCGAACAAGGCGATTTGCGTTCCTTTGACCGGTAAGGACACCCGCACCGGCGTCCGAGCCGAAGCGCTCACCCGCGCGCGGCCTTCACCGGCGCCCCGCGGGGCGTGCCCGCGACCGCCTTCTCGGTCTGTGCCGGGGCCCGTGGCCCCGACAGCGCGTACGTCGGCGCGAAGCCCGCTCCCACCACCAGCGGGCCGGTCAGGCCGAGCCGCAGCAGGGCGCCGTGCGGGGACTGGTTGGCGAGGGCGTCGGCCCGGCCGCCGAGGCCGACGCCCGCCATGTGGTGGACCCAGTAGGTGCAGGAGTCGTGCGGCATCGCGGCCCGGGCGAGCACGGTGCACGCGGCGAACGTGACGCCGGTGGAGACGGCGGCCCTGCGGCGCTCGGTGAACCACAGCAGGGCCGCGAAGAGGAGCACCGGGGGCTGCAGGGCTGCCGCGAGGCCGATCAGCGCGCCGCCGGCCCGCTGCCCGCGCACCACGAAGCAGCCGAGCAGGACGAGCAGGACCGGGATGATGCCGGTCTGGCCGAGCCAGAGCGCGTTGCGCACCGGCAGCGACAGCATGAGCAGGCTGATCGCGACCGGGGCGGTCGGCAGGGAGGTGCGGCGGCCGGCCGGCTGGGGCAGGGCGCGGGCGGCGATCAGGCCGAGGGCGACCACCAGCAGCAGCGTGCCGAAGGTCCACCCCCAGCCGAGGGCCTGTTCGGCGGCTCTGGTCAGCGGTTTGAGGACGAGGCCGCCGAAGGGGTGCCGGTGAACCGCGTGACCCGCGTGAACCGCGTCGAGTCGTACAGCGATCCGTTGACGTGCAGGACGCCGTCCGGGCCGTCCCAGGTCTCCAGGTCGGTGAGCCGGCTGCCGCGCGGGGCGCCGAGGACGACGGCCACCTGGCGTATCGCGAGGACCCCGGCCATCAGCCACAGGCCGAGACGGGTCGCGTTCGGACGCGCCGTGGCCGTGTCCGTGGCCGCCGACGCCCCGAATGCCCCCGCCGGCCCCGCGACCGGTCCCCCGCTGCGCTCCGCGTTCCCCACGCCTCGTCGGTCTCCCGCCCCTGTGCCCCGCTGCGCCCCGCGCGCGCCGTGCGCGGGTGTCCCTCCGCGAACCCTACGAGGCTCCCGCCCCCGGGAGGGGACGCGGGCAACCCCCGCGCTCCACCTGCCGTCCGCTCGCCTTCTGTCCGGTTGACGACAGTGCGCGGGCGGTCCGGTCGCGCCCGCGGGCGCGAGAAGAGTCACAGCGCGGGGCCGCGGAACGCGGTCGGCGGAGGGGCTGCGTGCCTGTACAGCGGGCATTCAGATGCCGTATGCATCGAGTTGCGTACGGCACGTGAAGGGACCAAGCGGTCTTATCGTCGATTTTCGGCCTGCCGTGCGTGGGCCGTTCCCGGCCCGCTCGCCAGCGCCGACGCGTGGGTCACACCCCTGTCCCCGTCGAAAGGTAGGCGAGCGAACCCTTGTCGGCCCCCACAGTCACCGCTCCCCGGTACGTATCCCTCACCAAGACCCCCGACGCCACCGTCACCGACCCTGCGCTCGTCAGGCGCGCCGTGAAGGCGGCCGCGCTGGGCAACGCGATGGAGTGGTTCGACTTCGGTGTCTACAGCTACATCGCGGTGACCCTCGGCAAGGTCTTCTTCCCCTCCGGCAACCCGACGGCGCAGCTGCTCTCCACGTTCGGCGCCTTCGCCGCGGCCTTCCTGGTCCGCCCGCTCGGCGGCATGGTCTTCGGCCCGCTCGGCGACCGCGTCGGCCGCCAGAAGGTACTGGCCTTCACCATGATCATGATGGCCGTGGGCACCTTCGCGATCGGTCTGATCCCGTCGTACGCCACGATCGGCGTCGGCGCGCCGCTGCTGCTGCTGGTGGCCCGGCTGGTGCAGGGCTTCTCCACCGGCGGCGAGTACGCGGGCGCGTCCACCTTCATCGCCGAGTACGCCCCGGACCGGCGGCGCGGCTTCCTCGGCAGCTGGCTGGAGTTCGGCACGCTGGCCGGCTACGTCGGCGGCGCGGGCCTGGTCACCCTGATGACGGCCCTGCTCTCCTCCGACCAGCTGACCTCCTGGGGCTGGCGGATCCCGTTCCTGATCGCGGGCCCGATGGGTCTCATCGGCCTCTACCTGCGGATGCGACTGGAGGAGACCCCGGCGTTCGCGGCGGAGGTGGAGAAGGCCGAGTCGAACCGCCCCAAGGTGCCGCTGCGCGAGATGGTCGCGGGCCAGTGGAAGGCGCTGCTGCTGTGCGTGGGCCTGGTGCTGGTCTTCAACGTCACCGACTACATGCTGCTGTCGTACATGCCGAGCTATCTGACCAGTGTGCTCAAGTACGACGCGACGCACGGCCTGCTCGTGGTGGTCTGCGTGATGGCGCTGATGATGATCGTCCAGCCGTTCGCCGGCGCGCTGACCGACCGTGTCGGGCGCCGTCCGGTGATCGCGGCCGGCTGCGCGGGCTTCCTGCTCCTGTCGGTCCCGGCCCTGCTGCTGATCCGCCAGGGCAGCCTGGCCGCGGTGGGCATGGGCATGGGCGCGCTGGGTCTGCTGCTGGTCTGCTTCACCGCCTCGATGCCCTCCGCGCTCCCGGCGCTGTTCCCGACCCGGGTCCGCTACGGCTCGCTGTCGATCGGCTTCAACGTCTCCGTGTCGCTGTTCGGCGGTACGACCCCGCTGGTGGTCACGGCCCTGATCGGCGCGACCGGCAACCTGATGATGCCCGCGTACTACATGATGGCGGCGGCGCTGATCGGCGGCGTGGCGGTCTGGTACATGGCGGAGTCCGCGGGACGGCCGCTGCCGGGGTCGGCGCCGTCGCTGGAGGCGTAGGCCCGGCCGGGGCCGGCCTGCCCCGCCCCGCCTCGTCTCGGGAGTCACGCCCCCGTCCCCTGCCCCCGTCCCCTGTCGTCACCGCCGATACGGCACCGGCGACAGGGGACGGGGGCGTCGGCATGGCGGCGGATGGCCACCCGCATGCGACTGAAATACCCTGACAGCACCCTTGCGCCCGGCTACATTCATTAGTACGGCTAATTAGCAGGCCTAACCGGCAATACGAAAGGCTTGGTGCATGAGCGACTCGCAGCTCTGGGACGACGTCGACGCCTACTTCACCGCACTGCTCTCCCCGGAGGACGAACCCCTGCAGGCGGCGCTGCGCGACAGCGCGGCGGAGGGCCTGCCACACATCAACGTCGCGCCGAACCAGGGCAAGCTGCTGCAGCTGCTCGCCCAGCTCCAGGGCGCCCGCGCCATCCTGGAGATCGGCACGCTCGGCGGCTACAGCACCATCTGGCTGGCCCGCGCGCTGCCCTCCGACGGCAGGCTGATCTCGCTGGAGTACGACGCCCACCACGCCGACGTGGCCCGCCGCAACATCGCGCGGGCCGGGCTCGACCGGGTCGCCGAGGTGCGGGTGGGCCCGGCGCTGGAGTCGCTGCCCAAGCTCGCCGACGAGAACCCGCCCCCCTTCGACCTGGTCTTCATCGACGCCGACAAGGTCAACAACCCGCACTACGTGGAGTGGGCCCTGCGCCTGACCCGCACCGGCAGCCTGATCGTCCTGGACAACGTCGTACGCGGCGGCCGCGTCACCGACACCTCCGACGCCGACCCGAGCGTGCGCGGCACCCGGGCCGCGCTCGAACTCGTCGCCGAGCACCCGAGGCTGGAGGGCACGGCGATCCAGACGGTGGGCAGCAAGGGCCACGACGGCTTCGCGCTGGTGCGGGTGGTGGCGTAGGACCACGGGTGTCCGTCACACCTCGTGGTAGAAGCCCACGTTGATGCTGCGCGGGCTCGTACGGTCCTGGACGACGACCTCGCCCGAGCCGCCCCGGGGCAGCGGGACGGTCCCGCCGTAGGCGAGGGGCTGGGTGTACTCGCCGACCGTGAGGCGGACCTCGGAGGACGGGTCCGGCTGGGAGCCGCGCAGCCAGGTGACCTGCCAGGTGCCGTCGGGTCCGCACGCGAACTCCAGGTGGACCCGGGAGACGAACAGCCAGTCGTCGGGCGTCGCCAGGCGGCACACGGCCCGGTCCCGGCCCACCCGCAGCACGGCGCCCGGGGCGCTGGGGGCGTCGGCCATGAGCATCCCGGCCGTGGCGCCCTCGTCCGTCCCGGAGACGGTGGCCATGGTGAGTTCGAGCACGTGCGCTCCTCGTGGTTCGGGGCGCGCGAGCCGCTGCCTTGCGCTCGGGTACGCCCATGCCGTGCGCGGAGCTCCGGGTCGGTGCACCGCGGCGGCATGATAAATCGCCCGGCGGGGGCATGTCCGCCACAATGAACCCATGACCGAGCGAAAGCCACCCGGCGTTCCGTTCGGGTCCTGGGTCGACAAGCAGATCCAGAGGATTGCACAAAGAACGTCTCTGACCAGCATGGATGACTGTCTGTGCATCTAGGCATGAGGAAGGCCCCCTGGTCTGCGGCACCAAGGGGCCCTGCCTCCAGTGGGAGCCGGCTGTCAGTCGGTGCTCTCCAGACGCTCCCCGCGACACTCGGCCACTTCCACGGCTGCCTTGGCTGACTGGACAAGGAAGCACAGAGCATGTGTCAACTCTGCCCTGGTCACCTCTGTGTGCCTCTTCAGCAGCTTCTCTACGCGCCCAACGTCCCTGGCTGCGGTCCGCAGGACTGCCTCCTCTGCGTCCTCAGCGATGACAGCCATGAGGCCACCTGGTTGGTAGTAGGCGGTACGCCCTGTCTCGTCTGCCGGCATCCGCTGTAGCTGCACAGTCTCACCTCTACTGCCTCGGTATCCCTCGGTACACCGAAGGGTACTCCGGATGCGAGGTATACGTCAGTGCACCGATGCTCTGATCATGGACCTTGACAGGACACGGGCGGCATGGCCGCAGATCCGGGATGTGATCTTGCAACGGATCAAGGACGGGACCTATCCCCCTGGCTCCAAGGTGCCCTCTGTGATCCAGGTCGCTACAGAGTTTGGTGTCGCCAACTCAACAGCCCAGAGGGCTATGGATGCTGTCAAGGCCCAAGGTCTTACCCGTTCCGAGAAAGGCATAGGGACGTTTGTCCTGTGAATCTTTCTCTGTAGGGATATCTGCCGGCAGAAACACCCCTGGGGTAATGCATGTAAAAGACCTTCCCTGGGACCGCAGGGGCCCTGTCCTTCGACCGTGTACGGGTTTAAAGGCTCTGTACGGCCCTCAGGCAGCCTCTGGGGGTCTAGATGGACTTTGAGCCTGGGGTGGGGTGTTAAGCCCTCAGAACGGCGTACAGAGCTTTCTAGAGGCATCTGGGGGTGCTGGCTCCCCGCAGGATTCGCCTTGGCTGGTGAATCTTCGCCTTAGCAGTATCTCTGCATGTGGTCTCCGCCACACTTTCCATGGTTGGTGTCCGGTTGCGACTCTGGGGACACCTACATACAGGGTGAGATTAAATCTCGGGGACCATGCACACTCGGCGGTGTGCCTCTGGTGTGGCCAGTAGGCCAGGCAGTTCCTAAGTCGTTATGAGGCTCTACACGGATACCTCCCTGTGAGATGGACAGCGTAGAGAAACACTCCTTCCTTGCCCCTTGCTCAACTAGCTTCACAGTGGGGGGTAAGGGGGGCAGTGTCTTCTCTAGCCGTTGTCCTCTTGTGAGTTACTTAAGACTGTCTCTTAGAGAAGAATCTCTCTACAGGCATCCCCCCAAGAGGGATGCCTTTTAGTTCTCTCTAGTGTGTAGGTGGGTCTAGACCTCCCATGAGAGAAGAGATAGGGCCCGGTTTCACGACCGGGCCCTTTTCTCATCTCCACTGTCACCTATCAAGGAGTAACCATCATGCCTAAGCCGTATGACTCTAATTTTGCTATGGAACCTCCGAAGGATCTCCCCCTCTCACCCAAGGTGAAGAGTCTCAGGAAGACGTATCAGGATGCTAAGAAGGCTATTGACTCTTACGCCCAGGAGAATGCTCGATATCGCATGAGGGATGTTTCAGAGATATGGGAATCCAAGCCCCGGTATAGCTCTGTGGCCTTGGAAGAGGCCAAGAGGGGGCTTAAGGATGCCGAGATTGCCGCTGTAGAGGCTGGTAAGCCGCTGCCTGATAAGGATGAGTTCCTTGCCCCGGTCAAGGCCAAGATGGATGAGTACACCCGGACGGTATCGGCTCTGAAGACTGTTGCTCAGAGGGCTAAGCAGGCGTATTCCGATGCTGTGTTCAGTGAGCTAAAGGATATGGGTCTCAAGGAGGCTCAGAAGACTGCCAAGGCTCGTGAAGAGTGGGAGCAGGCTTATCGGGCTATGGTTGCTGCCAAGGCCACTTTGGACCTTCACGCCAGTCTCTTTAGTTGGTGCCTTTCTGCCGGCGGTATGGACTTCTACCCGACACAGGGTCATAGCCAGGGCGAGAATCTTGAAGTCTGGGAGCTTACCGAGGATGGCAGGCTTACGTTTGAAGCAGCCAAGGCACTTGATTACCGCGATTACATGGTGAAGGTTGATGGGCTCATTGAGCCCGACCCGAATCCTCCTGCCCCGGTTGAGCCATGGACGGTGAAGCACACTCCGCAGCAGCACTACAGCAAGCCAGTGGGACACGAGTATGCGAGTTACGTTGGAGAGGTCTACTGAGCCAATGAGAAAGCCCCCGGTATTGAGCCGGGGGGCATTCTTTGTTTGTGCTCCCTCTCAGGGTTCTTGGTAAGGCCTGAACCCTTCGAAGGGATCCGGTGTCTCCCGATGGCCGGCCCTGCCTCCCAACCAGGCTGACGTGCGTCACAGACGTTCTCTGACATAGACTGTCGTCTCCTTCACAGGAGACAGAGGGCGTGTCGATGTTTGGCGACTGAGGCACGCCCTCTACCTGTTCAACAACGGGTGTGGTGCTGGTTATTCCTTGATCTCTTCCGGGCGTACCCAACGGCCGTTCTTTGTCGGGACGAGACCAAGTCGTTCGAACTGAGCCTTCCTCTCGGGCCAAGTCAAAGGCTCCGGAGAGATGTTGAAGGTCTTCCGACCAATCTCTACGCGGTAACCAGACTTGATGAGTTGCTTCCTCTGGCCTTCAAGGTCCAGAGTCCCCCACAGCTCTAGGAACGTCTGTCCGGTGTCCTTCTCGGCCCAGTGACCTTCTACTACCGGCTCTGCTGCCAACTCCGCTTCACGCGTCCGGAGAGCATGCATCCGGTCCTTGTATTCCTTGGGGTTGTCGTCAAACTCCCCATCTACGTACAGGTTCCGCAGACGAGAGATGCGCTTCCGGACTACCTCAAGTTCCTTGGTGTTGTCCGTGCCAGGGACCCATACCTTCTCGGTCACCTTCTCGTGTGCGTACCTCTGTAGGAACTCAAGCTCCAGCCACTCTTCTACTTCCTCGGCACGGACCCTGACACCACGGCACCTGTCTTCTTTAGGCCATGCCGCACAGACGTAATACCGGTACTCCGTGTCTTTGTACTTCCTGGCGCTCTGAGTGGCTTTGCTGCCACAGGTCCCACAGAAGACAACCCCGTACAGAGGTGCCGTGCGGTTGACTCGCCGGACCTTTGTCTTGGTCCGTGCTTCCACGGCTGCCTGGAGAGTGCTCCACTCCCCATCAGTGAAGATGGGGTCTGCAAGCCTGATGGGCTGTTCCTGACTGTCGTACAGAACCTTGCCCTGATGTTTCTTGTAGCCGAGTAGGGCAGGGTCCGTGAGCAGTGCCTTAACGGTTGTCTCTCCCCAACGCTCGGGTACGCCCTCTGCTGCGCCCCTCCGGTGGACAGGCTTACCGCGGCGTAGCCTGGCCCTGTCCCGTGCTGTGTACTCCCCCTTCTCGTTAAGGTACTTGGCCACAGCGAAGAAGGACTGCCCGTCAAGGATCTGACGACGCATCTCATGCAAGACCTTGACCATGTCCGGGTCTTGCTCCAAGTACGTGGCTGTCTTGCCTTCCACGTACCTCTTTACCGGACGGTATCCGAACGGGGGAATGCCCCCTGTCCAACGAGTGGTGAACCGTCGCCGTTCGTGGCTGTCCTTGGTGCGCGACTTAATCCTATCCAACTCCATGGCAGGACCAAGGCCCTTGGCATGGAGCAAGAGCCGGCCTGTCCGGGAGTGCATCTGTTCGTTGAAGCCGGGGTCATCCAAGACCATGACAGTCTTGTTGTGTTCGATGGCCCAGAACACGAACCTGAGGAAGTGGATGTCATCACGGGACAACCTGTCCTGTGTACTGACCCACAGCTCATCCCACTTGGACAGGTTCTCCTCTGACAGCCAAGGGCCGAGTTCCTTGCGCTGGAACGGGTCAACGTCACCCGACACTGACAGGTCTACGGCAGTGCCAACGACAGTGACACCTTCTGTCTCGGCACGCCGGCTCAGCTTGTCGTGCTGACTCTCGATGGAGTCTGAGCGTTCGTTCTTGTCGTCAGAGATGCGCTCTGCGAACAGGACCCGTCGCACTGGACAGCCCCCTCTCCTGTACCGGGTAGGCCCCCTGCCTCCCTAGTCACCAGGGTACAGGATTTTTGCTAATCAGTCTGGATCCATAAGCAGATCCGTGACGCGCAGAGGCGCGGCGAGTTCGACCGGTTGCCGGGGGCGGGCAAGCCGCTGCCGGACGACATGTCGTACGAGGAGCTGTGGTGGGTGAAACGGAAGATGGCCCGTGAGGGCCTGACCGCCCTGCCCCCGACGCTCGCGCTGCGCAAGGAGGCCGAGGACGCGCTCGCGGCGGCCCTCGCGGCCCCCTCGGAGCGGATCGTCCGCAAGATCGTCACGGACATCAACAGCAAGATCCTCGACATGATGCTCATGCCACCGCCCGGCCCTCCGCTGGGTCTGAAGCGGTACGACGCCGAGGAGGTCGTCCACGAGTGGCGCGAGCGGCGGCGGGCGGCGGCCGAGTAGGGTCCGGGGACGGGTCGGAGACAGGCCGGAGACGGGTCAGAGGCGGATCAGCCGGTCGGCCAGCTCGCGGTAGTCCCGCAAGGCCAGCCGCAGCCGCTCGGTGTCGGCGACCGCCGCGGCCTTCCCCGCCTCACCGTCCTGCCAGGCCGACCGCAGCGTACGGCGCCGCCGGGTCAGCGCCTCGGTGAACCGCCCGGCAAGCTCCTCCACCGCCCGGTCCGCCTCCTCCACGGCGTCCCGCGGCCCGTCGACGAACCCGGTGACAGCGTCCCGCAACCGGGCCCCGAACTCGTCGCACTCCTCGGGAGGGAGCAACGGGGCGGGCACAGCGCGTCCGCTTGAGCCGACGTGCGCACCGTGAGCCGCGGGGTCTCCGTCCCACCCCGATGCCCCGGCGGCCCCGGGTACCGCCTCACGACCGTCCTCGCCGCCGGACACGGGGACGCCGTCCCGTCCCACGGACCGGGTGACCCCGCCGTGAGCCTCGCGCGCACCGGCCACCGTCCCACGGCCATCCGTGCCCTCAGGCCCCGGGACGCCGTCCCGCCCCGATGCCCCGGCACCCCCGCCGTAAGCACCGCCGGCCCCGGGCCCGGGAACGCCGCCCTGCGCCGTACGGCCACTCAGGGCGTCGCGGTCCGCCACCGCCTCACCACCCGTGACGGAAGCGGTGCCGGTGGCGGCATCCGAGCCCGCACGCGCCTCATGGTCGATCACCGCGTCATCGCCGGCCACGGCCTCCCGGCCGGTCGCGGAGGTACCGCCGGGCACCGCCCCGCGGCTTGTCGCAGCGTCGCCGGCCTGTCCCGCCTCGCGGTCCCGGACCGCCCCGCCGCCCCGCATCGCCTCGCGACCCGTGACCGCACCACCGCCCGGCGCCGCCTCGCGAGCGGCAGCCGTGTCCCGGTCCGGAGCCGTCCCGGGGCCCGCCACCGGCTCGCGGCCCGCGGCGGCCCCACGGTCCGCCGCGGCC
>NZ_QFDQ01000022.1 GCF_003270085.1 Streptomyces triticisoli | reverse complement strand
GGCCCGGCACCCATGCGGTGCCGGGCCGCCTCTCGTGAACCGGCTCAGTCCTCCACGTGCGCGTCCGCCGCCTCGACCTCTTCCCGGGTGACCCCGAGCAGGTAGAGGACCGTGTCGAGGAACGGCACGTTCACCGCGGTGTGCGCCGCCTCCCGCACCACCGGCTTGGCGTTGAAGGCGACTCCGAGACCGGCCGCGTTCAACATGTCCAGATCATTGGCGCCGTCACCGATCGCGACCGTCTGCGACAGCGGAACGCCTGCCTCCGCGGCGAACCGGCGCAGCAGCCGCGCCTTGCCCGCCCGGTCCACGATCTCGCCGGTGACCCGGCCCGTCAGCTTCCCGTCGACGATCTCCAGCGTGTTGGCCTGTGCGAAGTCCAGCCCGAGCCGCTCCTTCAGATCGTCGGTGACCTGCGTGAACCCGCCCGAGACGACGCCCACCTGGTAACCGAGCCGCTTGAGCGTACGGATCAGGGTGCGCGCGCCCGGAGTCAGCCGCACCTCGCTGCGCACCTTGTCCACCACCGAGGCGTCCAGCCCCGCCAGCAGTGCTACGCGCGCGTGCAGAGACTCCTCGAAGTCCAGCTCGCCGCGCATCGCGGCCGCCGTCACCTCGGCGACCTTGTCCTCGCAGCCGGCGTGACCGGCGAAGAGCTCGATCACCTCGTCCTGGATGAGCGTGGAGTCCACGTCCATCACCACCAGCCGCTGCGCCCGCCGGTGCAGGCCCGCGCCGACGACCGCCACATCGACACCGAGTGCCGCCGACTCCGTGGCCAGAGCGGTGCGCAGGGGCTCCGTCTCCACGCCGGACACCGCGAACTCCACCGCCGTCACCGGGTACTTGGCAAGCCGGAAGATACGGTCGATGTTGCCGCCGGTCCCGGTGATCCGCGCGGCGATCCGGGCGGTCGCCTCCGCGGTGAGCGGGTGACCGAGCACGGTGACCAGGGAGCGCCCGAGGCCGCGCGGCCGGTTGTCGCCACGGCCGGAGATGATCTCCGCCTGCATCTTCATCGACTCGGCCCAGCTGTGCACGGTGGCCCGAAGGTCGCCCTCGGCCCCGGCGGGTGGCTGGGTGACGAGCACGCACAGCACCATGCGGCCACGGGTGACGACCTGCTCGATGTCGACCACGTCGACGGAGTAGGCGGCGAGGGTGTCGAAGAGTCCGGCCGTGATGCCCGGCCTGTCCTTCCCGAAGATCTTGACGAGAAGGGTGGGATCGTCAGAGGTCTGCGAAGCGCTCATGGTGTTTCCACGGTATCCGGCACCCAGTGCCGCCTGCCTTCCAGGTCCGCCAGGCGGACAGTAGGACAAGTATTACTGCTGCGGGCGGCGAGGAGGCCTTGGCGGGGGAGGCGGGGGCGGGGGCGGCGGACCGTCGTCCGGCCACGTGCTCGCACGCCGTCCGGGCGGAGGCGAGGGCGGCTCCAAGGGGCCGATCACCGTCGGAGCGCCGTAGACGTCGTCGGCCGACGACCCGGACCGAGGCCGCCCGCCGCCTCCGGGCCCCGTCCGCCCGGAGGGCGCCGCCCCGTCCCCCAGCTCCTGGCCGTCCGGCGGGCGGGCGTCCTCCGGGGACTGCGGGGAACGCAGTTCACCGGGCAGGCGGAGATACGGGTTGGTGGACGGGTTCGGTGGCCGGTGGGGCGTACCGGGCGTGTAGGGGCCGGCCTGCTGCCCCGCGTGCCCGGGACGCCGGGCCTCGCCCGCAGCGGCCCACGGGCCGTGACCGGCACCCTCCGCCGCTCCGGTCCCTGCGCCGTTCCCGGCACCCTCCGCTACCCCGCCCCCCGACTCCATCCCCCAGCCGTCCCACACGTCACCCCGTGCCAACGGCGCCGCCCGCCGCCCCGCCGCCCCGGTGGCGTGGGCCATCAGGGCACCCACCGCGCCCGCCCCGGCGCCCCACGCCGCGCCCAGGAGCAAGGCCGTGCCCGGGTGACCGTGCAGTTCCATCCCCGCGCCGAACGCGTCGAAGCCGAGTACGGACAGGGACGTGTCCACCGACACCTCCGTCAGCCACGCGAGCAGCGGAAGCGTCAGCGCGGTGGCGATGCCCAGCCGCAGCGCGCACCGGCCCGCGAAGCCCAGGACGTCCCGCCCCGCCCCCACCGGCGTCCGCACCGCCGTCAGGACCCCCGCCAGCAGCAGCATCAGCGCCGCCGCCACCCCCAGGAGCCACACCCGGCCGTCCAGGTCGGCCAGCCGGGACAGCGTGACCGGCTGGTCGGAGCGCACGGTCAGGAGCTTGTCCAGGGGGTCGGGCAGGAGCTTGGCCAGTTCGCCGGTCGCCTGGCCGTCGAAGGGGACGAACAGGCCGACCGGAACGCCGAGCCCCACCCCGTTGGGCGTGCCGAGCAGTGCGGCGCCCGCGACGCGCCGGGGGTGGGCGTCGCCGACCGCCGCGTACGCCGCCGCCGCCAGACCCGCAGCCACCGCGACCATCACCACCGAGACCAGCGCGGACACGGCCGGCCGCACCACCCGGTGCACGACGTCCCAACCGCGCGGCAACGGCGTACGGCGCGAGGCCAGCAGGGCGATCAGCAGGACCCCGGCCGACCAGCCGAGCCCGCCCAGCAGGGTCGGCGCCGTGTCGACGGTGAAGCCGACCGTCGCCTTGGCGCCGATGAGCCCGCCGATGCCGTCGGGGAAGAGGCCGCCGATGTCCCCCAGGTCGCCCAGCCCGGGAATGCGCACGTCCCCCGGCCCTCCGCCGCCCGGCAGCCCGCCCAGTCCGAGCGAGCCCCCGTCGATGGTGACGACACCGTGCCCCGCCCAGGCCAGCCCGCCCAGCATCGCCACGAACAGCGCCACCACCGCACCCGCCCGGGCGAGGAGTTCGGCCGGGGAGATGACAACTCCCGCCGTGCGCAAGGAACGCAGGAAGATCCACGACAGCAGCAGCGCCCCGACCAGGCTCACCCCCAGTGGCGTGATCTGGAGGGCGGTGTGCGCCTCGGCGCCTTTCAGACCGAACGCGGACACATCGCCGGACGGCGTGACCGAACCGCCCGCCCCAAGTGCCACCACCGCGGCGGTCATTGGCCCGAGCGACCCCGCCGAGTCGGCCTCCAGCAGACGCAGACCCAGCGCGGCCGTACCCGCCATGCCGATCAACGCCCAGCTCACGGAGGTGATCGCGGACAGCAGCACATCCAGCCAGGGCAGGCGCGCACCACGCCTCGCGGTCCCGACGCCCGTGGCAGCGCTCATGACAGACCCCCCGATCCGCGGCGCGGCGCGGCTGCCGCGCGTGTCCCCCTCGCGTGAAATACCACTCTCCGGCAGGGTTTCAACCCCGTCGACGAAAAAACAGTCGAAGCGGACGTACGCACACTTCACAAGGCCCGGGTTTCGGTCAGAGACGGAAGCCTGAAATAGTTCCCCACGATGTTCGACATCCCTAGACTCCCTGCGACGGGGGTAACTCGGGGGACAACTCAGTGGGGCTTGGAGTGCCGGAACTCGTACTGGAAACCAATGGACGGACCTGGACGCTCGACCCGTCCAGGTCCTACTCCCTGGGACGCGATCCGCAGGGAGACATCGTGTTCGACGACGCCAGGGTCTCCTGGCGTCACGCCACGGTCAGCTTCAACGGCCGCAGTTGGGTCATCGAGGACCCCGGCAGCACCAACGGCACGTTCGTGCAGGGCCAGCGGATCCGGCAACTGGAGATCGGCCCCGGCTCGGCGGTCCATCTCGGCAACGCGACCGACGGCCCGCGTCTGACGCTTTCCGCCGCCGCTGCGGCCGTGGGCACGCCGCAGGCCCAGCCCCAGCAGCAGCCGTACGCCGCCCAGGGCGCCGGTCCCGGCTGGGGGCAGAAGCAGACACCGCAGCAGGAGCCGCAACACCAGGCGCCGCAGGCCGACTGGCAGCAACCGCGGCAGGGACCGCAGTCACCGTCGATTCCGCACCAGCAGGGCCCCGGCGCCGGCGCGCCGCCCGTCCACGGCGACCGAAGTCCCACCACCTTCTACCAGTTCTCGCTCGGCCGAGTGATGCGCATCGGCCGTGCCCTGGAGAACGACCTGGTCGTCTCCGACCTCCAGGTCTCCCGCAACCACGCGGAGTTCCACGCCACGCCCGACGGCCGCTTCGAGATCCGCGACCTCGGCTCGCACAACGGCACGTACGTCAACGGCCAGCCGATCCCCAAGGGCGGCTCGGTGCAGCTCGGCCCGACCGACATCGTCGGCGTCGGCCACTCGACGTTCCGGATCGTCGACGACCGGCTGGAGGAGTTCGTCGACACCGGTGAGGTGTCCTTCTCCGCCCGCCAGCTGACCGTGACGGTCGACGGCGGCAAGCAGATCCTCAGGGACGTCTCCTTCGGCGTTCCGGAGAAGTCGCTGGTCGGGGTCATCGGCCCGTCCGGCTCCGGCAAGTCGACCCTGCTCAAGGCGCTCACCGGCTACCGGCCCGCCGACCAGGGCGAGGTCCTCTACGACAACCGGAACCTCTACAAGCAGTTCGCCGAGCTGCGCCAGCGCATCGGTCTGGTCCCGCAGGACGACATCCTGCACAAGGAGCTGACCGTCAAGAAAGCCCTGAAGTACGCGGCCAAGCTGCGCTTCCCGGCCGACACCACGGCCGCCGAGCGCGAGGCCCGCATCGACGAGGTGCTGCGCGAGCTGAAGCTGGACGTCCACAAGGACAAGAAGGTCACCTCTCTCTCCGGTGGCCAGCGCAAGCGCGTGTCGGTGGCCCTGGAGCTGCTCACCAAGCCGTCGCTGATCTTCCTGGACGAGCCGACCAGCGGCCTCGACCCGGGCATGGACCGCGACGTCATGCAGCTGCTGCGCGGCCTGGCCGACGACGGCCGCACCGTCCTCGTCGTCACCCACTCGGTGGCCGAGCTGGCGCTGTGCGACAGGCTGCTGGTGATGGCGCCGGGCGGCGCCGTGGCCTACTTCGGCCCGCCCGAGGAGGCGCTGAACTTCTTCGGCTACGACACCTGGGCCGACGTCTTCTCCGCCTTCGAGAACTACCGCGACTACGACTGGGCGGGCCGCTGGAAGGGCTCGCAGCACTACCAGATGTACGCCGCGGACATCGACGCCGTCGCCCCGCAGTCCGTACACATGCCGCCGCCGCAGGCCATCAAGCCGCCCAAGCCGCAGAGCTGGGGCTCGCAGCTGCTGACCCTGATCCGGCGGTACATGGCGGTGATCGCCTCCGACAAGGGCTTCCTGGCGCTGTCGGTGATCCTGCCGGCGGTGATCGGCTCGGTCAGCCTGCTCATCGACCACAACAGAGGCCTGCTGGTCAATATCAACCAGAAGACCGGCATGCCCATCCCGAACGGCACGGCGACCACGGTGCTGCTGATCATCGCGGTCGGCGCCTGCTTCGCGGGTGCCGCGAACTCCGTCCGCGAGCTGATCAAGGAACGGGTGATCTACGAACGGGAACGCGCGACCGGCCTGTCCCGCTCGGCGTACCTGATGTCGAAGGTGGTCGTGCTCGGCACCGTCACCGTGCTGCAGGGCCTGATGGTCGGCCTGATCGGCTTCTCCAGCCGGGAGATCCCGGAAAAGGGCCTGATCCTCGGCAACGCGACGCTGCTCGAACTGTGCCTGCCGATCATGGGGCTCGGCTTCACCTCGATGATGGTCGGTCTGGTCATCTCCTCGCTGGTGAAGACCGCGGAGAAGACCATGCCGCTGCTGGTCATGTTCGCGATCATCCAGGTGGTCTTCACCGGCTGCCTGTTCACCCTGAACGGCACCATAGGCGTCAACGAGTTCTCGTACCTGATGCCGTCGCGCTGGGCGGTGGCCGCCGCCGGCGCCACGCTGGACTTCAACAAGATCGCCCCGAACACCGACGACCCGTCCAGCACCGACCCGCTGTGGGACCACACGGCCTCGGCCTGGGCCGTCGACATGACCGCGCTGATCGCCCTCGGTGTGGTCTGCGGCTTCCTGGTGGCGCGCTTCCTGCGCCGCCACGAGCCGGAGGTCATGCGCAAGTAACCGCGGAAGGCCGTGTCATGATGCCGAAGGGCGGCACCCCACCGTGGGGTGCCGCCCTTTTTCGCGTCTCGTCGAAGGTCCGCGTCGGCCTCAGTACGTCGGTGACGTCAGTACGCGCCGTTGACGTTGTCGATCGAGCCGTACCGCTTGGCCGCGTAGTTGGCGGCGGCGGTGATGTTGGCGACCGGGTCGTAGATGTCGTGGGACGTGCCGGGGACGTGGTACGCCCTGAAGGTCGGCTCGATGACCTGCAGCAGGCCCTTGGACGGGATGCCGTTGCGGGCGTTGATGTCCCAGTTGTTGATGGCGTTGGGGTTGCCCGAGGACTCCCGCATGATGTTCTTGTGCAGGCCGTGGTAGGAGCCGGGGATGTTGTGCTGCTTCATGATGGCCAGCGCCTGCCGGATCCAGCCGTCCAGGTTGTTGCCGTAGCTGGTGGAGGCGGCGACCGTCTGCATCTGCGGACGCTCGGCGGACCGGCTCACGGACTGCTTGGCCTGGTGGGTGACCTGGGCCTTCTTGACGGCGGTCTTCTTGACGGCGGTCTGCTTCTTGGCGACGGCCTGCTTCTTGACGGCGGCCTGCTGCTTGGCCTCGATGGCCTGGATCTTCACGCTGTCACCGGCGAGCTGGTCGGTGAGGCCGGCCTTGACGCCCTTGAGCGGCTGGGTGCTCAGTTGCACCGGGGCCGCGGAGACGGCGGCGGTGCTGGTCGCCGTCTCGGCCTGGCTGGGCGCGGCGGAGACGGCCAGGGAGGCGGCGGCGAGAGCGACCGCACCGGCGCCGACGAGTTTGCGGCGCTTGGTCAGGGCACGGCCATGAGCACGGAGACGGAAGTTTGCGGGCATGGCGAATGGACCTCTTCGAGTAGCGCGGAGGTCGCTCTCCGGACTGCGGGAGGGGGTCCTTCCCGCGCAAACGCCGCGGACAGAAAACCGCGGCGCTGAGCGACGGGAGTAATTCTTAGCCGCCGCAAAATCAGCGAGCAAAGGTGTGACGTACGAAGCCGGGTAGTGGAACGGGAACAGATAAAACGGGACAGATCGGGCCATCTGTCCCGTTCATGAGGGGGGTCTGTGTCTCCTATGCCGGTTCGTACGTGATGTGCACCCTATGCGCGTCCTCACACCGGGGGAGGGGTTTCGTCACGCCTGGTTGCCGCCGCAACGCTCCGAGTGAGCGGTTTCCGTCGGAAGGACGAGATGCACATCGCCGAACTCGTGCCAGAGGTAGTGCCCACGAACGGCCTGCTCATACCCGCGGTCGACCGCCGCCCGTCCCGCGACCGCCTCCAGCATCAGCAGATGCGAGGCCTCCGGCTCGTGCAGCCCGGTCAGCAGTCCGTCCACGACCCGTACGCCGCGCTCGGGCGTCACCACGAGACCGGTCCACCCCGCGGCCGCCCGGACCACACCGTCCGGCCCGGCCGCCGACTCCACGGCCCGCACCGCCGTGGTCCCCACCGCGATCACCCGGCCGCCGCCCGCCCGTACGCCGTTGATCAGCCGGGCCGACGCCTCGGGCACCGAGAACCGCTCCGGATACGGCGGCTCGTGCGCCTCGGCCGAGGCCACGCCCGTGTGCAGGACGACCGGCGCGAACAGCACCCCCCGGCTCACCAGCCGAGCCACCAGCCGCTCCGTGAAGGGCCGCGCCGCACTCGGCATCTCCGCACTGCCCGAGCCGTCGGCCGACGGCACCGCGAACACCGTCTGGTACACGGACAGCGGCTGGTCCCGCTCCGTATAGGAGTAACGAATGGGCCGCCCGTGCACCCGCAGCGTCCCGAGCACCGAAGGCCCCGACACCCGCGCCCACCACAGTCGCGCACTCTCCGCGCTCAGCGGCTCCTCCAGCACCAGCCGTACGCCCCCGGGCAGCACCACCTCCGTACCCGCAGGCCCTCCCGTACGCGCACGCGTGCTGCCCCTCCCGTCCGGGTCCCGTATCTCCACCGCCCAGCGCCCGTCGTCCCCGCGCGTGGAGAAGTGCACCACCACGCGCGCGTGCCCGATCCGCCCGTCCACCGCGGCGGCCAGCGTGGGGGAGGTGTTCACCACCAGCAGATCCCCCGCGCGCAGCAGCCGCGGCAGCTCCCGGAAGGCGTGGTGCGACACATCCGTGCCACGCGACACCAGCAGACGTACGGCGTCCCGGTCCAGCCCGGGACCCCGCTGTTCGGCCGGCACCCGCGCCGACAGCTCCCGCGGAACCCGCACGGTCAGGGTCATCGCCCCTCCAGCAGGGCGGGCGCGCTGCGGCGGCCGCTCACCGGGCGCTCCTCCAGCAGCCGCAGGAACGCCGGCACCACCTGGCCCGGCGCCGGACGCGGGGCGTCGTCGTCCGGTACGGCCGCCGCGTACAGGTCGGTGGCCATGTCCCCCGGGTCCACCGCCCACACCCGCAGCCCCGGCTCCTCCTCGGCGAGCACCGCCGCCAGATGGTCCAGCGCCGCCTTCGACGCCCCGTAACCGCCCCACGTCTCGTACGCCTCGACGGCCGCGTCCGAACTCACCGCGATCACCGTGCCGCGCGCCGACTCCCGCAGCAGCGGCAGCGCCTCCTGCACCAGCCCCAGCGCGGCGACCGTGTTCACCTCCAGCGCCCGGCGCAGCCCCTCCAGGGGCAGCTCCGCCAGCCGCACGAGCGGCTCCGCGCCCAGCGCGCTCGCGTTGTGCACCACCAGGTCGACCCCGCCCAGCCCGCGCGCCGCCGCCACCAGCTCGGCCCGGTGCCCGGCGTCCGTGACGTCCCCGGGCAGGGCCTCCACGCGCGTGCCGTGCACGGAGACGGCCCGAGCCGCCTCCCCCAGCACCTCCGCACCCCTGGCGTCGAGCACCAGGTCCCAGCCGCGCGCGGCCAGCGCCTCGGCCAGTGCCCGCCCCAGCCCCTTCGAAGCCCCTGTGATGATCGCTACCGGCATGTCGCCCGTCCCCTGATCATGGCCCGTCCCTTGCGTCCGGGCCGTCCTCGTGCGCCTCCTGACCGGCGCGCTGCCCAACGTAGGAACGGCGCCCCCGGCGCCGCCTCGGACGCGGGCCGCAAACCGGCGGGGCCCTTCGCCGTAGGGCGAGCGACCCGGTCCCGCCGGCCCGGGCCGCTCGCGCTCGGCCCGCGGACCTAGGTCCAGCGGTCCGGGCGGGGCCGCCACGGGGCCGATCCGCGGTGTCGGACCCCGCCGGTACCGTGAGGGCATGAGTCAAGGTCCCCGGTCCGGCCTCGCCGCGGTGAGCTCCGCGCTGCTGGCCATGAGCAGGCACCTCGAGGTGCGCGACGTCCTGAAGACGATCGTCGCCTCGGCCCGCGAACTGCTCGACGCGCAGTACGCCGCTCTCGGCGTGCCGGACGACCACGGCGGCTTCGCCCAGTTCGTGGTCGACGGGGTCAGCGACGAGCAGTGGCGGGCCATCGGCCCGCTCCCGCGCCAGCACGGCATCCTCGCCGCGATGCTGCACGAGGCGAAGGCCGAGCGCCTCGCGGACGTGCGCAAGGACCCCCGCTTCGAGGGCTGGCCGGCCGCCCACCCGGAGATGTCCGACTTCCTGGGCCTGCCGATCCGCGACGGCAACGAGGTCATCGGCGCGCTGTTCCTGGCGAACAAGCGCTGCCCCAAACCCGAGGGCAGCTGCGGCTTCACCGAGGAGGACGAGGAACTGCTCTCCATCCTCGCCCAGCACGCCGCGATCGCCCTCACCAACGCCCGCCTCTACGAACGCAGCCGCGAGCTGACCATCGCCGAGGAGCGCTCCCGCCTCGCCCACGAACTGCACGACGCGGTCAGCCAGAAGCTGTTCTCCTTGCGCCTGACCGCCCAGGCCGCCGCCGCCCTCGTCGACCGCGACCCGGTGCGCGCCAAGGGCGAACTGCAGCAGGTGGCCGCCCTCGCCGCCGAAGCGGCCGACGAACTGCGTGCCGCCGTCGTGGAGTTGCGCCCCGCGGCCCTCGACGAGGACGGTCTGGTCGCCACCCTCCGCACCCAGATCCAGGTCCTCGACCGCGCCCACAGCGCGCGCGTCACCTTCACCGCCCGCGGCCCGCGCGCCCTGCCGGCCGCCCAGGAGGAGGCCATGCTCCGCGTCGCCCAGGAAGCCCTGCACAACGCGCTGCGGCACGCACGGGCGGAACACGTCGACGTCACCCTCGACCGCCACGGCCGCGGTGCCGTCCTGCGGATCACCGACGACGGCACCGGCTTCGACCCCATGGCGGTACGCCGGGCCGGCCGTCACCTCGGCCTGGTCTCCATGCGGGACCGGGCGAGTGGTGTCGGCGGCCGGCTGACGGTGGAATCGGCGCCCGGCAAGGGCACCGCGATCGAGATGGAGGTCCCCGGTGGCTGAGCCGATCAAGGTGTTGCTCGTCGACGACCACCAGGTGGTCCGCCGGGGCCTGCGCACCTTCCTGGAGATACAGGACGACATCGAGGTCGTGGGCGAAGCGGCCGACGGCGCCGAAGGCGTCACCCGGGCCGAGGAACTGAGGCCCGACGTCGTCCTCATGGACGTCAAGATGCCCGTCATGGACGGCGTCGAGGCACTGCGCCGGCTCCGCGAACTGGACAACCCCGCGCGCGTGCTGATCGTCACCAGCTTCACCGAACAGCGCACGGTCGTCCCGGCCCTGCGCGCGGGCGCGGCCGGGTACGTCTACAAGGACGTGGACCCCGACGCCCTCGCCGGCGCCATCCGCTCGGTGCACGCCGGCCACATCCTCCTCCAGCCGGAGGTGGCGAACGCCCTGCTGTCCCAGGAGGAGACCAACACCGGCCAGGGCCGCGGAACCTCCCTGACGGAACGGGAGCGCGAGGTCCTCGCCCTGATAGCCGACGGCCGCTCCAACCGCGAGATCGCCCGAACCCTGGTCCTCTCCGAGAAGACCGTCAAGACCCACGTCTCCAACATCCTGATGAAACTGGACCTCTCCGACCGAACCCAGGCCGCCCTGTGGGCAGTCCGCCACGGAGTGGGGTGACCCGCGCCCACCCGCCATCCCGCGGGCAGTCGTGCCTCCCCCAGCGCTGAACGCCTGGGAGACCCTCAGGACGATGGGGGTGCCCCTGCTCGAGCGCAGCCGAGAGCTTGGGGGAAGCACCCCGCAAACGCCGGGCTGCGCACCCAACCCCCACAGCGCAACGCCGGGCGCCCAGCGAACCCACGCTCACCGCACCCCCTTCTCCCGCTCCTCCACAACGGAGTTGTACGCCGCGACCTGCGCCCGCCGAGCCGTCCGCTCCACCACCCGCAGCACATCCCCCCGCGCCCCGATCTCGGACGCACTCACCGCACCCCCGTGCCGCTTCTCGTACGCCAGCGACACCAGCAACCCCACCCGCCGCGCCAGCTCCAGCACCCGCGCCGCCCGCGGCGGGTACCCGGGCGCCAGCAGTTCCTGCCCACGCCCTCCTTCGGCCCGAGCCCGGTACGCGTCGATCGCCGCCTGAGCCACCGGCCCCGACCCGGCCACGTCCAGCCGCGACAGCACCTGAGTCGCCTCCCGCAACGCCTCGGCCAGCTCCCGCTCGGCCTCACCCAGCGACGGCACGTCGACCGGCGGCGCCTCCCGCACGGGCAGCACGTGCCACACCACCTCGGCGTGCACATCACCCTCGGGCCCCACCTCGTACGCCTGAGGCACCAGCCCGAGAGCGGCGCCGTGACAGATCACGGCCTCCTCGGCCTCCAGCGCCCGCGCATTGAACTCCGGCGGCCCGCTCAGCCCCAGCGGATGCCCCGGCGCGGGCAGCGCCACCCGCAGCGCACTCACCCCGAGCGTCCGCAGCCGCCCCAGGGCCAGCGTGAGCCCGACCGGCCCCGACTCCCCGGGCAGGCCCTCCACCCGGTGGACGGCATCGTCCCCGACAATGGCGAGCACGGTGTGGTCCGGCGATACATGTCCGGACAAAAGGGCATTTCCCCAAGCGGCAAGACGTCCAGAGCGCGGTTCCGAGAGCATGCCTCCACCCTAAGGAGAGGACCGATGGGCCGCCCCGCCCGGCTCGTGGCGTAGATTCGTTGGGGGCTGCGCCCACCGGCGCGGCGGACCGAGCCACAGGCGTACGCGACGGCCGAGACCGGCAGCACACTGCAAGGGGAGACAACGCGCTCATGAGCGATGTTCTGGAGCTTCAGGACGTATCCGTGGTCCGCGAGGGCCGGGCTCTGGTGGACCAGGTCTCCTGGTCGGTCAAGGAGGGCGAGCGCTGGGTCATCCTCGGCCCCAACGGCGCAGGCAAGACCACCCTGCTGAACATCGCCTCGACCTACCTCTTCCCCACCACCGGCACCGCCACCGTCCTCGGCGAGACCCTCGGCAGGCCCGGCACCGACGTCTTCGAGCTGCGCCCCCGCATCGGCATGGCTGGCATCGCCCTGACCGAGAAGCTCCCCAAGCGCCAGACCGTGCTGCAGACCGTGCTCACCGCCGCCTACGGCATGACCGCCGGCTGGCAGGAGGAGTACGAGGACATCGACGAGCAGCGCGCCCGCGCCTTCCTCGACCGCCTCGGCATGAGCGACTACCTCGACCGGACGTTCGGCACCCTCTCCGAGGGCGAGCGCAAGCGCACCCTGATCGCCCGCGCCCTGATGACCGACCCCGAGCTGCTCCTGCTCGACGAGCCTGCCGCCGGCCTCGACCTCGGCGGCCGCGAGGACCTGGTCCGCCGCCTCGGCCGGCTCGCCCGCGACCCGATCGCCCCCTCGATGATCATGGTCACCCACCATGTCGAGGAGATCGCCCCCGGCTTCACCCACGTCTTGATGATCCGCCAGGGCAAGGTCCTCGCCGCAGGCCCCCTGGAGCTCGAACTCACCTCCCGCAACCTCTCCCTGTGCTTCGGCCTCCCGCTCGTCGTCGAGCAGGTCGGCGACCGCTGGACCGCCCAGGGCCTGCCGCTGTCCTGAACCCCCTTCACCGCGCCCCTGTCCGCCGTCACCACCCGCGGCCTACCATGAACATGTGAACAACATCGACGCATGGGTGTGGTGGCTGGTCGGGGCGGCGGCGCTCGGAATTCCGCTCGTGGTGACCGCGATGCCGGAGTTCGGCATGTTCGCGGTGGGCGCCGTCGCCGCCGCGATCGTCGCGGGCTTCGGCTTCGGCGTCGTCGTCCAGGTGCTCACCTTCGTCGTGGTCTCCGTCGCCCTCATCGCCGTGGTCCGGCCCATCGCGGCCCGGCACGGCAAACAACGCCCCGAACTGGCCACGGGAGTCGACGCACTGAAGGGCAAACAGGCCGTCGTACTCGAACGTGTCGACGGCGCCGGCGGCCGTATCAAGCTCGCCGGGGAGATCTGGTCGGCGCGCGCACTCGACACCGACCGAGCCTACGAAGCCGGCGAACAGGTGGACGTCGTGGACATCGAGGGGGCCACCGCCGTCGTCATGTGACCGCCCGCCACCGGGCAACGACGCAAGTGGACCGAACACCCCACGAGGTGTACGACGGTCTGTCAGACTCAACCGACAAGATCTTCAACAGCCACAGGATCTTTTGAGAGAGCCAAGGCGGAGAAGGGGTACGGGCAGCAACGATGGCACCGGTCATCATCGTCCTGATCATTCTGGTGGTGTTGGTCTTCATCGCCCTGATCAAGACCATCCAGGTCATCCCACAGGCGAGCGCCGCCATCGTCGAGCGCTTCGGCCGCTACACGCGGACGCTGAACGCGGGCCTCAACATCGTCGTCCCGTTCATCGACACCATCCGCAACCGCATCGACCTGCGCGAACAGGTCGTACCGTTCCCGCCGCAGCCGGTGATCACCCAGGACAACCTGGTCGTCAACATCGACACCGTCATCTACTACCAGGTGACCGACGCCCGCGCCGCCACCTACGAGGTCGCCAGCTACATCCAGGCCATCGAGCAGCTCACCGTCACCACGCTGCGCAACATCATCGGCGGCATGGACCTCGAACGCACCCTGACCTCCCGCGAGGAGATCAACGCGGCCCTGCGCGGCGTCCTCGACGAGGCCACGGGCAAGTGGGGCATCCGCGTCAACCGCGTCGAGCTGAAGGCCATCGAACCGCCCACCTCCATCCAGGACTCGATGGAGAAGCAGATGCGCGCCGACCGCGACAAACGCGCCGCGATCCTCCAGGCCGAGGGGGTCCGGCAGTCCGAGATCCTGCGCGCCGAGGGTGAGAAGCAGTCCGCGATCCTGATCGCCGAAGGTGAGGCCAAGGCCGCCGCCCTGCGCGCCGAGGGCGAAGCCCAGGCGATCCGTACGGTCTTCGAGTCCATCCACGCCGGAGACCCCGACCAGAAGCTGCTCTCCTACCAGTACCTCCAGATGCTTCCCAAGATCGCCGAGGGCGACGCCAACAAGCTCTGGATCGTCCCCAGCGAAATCGGCGACGCCCTCAAGGGCCTGTCCGGCGCCATCGGCAACTTCGGCTCCCTGGGCGGCGGTTCGGGCGGCGGCAACGCCGGTACGAGCACGGAGCGCCGCGAGAAGCCGTCCATCGACTGAACAGCCCAGCCCAGTTCAGCCCAGCCCTACGCAGTCGGGGTCCGCCTTCGCGACGAAGGCGGACCCCGACTGCCTTGGGGCTACGCGGCCGACCGAGCCAGCCAGGCGGGCAGCGCCTCGAACTCCTCCCGCCCCAACGACAGAAGCATCGCATCCGCCGGCGTGGGCTCGAACGGCTCCCGCAGCAACGGCATACCCGCCTGCTCCGGAGTCCGGTCCGCCTTGCGGTGGTTGTCCTCCGCGCACGAGGCCACCGTGTTCAGCCAGGTGTCCCGCCCGCCCTGCGACCGCGGCACCACATGGTCCACGGTCGTCGCCCGCCGCCCGCAGTACGCGCACCGGTGCCGGTCCCGTACCAGCACCCCCCGCCGCGACCACGGAGCCTGTCTTCGAAAGGGCACGCGCACGTACCGGCACAGCCGGATCACCCGGGGCGCGGGTATGTCCACCGCCGCACCCCGCATCCGCAGCTCGGGGTGGGCCTGCTCGACCACGGCCTTCGACTGCAGCACCAACACGACGGCTCGCTTCAGCGTCACCGTCGACAGCGGCTCGAAGCTCGCGTTCAGCACCAGCGTGTCCCGCATTCCAGCCCACCTCCCGTGTGCACCGGCCCACCCCGCGGCGGGCTGGACCAACTCTGGCCGGGCGCACCGGATGGGACAACGCAATAAATGCCCGCCTCCGGTCGATCCCAAGACCGGAGACGGGCAAATGTTCAGCGAACGCGGGCCTGCGCCACGCGGGACTCAGCCCTCGGCGGGGTTCTCGTACTCACCGATCAGCTGGGCCCTCGCCAGCGCGTGGAAGCGCAGATGGAAGCCCACCACCGCGGGAGAGGCGTCCGAGTCCGGACCCAGCTTCTCCTGGTCGACGGCGTACACCGTGAAGACGTAGCGGTGCGGCCCGTCCCCGGGCGGTGGCGCGGCACCCCCGAAGTCCTTCGTCCCGTAGTCGTTGCGCGCGTGCACGGCGCCCTCGGGCAGCCCCTCGAACTTGCCGCCGCCCGCACCCGCCGGCAGCTCCGTCACGGAGGCCGGGATGTCGAACACCACCCAGTGCCAGAACCCGCTGCCCGTCGGGGCGTCCGGGTCGTAGCAGGTCACGGCGAAGCTCCTGGTCTCTGCGGGGAAACCCTCCCAGCGCAGCTGCGGCGAGGTGTTCCCACCCGCCTGGACCTGAGCGTCCTTGAGTGTCGCGCCCTCCCGGACGTCGTCACTCGTGACCGTGAACGAGGGCACGGGCGGATGGAAGTCGTGGGGGAGCGGCCGCCTCTTGAGCTCGGTCACCTCGATACCTCCTGATCGTTTCCTGGGTCGTCGATTCCCGAGCCTAGAACCAGTTGCGCCTGCTGCCGACCTCGGCGATCCACTGGTGGAGGTACGCCGCCCAGTCGGTCCCCTGGTAGTCGTGCAGACCCACCTGGAACGACCGGAACGTGTCGCTGCCCTCGCTGAACAGACCCGACTTCTTGTCCATCTCCAGCACCACGTCCATGGCGTGCTCGTCGGCCACGAAACTCAACTCGACCTGGTTCAGTCCCCGGTACTGCGACGGCGGGTAGAACTCGATCTCCTGGTAGAACGGCAGCCGCTGCCGCGTCCCGCGGATGTGACCGCGCTCCATGTCCGCGTTCTTGAACCGGAAGCCGAGCTGGATGAACGCGTCCAGGATCGCCTGCTGCGCCGGCAGCGGATGCACGTTGATCGGGTCCAGGTCACCCGAATCCACGGCACGCGCGATCGCCAGCTCCGTGGTCACCCCGATGTGCATGCCCCGCAGCGCCTGCCCGTCGATCATCGTGACCGGCGTCTCCCACGGGATCTCCAGCCCGAACGGCACCGCGTGCACGGCCCCCGCCTGCAGCTCGAAGGCACCACCGAGCCGCACCTTGGTGAACTCGATGTCCTGCTTGTACTCCTGGTCGCCGCTCTCGACCTCGACCTTCGCCTGCAGCCCGACCGACAGCCCCTCGATCTGCTGGTTCACCGAGCCGCCCTCGATCCGTACCTCCCCCTGGACGACTCCGCCCGGCACGACGTTGACCTCGTGCAGCACCGTCTCGACCGAGGCACCGCCGGCGCCGAGGCTCGCGAGCAGCTTCTTGAACCCCATGACTCTCCCTTTACGTGGATCTCCGACCCTTACAAACGCGATCCGACCGCCACCGGTTCCACACCCGCGCCCCGTAAGGGGAGCGGACCTTGAACACCGAGGGGCGCCCACCCGTCTGGGTTACGCTCGGAAGTCATGATCGCGCCCTCGGACCGTACGCCCCTGCCCGGGGAGTTCTTCGACCGCCCCGTCCCGGAGGTCGCCCCCGACCAGCGGGGCCGCCCCGGTCACGTCTGCGTCTACTTCACCTACCGCATGTCCAGTCGGTCAGCATGAACGTCATGGATCTCGCTCACCCCGCTGAAGAAGTCGCACCCAAGCTGCTCGGTGCCCTCCTCACCCACGAGGCCCCCGAGGGAACCGTGAGCATCACCATCACGGAGACCGAGGCGTACTCCGGTACGGCCGACCCCGCCTCCCACGCCTACCGAGGCAGGACACCCCGCAACGCCGTCATGTTCGGACCCGCAGGACACCTGTACGTCTACCGGTCTCACGGTCTCCACTGGTGCGCCAACATCGTCACCGGAACAGACGGCATCGCCTCGGCCGTCCTCATCCGCGCAGGCAGGGTCATCGAAGGGGAAGACCTGGCACGCAAGCGGCGAGGGGCGAAGGTCGAGAGCCCACGCCTTGCGCGGGGTCCGGGGAACTTCTGCCAGGCGCTCGGCATCACGGCAGAGCACAACGGCACAGACCTGCTGACGGGCGCCTCGGTCGCGCTGTCCGAGGGCGAGCCAGTATCCGCTGCGCTCATCCGGATTGGCCCTCGGGTAGGCGTGAGCAAAGCCCACGACTGGCAGCACCGTTTCTTTCTCGCCGGTGATCCAACAGTCTCGGCGTACCGACTGAGCCCGAGAGCCAAGCCGTCCGGCGGAGCCTGAGCCGCCGTGCGCCTCGTTCGCGGCTCGCCGGCGAGGCGGCGCGGAGTCGGGCCCGAAGATGCGTGATCGCTCGCGAGCGTGGCGTGTGACGCGTCCTTGGCCGGTCGGAGGACTGTCGACGCGCGCCGACCTCCACCGCTTTCGCCGTCTCACTGTCCGTTCTGACCTGTTCGGCGGGCGATCGAACGGCGTTGAGCTGGGCTGATCAGTTCCGCTGAGACGCTGTGCGGCTCTGGATTCTCATCGGATCTGATTGCTGTTGGGTGTAGTTCTTCCGTTGGGAAGATCCTGAATCTTGTCGTGAGGTAGTCAGCCCCGGTAGCGATCCAGGCGAGGGGAGTCCGGCGGCCCACCTGAGGAGAGGGCGGGTCTTCTCCGGGTGGCTTGGTGATCAGTCAGTTGGTGGCGGGTCAATCCCGAGGACTGGCAGGCAGTCACCAACGGCGACGAGTTCGATGTCATCGCGCCGTCGCTTGATCCACTGCTCGCGGGTCAGCCTCCATTGTTTGATCTCCGCCGGCTCGCCGCGCCGGGTGTCCCAGCTGACGCCGTTCGGCACGTACCCCAGAGCTTGGGAGACACGGTTCGAGGCATGGTTGTCGAAGAAGGCATCGCTGCTCGCCTCACGGGCCCCCAACCCATCGAAAGCCAGATGCAGCACCGCCTGACGCATCTCCTTGCCCAAGCCGCCGCCCCGCACGTCCGGGCTGAGCCAGGAAAAGGTGGTGACCGTACCGAACGCGGCGAAGTCGATGCCGATCAGATCCTGCATGCCCACCGGCTCGCCGTCGATGACCACGACGAAGTACAGACGCCAAAGGCTCGAGCTGACCCGGCCCCGGCCGCGCCACACCCCCTGCAACCAGCCCCACTCGCGCTCTGGGCTGTCCTCATAGAGGGACATCGGATCGTCAAACGGCCACGGGGGCTGCGTGACCACGCCCTTGCGAACCGTCGGGACCAGACGCTCCAGGAGCTCATCTGTCGCTCCCAGCAAGGACAGACGGGGTGTGTGCACCCGCACGTTCAACGGGGGATATGCGGACAAAGGCGAGGCAGTCATCGGCACGGGCGCAACCCTATGGGCCGGTCAACCTGGCGCGCATCACATATTCAGCCCGGAGCCCGAACACGGCGATCTTCCCAGCGGGAGAGCCACACCCATTGCTGTTGGGGCTTTCGGTGCCGCTTGCGGGTGGAGATCCAGCGGAGGAGCGGGTCATGGTCGGGGCACGGTATAGCGAGCCGGGACCAGTGTGGTGGGGCGATCATGGCCGTCAGTGCGATCAGTCCGATGATCGCTCGCGCTGTCTGCCTCTCTGGGTCGCCGGCGATCCCACGGTGAGCCCCCACCGCGCCCACATGCCGCGGCGCCGTCGAAGTTGACTCTCTGGCGGAAGATGCGTAACGTGGCCCAAGCCGCTGAACCGGGTACGGCGATCGCCTGCAGCCGGAGCGGCCAACCCAACTACTCAACCGAGCCCCCCCTCAGCGGGGTCGATTTCGGTGCGCCTGTGCGCTCGGAATCGAACTCGCGAGACTCGATTATGAGTCACCGGGAGAATCGGCTAACGTAGTGAACACCGAAGGGAAGCGCCCGGAGGAAAGCCCGCGAGGGTGAGTACGAAGGAAGCGTCCGTTCCTTGAGAACTCAACAGCGTGCCAAAAGTCAACGCCAGATATGTTGATACCCCGTCCTCAGCATCCGCTGGGACGAGGTTCCTTTGAAGAAACACAGCGAGGACGCTGTGGACCTTCCGATCATTCCTCGGGAGGTCCCGCTCCCGTGTGTGA